>NZ_CP080519.1:5640000-5942500 GCF_019468465.1 Amycolatopsis sp. DSM 110486 | reverse complement strand
GGGTCGCGAACACCGTCAGCGCCACCAACGCAGCCGCCAGCACCGCCGCGACGTGAATGGGCGCCGGCCCGAACGAAGCCGCCAGCACGAGCACCGCGGTGACCGGGTATCCGATCGCGATCTCCCGGCACTCGTTCGTCGGCCCGATGTGCAGCAGCCACACGCTCAGCAGGAACACCGCGACCGGCACCGTCACCGCGAGCGCCGTGGCGAGACCGCTGATCGCGCTGTGGTGCGTGTCGTAGTCCACCGCCAGCTCGAGGCCCGTCCCGACCGCCGCGGCGGAAGCGAAGATCAGGTAGTGCCCGTACCCCCAGCTCGACGTGCTCAGCAGCGACGGGTGACGCACGAGCCGCAGGTGCCCCGGCTGGTCGAAGTACAGCCACCACATCGAAAACACCAGCACGAGCCCCGCCGCGGCGAGCCCGATTAGCGTGCCGACGTGCTCGCCCTCGGACACGCCCTCCTTCACGGCGGTGGTGGCGCTCAGCACCACCTCGCCGAGCACGATCAGAGTGAAGAGCCCGTAGCGCTCGGCGATGTGGTGCGGGTGCCACGAAGTACCTCCCCGCGACTCCGCGATGCTCGGCACCGCGAGCTCGCAGACCACCAGCACCGCGAACACGATCGCCGCCGTGGTCTGAGGGAAGCCGATCAACGCGTCGGCGACCCACAACACCTGCACGACGGTGATCCCGCCCGCGTACCAGAGCGCCGTCGTGCGGCGTTCGGGATCCGATTTCGCGGCGCGCAGCCACTGGGTCACCATCGCGAGGCGCATCAGTACGTAGCCGACCATCACCACGCGGAAGTCGCCGTTGAACGCGCGGTCCACGCCGGCCGCGACGGTGAGGCCGCCGGCGATCTGCACGAGGGTGGCCAGCCGGTAGGGCACGTCGTCGGTGTCGAACGCGGAGGCGAACCAGCTGAAGTTCAGCCAGCCCCACCAGATCGCGAAGAACACCATCGCGTAGCTCAGCACACCGTGGCCGATGTGCCCTTCGACCAGCTCGTGGTGCAGGTCGGCGCTCGCGGCGCCCACCGCGACGACGAAACACAGGTCGAACAGCAATTCCAGCGGGGTGGACACGCGGTGGTTCTCACCGCTGTCGCGCGACCGCATCGGCCGGTACCACACCCGGAACCGCTGGACCGGAAAAATCCCTTGGGACATCGACGCTCCCCGCACTCACCCGACGAACGCCGCCATCCCAACACGGCCAAAGCGCTCAGGCGAGTACGACCCCCAACAGAGGGTGAAAGGGGAGAAAATCCGAGGTGAGAAAGGGCGGGCCCGGTTCCCCCTCTTCCGGACCCGCCCGAACGCCTTCGCCGCACTCCCTCGCCACCTCGGGGGCAATGCTCCCGGCGGTCGCCGTACGGTCCCCCGCGGACGCCGACGATCCGTTGCCTGGGAGGTGACCAAGAGTGTCCATTCCATGGAACTCCGGAACTCTCAGCCGCTCGCCCGATCGACCCATCCCCGGTCGATCGATCGAAATGCCACTGTAGGTAGCCAAAGTGTCGTGCTGAAGGCTCCATAAGGTCTACCCGGTTGCTCTGAGTAGCACCAGTGTCAAACGTAGCGTGTCACTCGGATGGAGCATCGCGGATTCGCTGAAAGTAATTCACCTGTAGTGCTGAGTGAGCGTGATCTGCTCACTGTCGGTGAACGCCGGCAGCCGCTTCCGCAGCGGCACGGTCCTCGTCACGCGCAGCCCTGTTGCGACGCGCCCGCAGCTCCAGTACAGCCAGCACGAGCGCGACGCACGTGAGCCCGGCCGAGCAGCACATCGCCGTGGTGAGGGCCAGCGAGTAGTCCCGGTTCGAGCCCACCACCACCGACTGGAAGACCGACGCCAGCACAGCCGTGCCGATCGCCGTGCCGATGCGCTGCCCGGTCTGCAGGGCGCCACCGGCGACGCCCGCCATCGACGTGGGCACGCACTCCAGCGTCAGCGTGGTGTTCGGCGCCAGCACCATGCCGCCGCCGATGCCGCCGATCAGCAACGGCAGCGCCACCGCGAACCCGGCCGCGGACGGCGGCACGAGCTCCACCACCAGCGCCACCAAGAGCAGCGCGAACGCCACCAGGCTCAGTCCCGTGACGGACAACCGGCGGCCGAACCGCGGCACGAGCCTGCCCGCGACCGCCGCCGAAACGGCCGAACCGATCGCGAACGGCGTGACCGAAAGCCCCGACTGCAGCGGCGTGTACCCCAGCCCCTGTTGGAAGAACAACGCGAAAACGAGCCAGATCCCGGCGAACCCGCAGAAGTACAGCGCACCCACCGCGGCGCCGGCCGAGTAGCCCGGCGTGCCCGTGAACAGCCGGACGTCCAGCAGCGGCGACCGTTCGCGCGCGACCACCCGGCGTTCCCACCGCACGAAACCGATGCCGAACACCACCGCCACGGGGAAGAGCCACCACAGCTTCGCGAGACCGCCCTGCTCCGATTCCACGAGTGGCAGCAGCACCCCGAGCACGGTGATCGCGAGCAGCGCGATGCCGACGAAGTCGATCTCCGAGCGCACTCGCATCGGCCTGCGTTCGGTCTTCGGCAGGAGCCGCATCGCCAGCACGAACGCGACGGCGCCCACCGGCACGTTCACGAAGAACACCCACCGCCAGCCGCCGGGGTCGCCGAACACCGCGAGGATCACGCCGCCCAGCACCGGCCCCACAGCCGTGGAGATCCCCACGACGGCGCCGAAGATGCCGAACGCACGGCCGCGCTCGGCGCCGCGGAACAGGTCCTGGATCAGGCCGCTGTTCTGCGGCGTCAGCAGGCCGGCCGCGCAGCCCTGGGCGAGCCGCGCGATCACCAGCATGGTGGGGCCGGTCGCCGCGCCGGCCAGCACACTCGTGGCCACGAACGCCGCCAGCGCGATGAGGAACATCCGGCGCCGGCCCAGCGCGTCGCCGAGCCGGCCGCCCGTGACCAGGACCAGGCCGAACGTGAGCGCGTAACCCGACACGACCCACTGGACCGTGCCGCTGCCGGTGTTCAGGCCGCGCTGCATCGCCGGCAGTGCCGTGTTGACGATGCTGACGTCGAGCAGCGTCATGAGCCCGGCCGCCAGCGTGACGGCGAGTGCCCGCCACCGGCGCGGGTCCGGCACGTACTCCGTCATCAGGTGTTGGCGGTGATCCCGGGGATGCCCTTGAGCTCACCGATGAGCATCGAACTGACCTTCACCGGGTAATCGTAAAGCGCGAACACGGTCTGGTTCTTGCCGACGAGCTTCAGGTGCACCGGGGTCTCGCCCTTGTGCGCCAGCAGCGTCGACTTGAGCTCGCTCACCACCGACTGGTCGATCTTCTCGGCGGCGGCCAGCAGCATCAGTGGTGGTTCCTCGTCGCCGTTGCCGATCTCGGACAGGTCCAGCGGCACGAGCCCGCCACCGAACACCGACATCTTGTCCTCGCGCCAGTTGACCCGGCCCTTGACCAGCACCGCGTTGTCCTCGACCAGGTCCGCGCCGAACATCGAGTACGCCTTCGCGAAGAACAGCACCTCGATGGCGGCGTCCATGTCCTCGACCGTGCAGATCGCCCAGGGCTCGCCCTTTTTGTTCACGCGCCGCTCCAGCGAGGTGAGCAGGCCCGAGATCACGACCTCGCCCTCCCTCGGCGGATCGGCGAGCAGGCCGGCGATCGGCTTGGGCGCGTGCTTGCGCAGGATGCGCTCGGCACCGTCGAGCGGGTGGGCGGACACGTAGAGGCCCAGCATCTCCCGTTCGTAGGCGAGCAGCTGCTTGCGCGGGTACTCCTCCTCGCCGAACTTCAGGTGCGCGAGCGGCGACGAGGACGGCGTGGCCTCGGCCGAGTCGTCGTCCCCGCCGAAGGAGCCGAACAGGTCGAACTGGCCCATGGCCTCCTGGCGCTTGAGCGGGACGACGGCTTCCACCGCGTCCTCGTGCACCTGGATCATCGACAGGCGAGTGTGGCCCATCGTGTCGAACCCGCCGGCCTTGATCAGCGACTCCATGACCCGCTTGTTGCAGGCCACCAGCTCCGACTTGTCGAGGAAATCGGTGAACGAGGAGTACTTGCCCTTCTCCTCGCGCGTCTTGATGACCGACTCCACCACGTTGGCGCCGACGTTGCGCACGGCACCCAGCCCGAAGCGGATGTCGGTCCCGACGGCCGCGAACCGCAGGGCCGACTCGTTGACGTCCGGCGGCAGCACCTTGATGCCGAGCCGGCGGCACTCCGACAGGTAGATGGCCGACTTGTCCTTGTTGTCACCCACCGACGTGAGCAGCGCGGCCATGTACTCCGGCGTGTAGTTCGCCTTGAGGTAGGCCGTCCAGTACGCGATCAGGCCGTACGCGGCCGCGTGGCTCTTGTTGAACGCGTAGCCGGCGAACGGGAGGATCGTGTCCCACAGCGCCTTGACCGCTTCGGGCGAGAAGCCGCCGGGCAGCAGGGGACTGGCCTTCATGCCCTCTTCGAAGCCCTCGTACTCCTTCTCGAGGACTTCCTTCTTCTTCTTGCCCATGGCTCGGCGCAGCGTGTCCGCTCGGCCCATCGTGTAGCCCGCGACCTTCTGCGCGATCTGCATGATCTGCTCTTGGTACACGATCAGGCCGTAGGTCTCGGACAGGATCTCCCGCAGCGGGTCCTCCAGCTCCGGGTGGATCGGCGTGACCTTCTGCCGGTTGTTCTTGCGGTCGGCGTAGTCGTTGTGCGCGTTCATGCCCATCGGGCCGGGGCGGTACAGCGCGAGAACCGCGACGATGTCCTCGAATCCGGTCGGCAGCATGCGGCGCAGCAGGTCGCGCATCGCGCCACCGTCGAGCTGGAACACGCCGAGCGTGTCACCGCGGCCCAGGAGCTTGTAGGCCTCGGGATCGTCGAAGCCGAGGCGGTCGAGGTCGATCTCCTCGCCGCGGTTGGTCTTGATGTTGGCCAGCGCGTCGCCGATCACCGTGAGGTTGCGCAGGCCCAGGAAGTCCATCTTCAGCAGGCCGATGTTCTCGCACGACGGGTAGTCCCAGCCGGTGATGATCGAGCCGTCGTCGCGCTGCCACACCGGGATCGCGTCGGTCAGCGGCTCGCTCGACATGATCACCGCGCAGGCGTGCACACCGGCGTTTCGGATCAGGCCCTCGAGCCCGCGCGCGGTGTCGAAGATCGTCTTGCACTCCTCGTCGGTCTCGACGAGGGCACGGACCTCCGCGGCTTCGGCGTAGCGCTCGTGCTTGGTGTCGACGATGCCGGACAGCGGGATGTCCTTGGCCATGATCGGCGGCGGCAGCGCCTTGGAGATCTTGTCCGCGATCGAGTAGCCCGGCTGGCCGAAGTGCACGCGAGCCGAGTCCTTGATCGCGGCCTTGGTTTTAATCGTGCCGAACGTGATCACCTGCGCGACGCGGTCGGCGCCGTACTTGTCGGTGGCGTAGCGGATCATCTCGCCGCGGCGGCGGTCGTCGAAGTCGATGTCGATGTCGGGCATCGACATGCGCTCGGGGTTCAGGAACCGTTCGAACAGCAGCTTCTGCGGGATCGGGTCGAGGTTCGTGATGCCCAGCGCGTACGCGACGAGCGCGCCGGCGGCGGAACCGCGACCGGGGCCGACCAGGATGCCGACCTCGCGCGCGTGCTGGATGAGGTCGGCGACGATGAGGAAGTAGGCCGGGAAGCCCTTCTGCTCGATGACGCCGAGCTCGTAGTCGCAGCGCTCCTCGTAGCCGTCGGGCACGCCGGCCGGGAAGCGCCACCGGAGGCCCTCGGCCACTTGGTGGCGCAGCCACGTCGCCTCGGTGTGGCCCTCGGGCACCTCGAAGACCGGCATGCGGTCCTTGTGCGAGTAGACCTCTTCGTAGGACTGCACTCGCTCGGCGATCAGGAGCGTGCTGTCGGCCGCGCCCGGGACCTCCTTGTCCCAGTACTGCCGCATGTCCTCGGCCGACTTGAGGAAGTAGCCGTCGCCGTCGAACTTGAACCGGGTCGGGTCGTTGAGCGTCTTGCCCGCCTGCACGCACAGCAGCGCCGAGTGCGTGTCGGCCTGGTCCTTGGTGACGTAGTGCGAGTCGTTGGTCGCGAGCGGCTTGAGGTCGAGCAGCTTGCCGACCTCGAGTAGGCCCTCGCGCACGGACCGCTCGATCGGCAGGCCGTGGTCCATCAGCTCGAGGAAGAAGTTGTCGGCGCCGAAGATGTCCTTGTAGTCCGACGCGGCCTGGATCGCGGCCTCGCGCTGGCCCAGCCGCAGGCGGGTCTGCACCTCGCCCGACGGGCAGCCGGTGGTGGCAATGATGCCTTCGTGGTTCTCCGCGATCACCTCGCGGTCCATGCGCGGTTTGCGGTAGTAGCCCTGGATCGAGGCGACCGACGAGAGTTTGAACAGGTTCCGCAGCCCGGTGGCGTTCTCGGCCAGCATCGTCATGTGCGTGTACGCGCCGGCACCGGAGACGTCGCCGCCCTCACCGAACTCGTCCGAGCCGCGCTGGCTGGCCTGGCCCCAGAACACCGGCTTCTTGTGGAAGCGGCTCTCCGGCGCGATGTAGGCCTCGATGCCGATGATCGGCTTCAGGCCGTGCTTCTTGGAGGTCTGGTAGAACTCGTCGCCGCCGTACATGTTGCCGTGGTCGGTCATGCCCACCGCGGGCATGCCCAGCCGCGCCGCCTCGGCGAAGAGGGGTCCGATCTTCGCCGCACCGTCGAGCATCGAGTACTCGGTGTGGACGTGCAGGTGGACGAAGGAATCGTTCGACACCAGCGAAAACCTCCCCTAGGCAGACGGCTTCCCGGTTGTTGCTGCGGCGCGGCCCGGGGTCCTCCACCCTAGTCCGCGCTCGCGCTGTGCGGCTCGGTAGGGATCCTCTCTCCTCACCCGCCCGCCGCGCCCGCCGACATGCCGCCCGGGGCCCGACGAAACCTTCGCGGGTGACGCCACGGCGACACCCTCGCACGCCCCACCGACAGAACCGGGGCGAGTGAACCGGCCCACAGAATTCCGGTGATTCCCCCAGTCCGGATGTGGCAGACCTCCACCTGACTTGACACCGGTTCGGCGGAACTTCACGATCTCGTTCCATGAACCTGTCTGACAGCCAGACAGCCGGACAAGGCCCCCGTCGCGTGAGCGCCATGGAGGCTGTGCTGGCCTACCTGCGCCGCGCCATCGAACGCGGCGAGTACGCCGTGGGCGACAAGCTGCCGTCCGAAGCCGCGCTGAGCAAGGAGTTCGAGGTCAGCCGCTCGGTGATCCGCGAGGCGCTGCGCGGGCTGCAGGCGCTCGGGCTCACCGTCTCCCGCACCGGCAAGGGCACGTTCGTCACCGCGACCGGCCCGGCCGAGAACCCCACTTTCGGCGACTATTCGGCCCGCGACCTCATCGAGGTGCGCCGCCACGTCGAGATCCCCGTGGCCGGCTACGCGGCGCTGCGCCGCGACGCCGACCACCTCGACCTGCTCGGCCACCTCGCCGAGCGGATGGAGCTCGAGACCGACAACACGGCGTGGGTGGCACTCGACTCGCTGTTCCACATCACCATCGCCCAAGCCTCGGGCAACCCGGTGTTCGCCAAGGTCATCGAGGAGATCCGCGACGCGCTGGCCCGCCAGTCGGCCTTCCTCAACCAGCTGGGCGACCGGCGCGCGGAGTCGAACGTGGAGCACCGGCGGATCGTCACGGCGATCACCGAGGGCTCCGAAGAGGCGGCCGTGGCCGCGATGACGGCGCACCTCGCGCACGTCGAGCAGGCGCTGACCACCATCGTGCGGCCGGGCCGCACGGCGAAGCAGAACAGGAACGACTGAAAAACGTGAGTGCGCAGACCCTTCCGTCGTCCGGCGAAACGGAGAAGCACGCCGACGCCGGTGACGCCGGCTACAACAAGGCGCTGAAGTCCCACCACATCTCCATGAGCGCGTTCGAGAAGGCCGAACGGTGAGCACTCCCGAACAGCGCGTGCCGCGCCACGTCCCCCTGGTCCACCTCGTGCGCGACGGCATGGTCGAAGGCGTGCACCACGGTTCGGTGATCGCCCTCGCGCCGGACTGGTCCACGCTCTTCTCCGCCGGCGACCCGGACGTCGCGATGTACCCGCGTTCGACGGTGAAGCCGCTCCAGGCCACGGCGATGGCACGGCTGGGCCTGCGGCTGCCGCCTGCGGGGTTCGCGATCGCCGCGGCCAGTCACTCGGGCGAGCGCCGGCACCTCGACGCCGCGGCCGCCGTGCTGGCCGGCCATGGCCTGACCGCCGAGGACCTCGGCAACCCGGCCGACTACCCGTTCGACCCGGTCGAACGCGACGCGTGGGTCGCCGAGGGCCGGCCGCCCGCGCGCCTGGCGCACAACTGCTCCGGCAAGCACGCGGCCATGCTCGCCACCTGCCGGGAGCAGGGCTGGGACCCGCGCACGTACCTCGAGCCCGGGCACCCGTTGCAGCTCGCGATCCGCGCGACCGTCGAAGACCTCACCGGGCAGACCGTGCCGCGCGTGGCCGTCGACGGGTGCGGTGCGCCGCTGTTCGCAATGTCGCTGCGGGGACTCGCCCGAGCGGCCTCGCGGCTGGCGACCGCGGCGCCCGGCACACCGGAAAGCCTGGTGGCCCAAGGGATCCGGCAGCACCCGGACCTCGTGGGCGGCACCCGGCGGGACGTCACCGCGGTGATGCGCGCGGTGCCCGGGCTCCTCGCGAAGGACGGGTTCGAGGCCGTGCAGCTCGCCGCGTTGCCCGACGGCACGGCCGTGGCGCTGAAGATCGCCGACGGCGGCGATCGCGCGCGGCATGCCGTGCTCGCGGCGGCGCTGGAGCGGTGCGGGGTCGACGCCGGCGTGCTCGAACCGTTCACGAACCCGGCGCTGCGGGTGACCGCGGAACTCGAGGGCCGCCCGCGCGCTGCGTGACCCCGCTCACGCGAGACGGGTAGCTTCGAAAGCGTCCGGCTTGGTGAAAGGGGTAAACCTGTGCTGCAGCGCATCGCCGACCTCCTGCTCGGTCTCCCGAAGGCGGAGGGCCCGGCCCCCGTCGCCACCAAGGGCCTGCGGATACCCATGCCCGACGGGGTCCACCTCGTGGCCGACCGGTACACGCCGGCCGGCCGGCGTTCGGGGCCGGTCGTGCTCGTGCGCACGCCGTACGGGCGCAGCGGGCCGATCGCCGCGCTCTTCGGCAGCGTCTTCGCGCGCCACGGCCTGCAGACAGTCGTGCAGAGCACGCGCGGCACGTTCGGCTCCGAGGGCGAGTTCCGCCCGTTCCACCTCGAACGCGAGGACGGCATCGCCACCGCCGAGTGGCTGCGCGAGCAGCCGTGGTGCGACGGGCGGCTGGCGACGGCGGGCCTGAGCTACCTCGGGCACACGCAATGGGCGATCGGGCCCTACCTCGACCCGCCGCTCGAGGCGATGGCGCTGGGCGTGACGGCTTCGGAGTTCGTGAGCACGTTCTACCCGGGCGGGGTGCTCGCGGCCGACAACATGGTGTCGTGGTCGGCCATGATCGGCCGGCAGGAGGAGCGGTTCGGCGGGCTGCCGAACCCGGTGCAGACGCGCAAGACGCGCCGCGCAATGGCGCACCTGCCGCTGAACGCCGCCGATGTGGCCGCGATCGGCAAGCAGGTGCTGTTCCTGCGCGACGTGACCACCCACGCCGAACCGGACGACGGCTACTGGGCCATGTCCGACCACAGCGCGGAGGTCGCCGGGCTCACCGTGCCCGTCAGCATGGTCACCGGGTGGTACGACCTGTTCATCCAGGGGCAGCTGCGCGACTTCCGCACGCTGCAGGACGCCGGGCGCGCGCCGCGGATCACGATCGGGCCGTGGGCCCACGGCGACCCGGCCAGCCTGCGGATCTCCGTGCAGGACCAGGTCGGGTTCCTGCGCGCGCACCTGCTCGACGACCGCGCGCAGCTGCAGCGCTCCCCCGTGCGGCTGTACCTGCAGCAGGCGGCGACCTGGCTCGACTTCGACGCGTGGCCGCCCGAGTCCACGGCCACCGACTCGCACCTGCGGCCGATCGGCGGCCTCGGCGAGGTGGTCGACGGCGAAGCCCGGCCCACCGCGTTCACCTACGACCCCGCCGACCCGACACCCGCGGTCGGCGGGCCACTGCTGACGGGCACCAACAAGCAGCAGGACAACAACGTGGTCGAGGCCCGCGACGACGTGCTCGTGTTCACCGGCGAACCGCTGATCGCCGACCTCGACGTGATCGGCGAGGCGAGCGCGACCGTGTTCGTGCGCACCGAACTCGGCCACGCCGACGTGTACGTGCGGCTCTGCGACGTGGACCAGGACGGGCGCTCCCGCAACGTCACCGACGGCATCCTCCGGCTGCGGCCCGGCGCGCCCGAGGCGGACGCCCACGGGATCGTGACGGTGCGGGTTCAGCTCGACCCGACGGCCTACCGGTTCCGCCGCGGCCACCGGCTGCGCGTGCAGGTGGCGGGCGGTGCGTTCCCGCGCTTCGCCCGTAACCACGGCACGGGCGAACCGGTGGCGAGCGCCGTCGACGGCAAGGCGAACCGGTTCGAGATCTTCCACGACGCGGCGCACCCGTCGCGGGTCACGCTGCCCGTCTTCAGCCGCTGAACGGCACCACCCGCTGGTGGGTGGTGAGCCGGCCGTCGTCGTGCCGCACGTGCAGCAGCAGCGACGGCGGCCGCTCGAGGTCGATCGGCCCGCCCTCGGCCCAGGAGCGGTCGGCGCCGGGCTCGACGGGCAGCAGCCCACCGGAGACGACGCCCGGGGCGACGCGCACGGGCACGCCCGCGAACGTGGTGGCGGCGCCGGTGTGGACGTGGCCGCAGAGCAGCGCGAGCACCCGCGGGTGGCGCCGCAGGACCTCGGCGAGGCGGTCTTCGCCGGTCTGGCGGATGGCGTCCACGAGCGGGATGCCGACCTCGACCGGCGGGTGGTGGAACGCGACGAACGCGGGACCGTCGTGGGCGGTGAGCGCTTCGTCGAGCCACGCGAGCGTCGCGTCTTCGAGATAACCCGCGCCCTCGCCGGGAATCGTCGAGTCGCACATGGCCACGAGGACGCCGTTCACATCGGTGGCGACATTCACCGGGGCGACGCTCGCCGGCTCGCCGAGCAGGACCTCGCGGAAGGCCTCGCGCACGTCGTGGTTGCCAGGACACGTAAGCACGGGCGCGGGGTGCTTGAGCAGCTCGGTCGCGCGGCGGTACTCCTCGGGCAGGCCGTGGTCGGCGAGGTCGCCCGTCACGAACACGGCCTCGACCGGGCGCTCGAGGGCGCGCAGGTAGTCGAGCACCGCGGCGGCGCGCGCGTCGGCGCGTTCGCCGCCGTCGAGGTGGATGTCCGACAGGTGCGCGAAGACCTTCATACGTTCAGCTCCGTTCGAGGTACGCCAGTGCCTTGACCCAGTTGCGCACGAGCAGCGCCGTCGCGCCGGGCCCGTCGCCGGAACGCAGCGCGTCGGCGATCCCCCGGTGCTCGTCGATACTCTCGGCGGCCCGCTCGGGGCCGCCGAAGTACACGGATTCGTAGCGTTTGAGCAGAGGTTTGGTCTGCTCGATCAAGCGCAGCAGGTGCGGGTTGCCGCAGCGGGAGAGCAACAGCTCGTGCCAGCGATCGTCCACAGTGGACAGATCGGCGCCGGCGGGCCGAGCCGCCATCTCGTCGGCGATCGCGTCGAGCGCGTCCGGCAGGAGGGTCAGGTCCAGCGGCGAGGTCCAGCGCAAGGCGAGCGACTCCAGCTCGGCGACCAGCGGGTAGAGCCGCCGGGCCTCCTCCGGGTCGAGCGGCGCGACGAGGAACCCGCGACCGGGCGCGGCGACGAGCAGCCCGCGGTCGGCGAGCCCGATCAGCGCTTCCCGCAGCGGCGTGCGGCTCACGCCGAGCTCGCGCGCGAGGTGCACCTCGTTGATCCGGGCGTCCAGCCGGCCGTCGAGCACGCGCGCGGTGATCTCCTCGATGAGCTCACCCCGCAGGAGTCGCTTGGTCATCCGCGCAGTATTGCATACAGACTGGCCCTACTGTATTCAGTTCACATGGTCAGCATCCAGCCCGCCGACGTGGCCCGCGCCCGCGCCGAGACGCCCGGCTGCACCGGCGTCGTCCACTTCAACAACGCCGGTTCGGCGCTCCCGCCGGCCCGCGTCACCGACACGATGGTCGACTACCTGCGAGCCGAAGCGCTGGTCGGCGGCTACGAGGCCGCCGCGGCGGCGGCCGAGCGCACCGAGGCCGTGTACACGTCCGTGGCGAGGCTGATCAACGCCGCGCCCGAGGACATCGCGATCACGGACAACGCGACACGCTCGTGGCAGGCGGTCTTCTACGCGCTGCGCTTCGGCCCGGGCGACCGGATCCTGACCTCCCGCGCCGAGTACGCGAGCAACGCGATCGCCTACCTCCAGGTGGCGCGCCGCACCGGGGCGCGCGTGGAGGTGGTCGCCGACGACGAGACCGGCCAGCTCGACGTGGCCGACCTGCGCCGCCTGATCGACGACGACGTGAAGCTCATCGCCGTGAGCCACGTGCCGACGCAGTGCGGCCTGGTGAACCCGGCCGAGGAGATCGGCAAGGTCGCGCGCGAGGCCGGGATCCCGTTCCTGCTCGACGCGTGCCAGTCGGCCGGGCAGCTCGACCTCGACGTGGAGCTGCTGCAGTGCGACGCACTGTCGGCTACCGGCCGCAAGTACCTGCGCGGGCCGCGCGGCACCGGCTTCCTTTACGTGCACCCGCGGCTGCGCGAGCAGCTCGAGCCGGCGATGCTCGACCTCCACTCGGCCAGCTGGGAGTCGCCGGACGAGTTCGTGGTGGACCCCACGGCGAAGCGGTTCGAGGTCTGGGAACGCGACTACGCGGCCGTGCTGGGGCTCGGCGCGGCCGTCGACTACGCGCTCGAATGGGGCCTGCCGGCGATCGAGCACCGCGTGGCCGAGCTGGGCGCGACGCTGCGCGGCCGCCTCGGTGACCTCGACGGCGTGCGGGTGCACGACGTCGGCGCGCGCAAGTGCGGGCTCGTCGCGTTCAGCCTCGACGGCCTCGGCGCGGAGCAGGTGAAGGTGCGGCTTTCGGCCGCGAAGATCAACACGAGCGTGACCCACGCGACCTCGGCGCAGTACGACTTCACCGCCCGCGACCTGCCCGACCTCGTCCGCGCGTCGGTGCACTACTACAACACCGAGGGCGAGATCGACTTGCTGACGAGCCAGGTGGCGAAGCTGGCCCAGGAGTCGCGCAACGGCTGACGCGCTACCCGGCGAACCAGCCCGCGACGTCGAGCCGGAAGCCGCCGCCGGTCATGGTGCGCAGGTCGGCTTCGAGGGCGCGGACGCGGTCGGCGCCGAGCTCGCCCACCCAGTTCGCGCGCAGCGTTTCGAAGATGGCGGCGGAGCGGGCGAGGGAGTCGATGCCGCGCGGGGTGAGCCGCACGAGCTTGCGGCGGGCGTCCTCGGGGTCGTCGGCGCGCTCGGCGTACCCGAGCTGCTCCAGGCGGTCGACGGTCTTGCCCGCGGCCTGCTTCGAGACGCCGAGCCGCTTGCCCAGCTCCGACGCGGTGGCCCCGCGCGGTCCGATGGCCTGCATCGCGAAGCCGAACGCGGGGCGCACGTCGGGGTGCCCCTGGCGGGCGAGCTCGGCGTGCAGGTCGTCGATCAGCGTGCGGAAGCCCGAGAACAGCAGCAACGGCAGCTCGAAGCCGGGCGCGTCAGCCATGCCGCTTGCCAAATTCGACAACCAGGTTTACCTTCTGGAATTCGACAACCACGTTGACGACTTTACCCCAGGAGGGTTCCGTGCCGCACTTCCCCGAGCACACCGCCGAGACCGCCCCACCGGCCGCCCGCCGCGCACTGGCCGCGACCGAAGCCCAGTTCGGCTCACTGCCGGCCGCCGTCGCCCGGTTGGCGACGTCGCCGGAGCTGCTGAACGGGTTCCTCAAGCTGAGCGCCCTGTTCGAGACCACCACGTTGTCGCTGCTGGAGCGCGAGACGCTGATCCTGGTGGTATCCACGCGCAACAGCTGCCACTTCTGCGTCGCGATGCACACCGCGAAGCTGGTGCAGCTCGACGCGCCGGCTTCGCTGATCGCCGCGCTGCGCGCGTCGGCGCCATTGCCCGTGCCTCGGCTGGAGGCGCTGCGCCAGTTCGCCTTGACCACGTTCGCGACGACCGGTGATGTGCCTGCTGCTGACCTCGACGCGTTCCTCGCCGCCGGCTACACCCCGCGGCAGGCACTCGAGGTGGTGCTGGGCATCGGCGCGTACACGCTTTCGACGTTCGCCAACCGGCTCGTGGCCGCTCCCCTGCACCCGAGCCTGACCGAGCACGCGTGGACCGCCGCCTGACAGCGTCGGTCCTCGTCGGGTCCTCGTCGGTCTCGGAAGATCACCCGTTTGCCGCAGTCTCCGACGTATCCACCGGGGCCCGCCGAGCCTCCTACTCCACGTTCGCCCGCGACGCGCACCACGCGGCCGGGCCTGTCGAGGGGGCAGGCCCGGCCCCGGTCCGCCGGCCTCAGAACGGCGGCGGCTCCACCGCGGTCCACTCCCGGTAGTGCTTGATCGCCTCGCGGATCGCGTAGGCCGCCGCCAGCACGGCGATGATCCAGCCGGTGACGCCCTGCGGGAGGACGTAGTCGCCGTTCGGGGCGGTGAGGTAGCCGTAGACGTAGTTGCCGGCGAGGTACAGCAGGCCCATCCACGGCTGGGCGCCACGGGTCATGATGTTCAGGCAGGTGATCGACCCGAGGAGGATGCCGGCGACGCCGATGACGGCGCCGACGACCGAGAGGCCGGCGCCGGCGTCGAGGGCGTAGCCGATCGCCACCAGGGCGAGGGCGCCGAGGGAAGCCGGGTGGGACAGGGCGCGCCAGGCGGATCGGCGGGTCGACCAGTTGACCATCATGAGCAGCAGGATCGAGAAGCTCACGACTGCCGGCCCGGCGAGGACGCCAAAGCCGCCGTTGAGGAGCTCGTCCGAGGTGGGGCGGTCGCCGTCGGACAGCAGCCGGGGCACGATCGCGCCGGCGAACAGCGAGGCGTCGACCAGCGTGCCGACGAGCCAGAGCCGGGTCGTCTGGATCGGCCGCGGCGGCTCAGGCTCGACCAAGACCGCGATCCCCGCCGCCTGCAGCGCCAGCAGCTCGTGCCGTTCCCGAAAACGCCACGAGTAGTACCCGGCGGCCGCCAGGAGCACGAGCCCGGCGAACAGCAGGAGAATCGGCCGCGGGAAGTCCACGAGGTTCTGCAGGCGCGCATGTGATTCGGCGTCCCCGAGTTCGCCGGCCACGACCGCGGTGCCGGCCACCGCCCCGAATCCCGCCGCGGCGAGCACCCAGGCGGCCAGCGTGAACGGGAACGCCGGCGAAAACCCCGCCCGGCGCCGCCGCCTGGAGGCTTCGACGTACCGCGCCGACGCGACCTTCCGCCCGGCCCGCAGCACCACCGCTCCGACCACTGCGATTCCCGCCAGCACCAGCGCGGGCGTCCACTCCACCCTCGACCGGCTCAGCGCTCCGTCAGCGACGGCCGCCGTGCCCACCGCGGTGCTGAACAGCAGCGCGAAGAATCCGAACGTCCCGCTGACCCGCCGATATGCACGCTGCGCGTCCACTCGTCCCCCCACCGCAGACCGGCGACCCTCCGATCACGCCGGTCCAGCGTAGGGCCACTCCGCCGCGCCGGTCTCGACCCGTCCCCGACCGATCACCAACCGTTACAGATCAGACAAAGACGACCCCCGCCGGGGGCAGCTCCGGGCGCACCCCCCACGACCACCGCCGGAACGTCCGGCGCCGCCACGACCACCCCAGCCGACGACCGCCGGAACCCGGGAGACCACCCACGCAAGCCGACCACCGCGGGAATCCGGAGACAACCCACCCAAGACGACAACCGCGGGAATCCGGGGGCAAGACCACCCAAGACGACCACCGCGGGGTCCGGAGGCAAGACCACCCAAGACGACCACCGCGGGGCCCGGAGGCAAGACCACCCAAGACGACCACCGCGGGGCCCGGAGGCAAGACCACCCAAGACGACCACCGCGGGGTCCGGAGGCAAGGCCACCCAAGACGACCACCGCGGGGGCCCGGGGGCAAGACCACCCAAGACGACCACCGTGGGGGCCCGGGGGCGAAGCCCGCCGGGCGGGGTTTGGGGGTTGCACCCCCAAAAGACACCGTGGGACGACCCAGTCCGCGCGTTCCGCGGACACAGTCCACCCAGAGGACCGCGTGGGCGCAGCAGGGTTCGAACCTGCGACCGCTCGGGTGTAAATTAAGGGCTTCCCCTCTCGCATGTGCGTTTTTCCTGCACTCACATGGTTTTGACGTCCAACATCGTTCAGATCTGTCCACGGTGGGTCACACCCGTTGGTGTCAGAACTGGATGTCATACCCAGAGGCTGAAACACGGAGAACGCGCGCCGAGTGCGGCCAGCCTTCCGCCACGTGGCCGCCTCCGGCGATCCCCTGCGTTGGCGGCGACCGCGGCGGTGGAACGGGGACTCTCACCGGTTGAGGTGAGTTCGGACCGCTCCACACTGCCGGTCAGGGGTTGGCCAAACTCGCGTCCGCCTGCTCCTTCGCCGCCTCGATCCGCTCGTAGACCCTGGCAGGGCCCATGTCGGCGGTTTCGTTGATCAGAAACGCAGGGGTACGCGAAACGATAATACGCTGTCCATCCATCGCAAAGAATCGAAGATCCACACCCAGATTAAGCTCATCGCGGACACTGTAGCTAAAATCACGGGCCCAGAATTTCATATACACGACACAACCTTTAAAGTCCGCGATCCCCGCCGAGGTTCCAGACGCTCGAATCTCCGCAGAGCTGATCACTCGTCTCAGTACGACTGTTTTTGCGCCACGCTGAGGAACGATAATATCGTTTCCCCGGAAGTCACCAAGGACATCGAACTCCCCAATATCGATCACATTAATTCGCGCGGGGTAATCCGAAACATTGACCGCATCAACAGTTATTGTCACCACGAATAGGAAGTCTTCGGCTGACGGAATCTCTGTCCCGTCTTTTGGTTCGTAATTGTGAAGGCGAGCCTCAGGATCGAAAGCTAATCTACTGGCCTCCTTAGGTAACGCCGCTATGAGCGGCGCCGGGCTAAGCACCTCCTCATTATAAGTGATGCCAGCCAGGCCGGAGTATCCGTCCCGGGTTCGAAGATAGACGTACGGAGCACGAGCATCTAGCTGGGCTTTAATGAACCGTTCTTCCGCCGCCTGGACTTGTAACAGTTCTCTATTTTCCGCGCGATCGGCGCGCTCATCGGCAGCTGCCGCACGCTCCTCTTGCCTTTGCGTAGCAGCTTCCGCGATTCTGACCTGCTCATACGCAGCTTCCACTTGCCGCTCGGCCGCTTGGACCTGCTTCTTCGCGGAGCCCCAGGATTTGGCCGCATAGACCGCGGCGGTCCCCGCGAAGCCCATCGCGAGGGCGGTCGAGACAGCGGATATCCAGTCCGTAGCGTCGCTCATGAGGCCGGCCGCTGGATTGCCCGCAGCTGCTCCAGGTACTCCGTCGCTTCGCGCTCACCGGGATAGCGCTCGCGCAGGACGTCCGCCAGATCCTGCGACACCATCGCCAGAGACGGCAGGGACTTGCGACCGCTCCCGATCGCCTTCCGGCCGTAGCTCACGGCCTCATCCAAGTCACCCTCACGAGCTGCGACGACGCCCAGCGTGATCTGAGCTTCCGCGATGCGCATCGGCCAACGATCCTGGTTGTTGAAGCCCGAGCTGACCCTGATCACCTCGTCCGAGAGCTCACGCGCCATCCTGTCTTCGCCCACATGCCGGTAGCAGTCCATGACGTAGAAGTCGTACTTGGACGGATCAACCACGAAGTGATTGTCGATGTTCGACGGATACTCCATCTTGTCGAGCGCGACGCGGCCACGTTCGAGGGTGCTTTCCATCTCCTCGCGACGCCCCATTCGTGCGTACGCCTTCGCCTGCTGTGCAATCAGCTGAACCGATACGCTGTGATTTTCAGCTGCCGCCTCGCCCGCCTGCCCAGCCGCGACCACGCCACGGTAATCGCCTGCAGTCAAAGCGAACCACGCACTCATTTCGTGAGCCCACCCGAGAATACCGGGGCTTCCGACTTCACGTCCGAGACTGAGAGCCGCCTGCCGGGTCGCCTCGGCCGCGCGGCGGTCGCCGAGGTCATATTCGAGGCAACCGACCAGGAGCGCCAGCCAGCCGGCCAATTCCAACGTGTCGCGTCGCTGACGGAAATTGAGACGTTGCTCCTGCATTTCGACTAGTCGTCGAAGCCACTGGCGACCCTCTCCGATCAGCTCGAAGGGCGGCTGTCGCGCGTACTCGGAGCAGAGCTTGTCAACTGTGATGCGAACGGCTTCAAGGGTGGCATCGTTCACGTCCGATGCCTGAAGCCGGGACACGATTTCCAGTGTGTCCATGCCGGTGGCATTGAGGATTTCCAGACCCGCCTCCGGCTTTTCCTCGGGCGGGAACAAGGACTGCGTGACGGTGTTGAGAGTCGCCGCGATGATCGGCGCGTACTCGCGGCCAGGCTTGTTCTCCCCCAGTTCCCATGCCTTCCAGCGCCGCGCCAGATGGTCGGTCTCAGGCAGCGCCCGTGAGGAGTGCCGGCGCATCTGCTCCGCTGCCTCCGTCTGGGACCAGCCTCGCGCCTCCCGCATCGCCCGGATGCGCTTGGCCCACGACGGTTGGTCGTCACTCATCCTGCGTCCCTCTCCCTCACAGCCGACTGACCTGCACTTCCAGTGTGGCACCCGCGCCAAGTGTTACGCGGTGATGCGCTGGTGACGCTGGCGTATCCCCACATCACCAGAGTGTCACGTGCGGTGACACTACTTTCCACCCTCCGTGACGACGATGGTTGTAAGCGAAGGCAGCGACACCAGCAACGGAAGTCGCAGCAACGCACATGGGAGGTGGAACACGATGGCCAAGAGCCAGATTCCGGGTTTCAAGACCGGCGGCGGCGCACTCCGGAAAGTTCTCGGTGCGTGCGTTGCGCTCGCACTCCTGGCGCTGATCGTGCACTACCCCGCAGACGCTGCAAGCTGGGCCAAGGGTGCCGCTGGAACCGCCGGAGGCGCGATCGATGGCCTAGTGACGTTCTTCCGGAACCTGGGGAACTAACCATGAGCGCGCAGTTGACGTTCCACCGAGTCGAGCAGCTGGCGAATGGTGGCGATCTGTTCGTACACCTGGCCGAGGTCGCCAGTCGTTCCGTGGTCCGCAACGGCCGGCAGAGGATCACGCACGAACGACCCCTGCCCCTGCCGAGTCACGATGAGCTGTTCCTCTTGCAGCTCCGCGAAGGCCCGCTTGACGGTCCCCACGGACACGCCGAAGTCCTCGGCGATGGCCTGATGCGAGGGCAACTTCTCCCCTGGCTTGAACGAGCCAGCGAAGATCTGGGAGCGAAGCGACTCCGACACCTGCAGGTAGGGCGAGCGCGCGTCGTTCGGGTCGAGTTTTGGCATGTCGGCCAGGTTACGGCACCAAGTCAACTAACCCACCTGGGTGAACATAGTCCACTCATATTGCCCATGTTGGCTATGTCGTCCTACTGTTCCTCTCGTCGCAGGGATCACAGAGATCCTGGACGACAGCAAACGGCCCCGGCGGTGTTGCAGCACCAACCGGGGCCCACATCGAAACCTCTGGGAGCAACGATGCAGGTCGAGAGTAACCGGTACTTCCGGGTCAAGCAGCTGGCGGAGATGCTCGACGTCTCCCGCGCCACCATCTACCGCGCCATCGAGTCCGGCCAGCTGGACGCCCTCAAGATCGGCACCGGCAAGGGTGCCCTGCGGATCCCCGGCCACGCCGTGAACACCTACCTGGAGACCTGCGCCGAAGCGGCCTACCAGGGCTACGTCAAGGGCGACGAGTCGGCGGCGGCCGACGACACCGAGGTCAGCATCGACGCGGCGGAGGTGGCGTAATCATGGCGACGACGACGCACATGGGACACGCGCTGATGGCTGGTGTGGCGACGGAGTTCATCCCGACCCACCGGCAGGACAACGACACCCGCGTGGTGATGAACCTCGGGCTGGTCGTGCCGGTCTCGGTCGAAGACCTGGTCGCGGTGCTGTGGGCGGCCACCAAGGGCGAGGGCCGCGACGACGTCGCCGCCGCGCTCGCGGACACCGCCTACATCCGGGGCGCCATGGCCGAGATGCTGTTCGGGATCGGCGGCGACGGCATGGAAGCCGCCCGGATCGAGCTGGACGCGGCCAAGCCGGGCAGCTGGGACACCGAACGCGCCGAGATGATCCGCCCGATCGTGGCCGAGCTGGTCGCCGCGCACGCCGCCGCCCGTCGTACCCGCACGGCGCGGCAGGTCCCGCACCCGCGCACCTCCGACGAGGTGACCCAGTGACCACCGGGTTCGCCACCTACGACCACGGCCACCGCCTCGCCCCCGCCGAACCCGCCACCGCACTGGACGGCACCGCGGTGGAGCGGCTGGGAATGTGGCCGGCCGACGCGCCCGCCCCGTGGGTGCTCACCGTCGACGAGGTCGCCCTCGCCATCGCGCACAGCGGCGAGGAGATCGGCCGCTACGGCCTGCTCACCAACGAGGCCGCCGACGCAGCCGTGCGCGGCGTCCGGATCTGCGGTCGCGGCCAGCTGGCCTGCGCCGCCCAGCGACTGCGCGAGGGCAACGAGCTCGACGCGTTCCCGGCCGATGCCCACCCGTACCGCTGCCAGGTCGCCGCGCAGGAACTATGCCGCAAGGCCCACCGCGACCGCCCGCCCCTGTAGCACCCGGCCGGCCACCGGGCCGTCGCCGACCACTTCCCCTCTTCCTGTCCCGGGCATCCCTGTGCCCTCACCCCCCCGCGCCCCGTTGGAGGCAACCCGATGGCATCCGCACCCCGCGACCCCTACCGCCGGACCGGGCACACCCCACCCGCCCCACTGCCGGGCGGCGGGCTGCGCGAAGACCTGTCGCTGATCATCACCGACGGGACCCGCTTCTACGTGCCCGTGTTCGACCTCGACCCGACGACCGGCCGCGCCGAGTTCCTCGCCATCGCCCTCTACGAACCGACCGACCCCGACGGCCGCGCCGCCCTCGCCGAGACCGTCGCCAAGGCCCGCCGCGACGGGACCGACATCGTCCCGGTCCCGGTCCCGCTCCGTGCTCCCGGTCCGGGTCCGGGTCCGGGAGCGGTTCCCCAGCCCCGGACCGGGGCCTGAGTCCGATGGACCCGGACCCGTCCGGACCGGGTCAAACAGGCCCGGGACCAGCACGAGTACACCCACGGTCCGCCCGGACCGGACCGAGTCCGGCACGACCGCCGCAAGGGAGTTCACCAGTGACCCACCCCGCAACCAACGGGCGCACCCTGTGGCCCGTGAACGGACCCGCCACCGGGGTTCACGAACTGGACCCCGAACCGTTCCCGGACCCGGTTGAGGACCCGTACGACAGCCCGCCGGTCCCCGCCCGCCAGGTCCGGCTGACCAAAGTCGCCGACATCCCGCTCAAGCCGACACACTGGCTGTGGGACGGCCGGATTCCGCACGGCGCGTTGGCGATCGGCCCCGGCCGTGAAGGCATCGGCAAGTCCCTGTTCTGCGCGTGGCTCGCGGCCCGGGTCACGCTCGGCGAGCTGCCCGGCGTTCACTACGGGCACCCGAAGAGCGTCATCTACGCAGCCACCGAGGACTCCTGGGAACGCACGCTGGCCGGGCGGCTCCGCGTCGCCGGAGCGGACCTGGACCGCGTCTACCGGGTCGAGGTCGAGGCGCTCGGCGGCGCATCCGTGCCGCTGTCGCTGCCCAAGGACTGCGACGCCATGGCGGCCGTGATCACCGAGCACGACGTGGCGCTGCTGATCGTGGACCCGCTGATCTCCGTGCTGGACGACCGGATCAACCCGCACCAGGACCGGGACCTGAGGACCGGGCTGGAACCGCTCAAGCAGCTGGCTGACGACACCGGGTGCGCGATCTTCGGCCTGGCCCACTTCAACAAGGCCAGCGGCACCGACGTGCTCTCACGCATCATGGGCGGCCGCGCGTTCTCCGCCGTCGCCCGCGCGGTCATCGCGTTCGCCCGCGACACCGCCGCCGGAGACGGATCGTGCGTGATCTCCCAGGTCAAGAACAACCTCGGTGACCTCGACGTCCCCTCGCTGCGCTACGTCGTGGACTCGGTCGAACTCGACACCGCCGACGGCCCGGCCCAGTGGGGCCGCATGGTCGTCACCGGCGAAACCGACACCCACGTCAACGACCTGCTCGACGACGCCCCGCCCACCCGGGAGGAACGCACCGACGCCGAAGCCGTCGCCGAATGGCTCAGCGAGTTCCTGACCAGCCAGGGCGGCGAGGCCGCGTCCGGCGAGGTGAAGAAGGCAGCAAAAGCGGCCGGGTTCACCGAGCGGACCGCCCAACGCGCCCGCGCCAAGCTCAAGCTCGCGGTGCACACCGAGGGCCGGAACACCATCTGGAGCCTGCCGTGACCGCGCCGGCCGACCCGTGCCAGGCCCACGCGACCCGTGCCAACCCGTGCCAGGGGTGGCACAGGTCAGAAACCACCCGTGACCAGCGCAAACACCCCAGAAAACCCCGACCCGTGCCACCCGCGCCAGGTGGCACAGGACCTGGCACAGGTCCCGACCCGTGCCACACCCATGCCACCCCTGGCACGTGGCACAGGTCCGCCGAAATTCGATCGTTTCCGCAGGTCAGGACACCCGCACAACCCGTGCCAGGGGTGGCACGGGTTGGCACGGGTCCCGCATGCCTGGCACAGGTCGCCCAACCCGCTCAGCTCGTACCCGCCCACCCTCCGAGAGGACCAGCACCACCCGCCAACCCGGACCGGGTGAGTTCGGACCGGGTCGTGCGACAACCCCGAAAACCGGGGTTGTGAGCACCCCTCAGAGGCCATCTCACCCCGCTCACTCGGCTCACCCCAACTCACTTCCGCTGGTCAGAGCCCTGAAAACCCAACTCACCCGCGAGTGCGTCAACTCACCCCGATCCGGCCGAACTCACCCGCAACTCACCCGCAACTCACCCCAACTCACTCCGGCAAAACGGACACACCGACGACAGGAGGCCACCTGCGATGAACGCCACCAACGTCCTCGACCGCTACGGCACGCTCGCCCTGGTCCGCTTCACCAGCCTGCTTCTGGTCTTCACCGGCCTGCACCTGGCCCGGCTCCCGTTCCTCGCCATCGCCCGCGTCCTCGGCTGGGCCATGACCGTCATCGACACCGAACTGTCCACGCCGCCCGCGCCGCGCACCGCCCGACACCAGTGGGGCGATGGGTGGGGCGAGGCGATCCCCAGCACCCGGCGCCGACGCCGCCGGGCGGGTGCCGGCCACCGCCCGGATTACGGATCCGCGCACCACCCGACACCCCGCAATCCGGGGGTCGGCTGGCCTGATCCGGCAGTGCCGTAACCCGCCACCGGCCGGGGGAACGAGCAGGGGAACCGGCCCGCGCGGAGAAGCATTCGCTTCTCCTGGCTCCCCTCCCTGGCTCCCCCAAGCCGACCAGCGCGAACCCACCCGGAGGGGAGAAAGGGGAGCGGGGGAACGACCCGACCGCAGCCGTCCGGGAGGCCACGAAACCAGGCCGACGGCCACGGTGTTGCCGCGTCCCCTCCCGAGGGAACGGCGAGGGAATCACCAGGGAGCCGCCAGCAAGCGAGGGAATTTTCCCTCCACGCCTCCCTAACCCATTCCCTAACCCTGACCAGCGAAAACACCCCCGGAAGGGAGTGAGGGAGCGAGGGAATCGAAGGGAATCGCCCCTCCACAACCCCGGAAAACGGCCCTGTCGACCACCTCGCCCGATTCCCTCCCTACCCCGCCGCCACTCCACAACGGCCCGAAACTCAGAAGGAGGCTCCGCCCATGTCTCACGCGTCGGCCGCCGCCCGGCTGCACCAGCTGGCCGGCCAGGCCATCGCCCGCATTGACGGCATCGTCGGCCGGCTCGACCACACCGCCGAACGCCTCGCCACCAGTGGCTCCCTCATCGGGCCGCCAGTGGATCGCGGCGCGCGCGGTGGATTCCCACTGCCCACCCACTCCACCCGATCCACTGGGCACGACCAGGCCGAACCCGCCGCCAGTGGCTCAGTGGACACCCGCCAGAGACGGCGCTGAAACCCCGCGCAACGGGCCACCAGCCGAGCAGGCCACGGCCCACTCACTGAGCCACCCCCCACCTGCCAGCACCTGCGACCCAGCCACCTCGCCAAGGCTGGCAGGAGGGGGCAGCCCACCGGCGAATGAGTCCGCCCGCCCGCCGCGCGCACGGCGAAAACCGGCCCCCACAGGCACCCCAACCAGGCCAGCTCATCCGCCTCATTCAGCTCATTCCAGCTCATTTTCCCTGGTCAAGACCCGAAATGAGGAACTCATCCTCGGAATGAGTCAACTCATCCGCCCCGACCCGAACTCATCCGCCAACTCATTCCCAACTCACCCGCCCACCGACCCTGCAACACCGGCCAAGCAGCACCGCCATCCCGGAGTTACGTACCCGGTTACGGCCCAACCAGACAGTTACGACTAACTCAGCGAGTTACGAACGTAATTCGACCCCTGGCCAGGCAAAAGTTACAAAGTTACGCGAGTTAGGCCCTCGCCACCGGCCGTCCAAATCCCGCCCTGGATAGCACGTGCGGACACGGTCGACGCCGTAACTCATACCCCGCACCACGCCAAGTGCCCGCCTCACCAGCTGGCGACGCACGGCGATCGAGCACGCCCGAATTCGAAGGAGGAGGAGATGCGCCGTCAAGCGACACCGCCACCCGCACCAGCGACCCCGGAGCCGCATCCAATGCAGACGCACGACACCGAAGCCACCGACCGCCTGTTGCTGCGAGTCGAGGAGGCCGCCCATCTCCTGAACATCGGCCGCACTCGCGTGTACGACCTCATTCGGCTTGATCTTCTCAAGTCCGTGAAGGTCTTCGGAGCCCGCCGAATCCCACGGTCCTCGGTCGAGGACTACGTGAACAGTCTCATCCAGGAGGCCGCTTGATGGCGAAGCGAGCAGAGAACGGCATGGGCACCATCGTCGCCCGAAAAGACGGGCGATTCCACGCCGCCGTATACGTACTGACGCCGGACGGGGGCACCAAGCGCAAGTACGTCTACGGCAAGACCCGCGACGAGGTGAAGGCGAAGCGCGTCGAGCTGCTGGACAACAACCGCAAGGGCGTGCCGTCGATGAGCTCGACCATGCAACTCGGCGACTACCTGGACTACTGGGTGGAGAGCATCGTCAAGGTCGAGCGCGCCGAATCGACGTACGCCGGGTACGAGACCGTCATTCGGCGGTTCATCAAGCCCCACCTCGGCAAACGGAAGATGAATGCGTTGACGCCGCGTGACGTGCGAGCCCTCATCGCGAA
This sequence comes from Amycolatopsis sp. DSM 110486, assembly GCF_019468465.1. Taxonomy (NCBI): domain Bacteria; kingdom Bacillati; phylum Actinomycetota; class Actinomycetes; order Pseudonocardiales; family Pseudonocardiaceae; genus Amycolatopsis; species Amycolatopsis sp. DSM 110486. Next base: position 5,917,150 of record NZ_CP080519.1, on the reverse strand, counting down.
GTTACGAAAGGAGAAGACTGTCCTCGGCGAGAAGCTGTCCGACCGGTACGTACAGAACGTCTTCGAGGTACTACGAAGCGCTCTGAGCAACGCCTGCCGGGAAGAGCTGATCGGGCGGAACGTCGCACGCCTGGTGGCCACGCCAAGCCGCGGGGAAACCGACATCGAGCCGTTGGACGAAGAGGCCGCCCGCGCGTTCATTCGAGCGATCGCGGCTCACTGGTTGCACGCGCTCTGGCTGATCCTCGTCACAACCGGGCTCAGGAAGGGAGAAGCCCTCGGGCTCGCCTGGTCGGACGTGGACATGGAGACGGGGCTGGTGAAGGTCCGCCGGACGGTGCAGCGGGTCCGAGGCCGGCTGTTGTTCGGCAAGGTGAAGACGAAGCGCTCCCGCCGGGAGGTCTACATCGGCCGGGTCGCGCTTGCCGCCCTGGCGAAGCACCGACAGCAAACGGCTGAGCGGCTCTCAGAGCCCCTCAACCCTGCTCCGGAGCAACCGGACGACCTCATCTTCGTCACGAGTTCAGGCCGCGTCGTGGAGCCGCGCAACGTCAACACGATGCTCAATCGCATCCTGACGAACGCCAAGCTCGACCACGTCCGGGTCCATGACCTCCGTCACACCGCAGCGACGCTGCTCCTGCTCGACGGCGCGACCATTCGGGAGGTGATGGAACAGCTCGGCCACGCCTCGATCGCGACGACGGCGAACATCTACGGCCACGTCCTCGACGCGGCAAAGAAGCGGTTGGCGGACCGGATGGACCGCCGCGCCACCGGCGACTGATGTCAAGTGGTGATGTCAACGGGGCTCCCAATAATCTTGGGAGCCCCGTTTCGCCTGGTGGGCGCAGCAGGGTTCGAACCTGCGACCGCTCGGGTGTAAACCGAGTGCTCTTCCGCTGAGCTATGCGCCCGCTGACGGGACCGGCCGGTGAGAAGCCGGGCCCGTCAACAAAAAGAACGTCAGGCCAGTTCGGCCACGGCCTTCTTCCACGCCGACTGGTCGCGAGCCTCGCCGGGCTGGTTGACCTCGGCGAAGCGGACGATGCCGTCGGTGTCGATGAGGAACGTGCCGCGCAGGGCCATGCCGGCCTTGTCGTTGAAGACGCCGTAGGCCTGGGCGACCGCGCCGTGCGGCCAGAAGTCCGAGAGCAGCGGGAACTGGTAGTTCTGCTGCTCGGCCCACACCTTCAGCGAGAAGACCGCGTCGACGGAGACGCCCAGGATCTGCACGCCCTGGGTGTCGTAGTCGGCGAACTCGTCACGCAGCTGGCACAGCTCGCCGGTGCAGGTCCCGCTGAACGCGAACGGGAAGAAGACCAGCAGCACCGGCTTGTCGCCCTTGAACGACGACAGCGTGACGGGCTGCTTGTTGTAGTCGTTGAGCGTGAAGTCCGGGGCTGGCGTACCGACCTCGACGGCCATGCGGCGAATCCTCTCCGAAAGCGATCACGAAACCTGCGCCGACAACCCTATCGTGTCAGCTGCGCAGGCCCCGGTTCACCGCTGTTTCGCCTTCGAGGATTTCGGCGACACCAGGCGGGTCCCGAGCCAGTCGGCTCCCACGCTGATGTTGGCGGTCTGTGACAGACCGACCTGGGGCACGGCTTCGGCGATCTCACTGGGCTCGACGTGCCCGGGCTGACCCGTTTTGGGCGTCAGGACCCAGATCACGCCGTTCTCGTCCAGCGGACCCCGGGCGTCGACCAGGGCGTCGCCCAGGTCGCCGTCGTCTTCGCGCCACCAGAGCAGCACGACGTCGATGACTTCGTCGGCGTCCTCGTCGAGGAGTTCGGCGCCGATCGCCTCCTCGATCGCCGCGCGAACGTCTTCGTCGACGTCCTCGTCCCAGCCGATCTCCTGGACCACCATGTCCGGCTTGATGCCAAGGCTCTCGGCGACGCCGGCAGTGCCTGCGTCTCCCGCGGCGACCACTGCTTCCACTCCTCCAACTACGACGGAGCGCGGTGGTCGGACACACGGGCGAAGCCGCGCCGGCCACCACACTCGGGTACACGGTTGTCGATAGCGAACACTGGCGCGGCGCTGCGCGCAACCGTCCACACCGGATCTTTGACAAGTCGTGTCGCAGCGTGGAGGCCCCCCGGGGTCTTCGGTGACCCCGGGACAGGTGTCTGTGGGCAGTGTCGCACGACCGCTCCGGCAACCCCCGGAAACCTCTCCTCTAGTGTTGGGGAGAAGAAAACGCGCGCGCGATACACCGCACGCGGGGAGTGGCACACTCGGGGCGACCCTTGTTACCGGACAGTAAAGGTGACGGGAGCCGGGCCGGGGACGACGATGGGAATCGGCGTGCACTCCCGCCCAGCAGCTACAACGGCTACAACCAGTTACAAGGAGACCCCTTGGCCCCGCAGAACGACGGCGCCTCCGGCAAGGAGACCCCGGCACGCGTACGCGTCATCCGTGACGGACTCGCGGCGCACCTGCCCGACATCGACCCGGAGGAGACCGCCGAGTGGCTGGACTCCTTCGACGAGGCGCTGGCCAGGGGTGGTCAGCAGCGCGCGCGTTACCTGATGCTGCGCATCCTGGAGCGCGCCCGCGAGCGCAACGTCGGCGTACCCGCGCTCACGTCCACGGACTACGTGAACACCATTCCCACGGAGAACGAGCCGTGGTTCCCCGGCGACGAGGAGATCGAGCGCCGCTACCGCCGTTACATCCGCTGGAACGCCGCGATCATGGTGCACCGCGCGCAGCGGCCGGGCGTCGGCGTCGGCGGGCACATCTCGACCTACGCCTCGTCCGCGGCGCTGTACGAGGTGGGCTTCAACCACTTCTTCCGCGGCAAGGACCACTCCGGCGGCGGTGACCAGGTCTTCTTCCAGGGCCACGCCTCCCCGGGCATGTACGCGCGGGCGTTCCTCGAGGGCCGCCTGTCCTCGTCGCAGCTCGACGGCTTCCGCCAGGAGTACAGCCACGCCGGTGAGGGTGGCGGCCTGCCGTCGTACCCGCACCCGCGGCTGATGCCGGACTTCTGGGAGAACCCCACGGTGTCGATGGGCCTCGGCCCGATGAACGCCATCTACCAGGCGCGATTCAACCGCTACCTGCGCGACCGCGGCATCAAGGACACCAACGACCAGCACGTCTGGGCGTTCCTCGGCGACGGCGAGATGGACGAGCCGGAATCGCGCGGCCTCATCCACGTGGCCGCCGGCGAGAGCCTCGACAACCTGACCTTCGTGATCAACTGCAACCTGCAGCGGCTCGACGGCCCGGTGCGCGGCAACGGCAAGATCATCCAGGAGCTCGAGTCGTACTTCCGCGGCGCGGGCTGGAACGTGATCAAGGTCATCTGGGGCCGCGAGTGGGACTCGCTGCTGCACGCCGACCGCGACGGCGCCCTCGTCAACCTGATGAACGTGACGCCGGACGGCGACTACCAGACGTACAAGGCGAATGACGGCGCGTACGTGCGCGAGCACTTCTTCGGCCGCGACCCGCGGACGAAGGACCTGGTCAAGGACCTCTCCGACGGCGACATCTGGAACCTCAAGCGCGGTGGCCACGACTACCGCAAGGTGTACGCCGCGTACAAGGCGGCCATGGAGCACCACGGCCAGCCGACGGTGATCCTCGCCCACACCATCAAGGGCTACGGCCTCGGCCCGGCGTTCGAGGGCCGCAACGCCACGCACCAGATGAAGAAGCTCACGCTCGACGACCTCAAGCTGTTCCGCGACGCCCAGCGCATCCCGATCAGCGACGCCGAGCTCGAGCGCGACCCGAAGCTGCCGCCGTACTTCCACCCGGGCCCCGACTCGCCCGAGATCGAGTACATGATCGGCCGCCGCAAGGCACTGGGCGGCTACCTGCCCGAGCGCCGGCCGAAGCACGCCAAGGCGCTCGTGCTGCCGGGCGACAAGGTCTACGAGGGCATCCGGAAGGGCTCGGGCAAGCAGGAGGTCGCCACCACGATGGCGTTCGTCCGGCTCGTGCGCGAGCTCGCGAAGGACTCGGAGATCGGCAAGCGCGTCGTCCCGATCATCCCGGACGAGGCCCGCACGTTCGGTCTCGACTCGATGTTCCCGACTGCCAAGATCTACAACCCGCACGGCCAGACGTACACGTCGGTCGACGCGAGCCTGATGCTGGCCTACAAGGAGTCCGAGAAGGGCCAGCTGCTGCACGAGGGCATCAACGAGGCGGGTTCCACCGCGTCGTTCACGGCCGTCGGCACCTCGTACGCCACGCACGGCGAACCGATGATCCCGATCTACATCTTCTACTCGATGTTCGGGTTCCAGCGGACCGGCGACGGCCTGTACGCGGCGGCGGACCAGATGGCGCGCGGCTTCGTGCTCGGCGCCACGGCGGGCCGCACCACGCTGACCGGTGAGGGCCTGCAGCACGCCGACGGGCACTCGCTGCTGCTGTCGGCGACCAACCCGGCGGTCGTGGCCTACGACCCGGCTTACTCGTTCGAGATCGCCCACATCGTCCGCGACGGTCTGCGGCGCATGTACGGCGAGACCGGGCCGCACGGCAACGGCGAGAACGTCTTCTACTACCTGACGATCTACAACGAGCCCTACCAGCAGCCCGCCGAGCCGGAGAACCTCGACGTCGACGGCCTGCTCAAGGGTCTCTACAAGTACGCCGACGCCCCGGCGGGCGACGGCCCGGAGGCGCACATCCTCGTCTCCGGCGTCACGATGCCCGACGCACTCAAGGCCCAGCAGCTGCTGGCCGAGGAGTGGGGCGTGCGCGCGGCGGTGTGGTCGGCCACGTCGTGGACCGAGCTGCGCCGCGAGGCCGTGGAAATCGACCACGACAACCTGCTCCACCCGGCCGACAGCCCCCGCGTGCCGTACGTGACGCAGGCGCTGTCGGGCGTCAACGGGCCGGTCGTGGCGGTGTCGGACTGGATGCGCGCGGTGCCGGACCTGATCCGCCCGTGGGTGCCCACCGACATGCTCACGCTCGGCACCGACGGGTTCGGCTTCTCCGACACCCGCCCGGCCGCCCGGCGCAAGTTCCTCGTGGACGCGCAGTCGATCGTGGTCGGCGCCCTCACTGCGCTCGCCAAGCGCGGCGAGGTGGCGCAGGACAAGGTGACCGAAGCGGTGCGCCGCTACCGCCTCGACGACGTCTCGGCCGCCGGCCCGCAGACGTCGGACTCGGGCAACGCGTAAGCAGTGGTCGCAGCAAGACCCTCCGGGCGCACAATGGCCCGGAGGGTCTTGTTGTTTCGAGACCCCAGCCCACTAGGGTAGACATCGGATGTATCTCAGCGTCCGAGAGCTCTCGTCCCTGAAATGACCGAGCGCCTGAGGAAGGGTGATCGCGCGTGACCCAGCGTCGTCTGCCGCGGCCGAGTGAACTGAAGCAGATCCTGCGGCCGAAGCCGATCGTGCTCAACCCGACCGAGCGGCGCTTGGCCGGCGCGCACACGATCGCCGACCTGCGGATGATCGGGCGCAAGCGCACACCGCGCGCCGCGTTCGACTACACCGACGGGGCGGCCGAGCTCGAAGACAGCCTGCTGCGCGCCCGCCAGGCCTACCGGCGCGTGGAGTTCCACCCCAACGTGCTGCGCGGCGTGTCCGATGTGGACACCACGCGGACGGTGCTCGGCAAGACCTCGGCGCTGCCGTTCGGCTTCGCGCCCACTGGGTTCACGCGCATGATGCAGCACGAGGGCGAGCGTGCCGTGGGCCGCGTGGCGCAGCGCAACGGCATCCCGATGGGCCTGTCCACCATGGCGACCACCTCCATCGAGGACCTCGCCGCGGCGGCGCCCGACGCGCGCAAGTGGTTCCAGCTCTACGTGTGGCGCGACCACGGCGCGGGCGAAGATCTGATGAATCGCGCGTGGGAGAACGGCTACGACACGCTCCTGCTCACCGTCGACACCCCAGTGGCCGGCGCGCGCATGCGCGATGTGCGCAACGGCCTCACCATCCCGCCGGCGCTCACGCTCAAGACTTTCGCCGACGGCGCGATGCACCCGGCGTGGTGGTTCAACCTGCTCACCACCGAGCCGCTGAACTTCGCGTCGCTGAGCCACTTCGACGGCACCGTGGCCGAGCTGCTGGCCCAGCTCTTCGACCCCACGCTCGACTTCGACGACCTCGACTGGGTGCGCCGCACCTGGCCCGGGAAGCTCGTGGTCAAGGGCGTGCAGAACGTGGCCGACGCGCGCGACGTGGTGAAACACGGCGCCGACGGCGTGGTCCTGTCCAACCACGGCGGCCGCCAGCTCGACCGCGCGCCGACGCCGCTGGAGCTGCTGCCCGCGGTGCTCGACGAGATCCAGGGCACCGCCGAGGTCTGGGTCGACACCGGCATCCTCTCCGGCGGCGACATCGTGGCCGCGATCGCGCGCGGCGCCGACTTCGTGCTCGTCGGCCGGGCGTTCCTCTACGGCCTGATGGCGGGCGGCGAGCGCGGTGTGCAGCGCTGCGTCGACATCCTGCGCACGGAGATGATCCGGACCATGCAGCTGCTGGGCGTGCGCCGCGTCGAGGACCTGCGACCTTCGCACGTGACCCTGCGCTGACCTTCCGCCGAGCCTGAATCGCCCCGATGTGGCGTTCTTGGTGCGCGTTGCACCGAACGCCACATTCGGTGCGCCCAACACACCCAATGCCGCGTTGGGGCATTGGTCCAGACGTGCGACACCGGGTTGACGTACCGGTGGGTCTGTGACGAGTATCTCTGCCACCTCGTGAAAGGCTGTTTCCGCAATCCGGAAACGGCGGTCCCCCCGGGAGGTCGGCGTGTTCGTGCAAGACCTGGCTCCGCTCGGTGGTCTCGGGCTTTCCGCGCTCGTCGCGGTGGTGCCGCTGGCCGTGGTGCTGGTGCTACTGGGGGTGGTCCGGACCAAGGCCCACCACGCCGCGCTGATCGGGCTTGTCGTGGCGCTCGTCGTCGGCATCGCCGTGTACGGGATGCCTGTGGGACAAGCGATTTCCGGCGCGCTGCAAGGGGCGGCGTTCGGGCTGTTCCCGATCCTGTGGATCGTGGTCAACGCGCTGTGGATCTACCGGATCACCGTGCACACGGGTCATTTCGACGTGCTGCGCCGCTCGTTCGGGCGGATCTCCGACGACCCGCGGCTGCAGGCGCTGATCATCGCCTTCTGCTTCGGCGCGTTGATGGAGGCGCTGGCCGGCTTCGGCGCGCCCGTGGCGATCAGCGCGGTGATGCTCGTGGCGGTCGGGTTCGGGCCGGGCAAGGCCGCCGTGGTGGCGCTCGTCGCGAACACCGCGCCGGTCGCGTTCGGCGCGATGGGCACGCCCGTGGTCACGCTCGCGCAGGTGACGGGGCTTCCGCTGGAGCAGGTGTCGTCGATCGTCGGGCGGCAGACGCCGTTGCTGGCGCTGTTCGTGCCGCTGCTGCTGGTGATCATCGTCGACGGGAAACGCGGCCTGCGGGAGACGTGGGTGCCGGCGCTGGTCTGCGGCGTCGCGTTCGGCGTGGTGCAGTTCCTCGCGTCCAACTTCGTTTCGCCGCAGCTGGCCGACATCGGTGCGGCCCTGGCCGGCGCCGCCGCGCTCGTAGCGCTGCCGATGACGCGCCGCGCGGTGCCCGCCGAGGTCCGCGCGCAGGTGCTCACCGGCTCCCGCACCGCGACGCTCGACCGGCCGGACGAGCGCGGCGAGGTCGTGCGCGCCTACCTGCCCTACGCGTTGATCATCGTGATCTTCTCGCTCGCGCAGGTGCCGCCGATCAAGAAGCTCCTCGACGCGGCCACGTGGAAGTTCCACTGGCCCGGCCTCGACGTGCACGGCCCGGACGGCAAAGCCGTGTCCGGCAACACGTTCTCGCTGCCGTTCCTCAACACCGGCGGCACGCTCGTGCTCATCGCGGGGCTGCTCACGCTCGTGGTGCTCAAGGTCGCCGCGAGCACGGCCGGACGGGAGTGGCTGGCGACGGTGAAGGAGCTGCGGTTCGCGATCGTCACCGTGACCGGGGTACTCGCGCTGGCCTACGTGATGAACCTGTCCGGCCAGACGACCACGATCGGCACGTTCATCGCCGCCGCCGGCGCCGGGCTCGCGTTCCTCTCCCCCGTGCTCGGCTGGTTCGGCGTCGCCGTCTCGGGTTCGGACACCTCAGCCAACGCGTTGTTCGGCGCCCTGCAGGTCACGGCCGCGCACCAGACGGGCCTGCGCGCGGACCTGCTGGCCGCGGCGAACAGCTCCGGCGGCGTGCTGGGCAAGATGATCTCGCCGCAGAACCTGACCATCGCGTGCGTCGCGGCCAACCTGCCGGGCGAAGAGGGCAAGCTGCTGCGCAAGGTGCTGCCGTGGAGCGTGGGACTGCTGCTGGTCATGTGCCTGATCGTGTTCGGGCAGAGCACCCCGGTGCTCAGCTGGATGCTGCCGTGACCGCCCGGTGCGCGGCCACGCGCTTGGCCGAGCGGTTCCAGTTCCACCAGCCGTGCACGACCAGCACCGCGAAGACGAGGTAGATCGCGGCGGAGAAGTACAGGCCGGAGGAGATCTGCAACGGCACGCCGATCGCGTCGACCACCAGCCACACACCCCAGAACTCGACCAGCCCCGCGCCCTGCGCACCGAAGGCGACGAGCGTGCCGATGAAGATCGCGGCGTCCGGCCACGGCGCCCACGACGCGTTCAGCGCCTGCAGCACCAACGCCATCGCCACCGTGCCGACCACGAACGCGCCGAGCATCGCCCACCGCTCGGTCGCCCGCGCGGTGCGCACGACCACCCCGTTGACTGGGTCGGTGCGGCGCCGCCATGCCCACCAGCCGTAGAGCGAGATCGCGAGGATGGCGATCTGCCGGCTGGCCAGGCCGCCCAGGTGTGCGGAAACGTAGACAGAGAACAGCAGGATCGTCGCGCCGACCTGCACGGGCCAGGTCCACAGCGTCCGCCGGTCGGCGAGGAACACGACCGCGAGCGCGAGCACCTGCCCCGCGAGCTCCGCGATCGAGATCCACTGGCCGAACACCGTGACACCGTGCTGCAGCAGGAAGTCCACGTCCGCACCCCTTCTCGTCCCCATGTAACTCTCGCCGCAACACCTCGGGCGGGCGCGGGATTCCCCGAGGTGTGAGGCGGGCGACACCGTCCCAGCACGCGGACAGGCCCGGTGCCCTCCCGATGCACCGGGCCAGTCCGAACCGCGCCGGGATCAGCGATCGACGCGGTTGAACCCGACCGGCGGGGTCGGGGTGTCGTTCGCGGCCGGGTGGCCGTTTCCCGGCTGAACGGGCTGGGTGCGGGTCTGCGTGGTCTGGGCCTGCGTGGTCTGGGCCTGGGTCTGGGTGGTCTGGGCCTGCGGCTGAGTGGTCTGGGCCTGCAGCCGGCCACCGACCTGCCGCTGACCACCTCCGTCGCCCGGGCTCAGCTGGCCCTGCAGGTTGGCGAGCCAGCCACCCCAGCGGTCCTGGGCGGGCTTGATGAGGCCGCCGCCGAAGCCGACCACGATCACGCCGCCGATAGTCGCCAGCACCGTGATGAGCACCGGGCCCGTGATGGCGGTGGCGATGTTGACCTGGCCCAGCGCGGCGATGATGCCGAACGCCATGATCAGCCAGTAGGCGACGGTGCCGAGCAGCCGGCCCGCCGGCCGCGTGGACATCGCCGAGTTCACGACGTCGCGCACGACCTTCGCGATGGCGGCGGCCACCACGATCAGCACCAGCGCCACCACGATCCGCGGCAGGAACGCGATGATGTCGTTGAGCAGCTGGCTGACCGGATTCGACTCACCGAACACGCCGAACGCCAGCTGGAGCGCGATCAGCAGAATGAAGTAGTAGACCAGTTTCACGAGGATGCCGGTGGCGTCGACATTCGCCTGCTTCATCATTCCGGTCAGGCCCGTCTTCTCGACGAGCCGGGAGAATCCGAGTTTTCCGAGCACCAGTGACAGTGCTTTGGACACCGCTTTCGCGATCAGCCAGCCGATCAGCAGGATGATCAGAAACCCGACGAGTTTCGGGACGAACGTGGCCACCAGATTCCAGGCCTGTCCGAGTCCGTCCTTGAGTTGCTCACCCACGCTGGGCTCCCTTCGTCATGGATTCCCGGCTGCGGGCTGTTGCAGCGGGTCGATGATCAGGTACCCAGCCAGCGGGAGTGCGTTGCACCACGATCGAGTGAGACGACTGGCGCGAGAAGATCAATCGCGGCCATACTTGTACTACCGGTGGGGACCGGGGAGACGAGGCCGTCCGGCGCAGCGTAAACCGCAAGCGCCGGGCGGCCTCGAGCATTTGCGGGTATTACCACCGGGCGTATTCAGCGGGTGTTCGCGTCGTCGCCCTGCGAATACGCTTCAGGTTTCGCCGGACCCTTCAGGGCTTTCAGCACCCTTCGAGGTTTCAGCGGCCTTCGGGTTTCACAGGGCGACGACGCACGTTCACCGAACGGACACTCAGGCCGCGCGCAGCGCGTCGCGCAGTTTGACCTTCGCACCGGTGCGCATCACGGCGTTGCGGTAGATCCGCGCGGCCAGCCAGATCAAAAGCGGAATCAGCAGCACCACGAGTCCCACCGACACCACGGCTTCCCACACGGGCACCCCGCCCATGGCGAGCCGCATCGGCATCAGCGTCGGCGCGAACACCGGGATCACCGAAAGCACCTCGGCGAATTCGTTCGACGGGTCCGAGGGCAGCACGGAGATGCCCACCACGTACCCGACGATCACCAGCATCAGCGCCGGCGACACGGCGCCGCTCACGTCCTCCTGCCGCGACACGAGCGCGCCGAGCGCCGCGAACACGATCGAATACATGAAGAACCCGAGCAGGTACCACACCACCAGCCAGACGACGGTGCCGATGGCCGCGGACACCGAGATGGTGAGCACCCCCGTCCCCAGGCCCGCGGCAATGCCGACGACCCCGATCGCGAGCATCTGGATCAACCCGACCGTGCCGATGCCGAGCACCTTGCCCGCCATCAGCTGCCACGGCTTGATGGTGGACAGCAGCAGCTCGACCACGCGCGACGTCTTCTCCTCGACCACACCCTGCGCCACGGTCTGGCCGTTGAGCAGGAGTGACATGTAGATGAGGATGCCCGCGATGATGCCGAGCACGAGCTGCTGGCTGTCGTAGTCGTACGGTTTCTCCAGCGGCGGCAGCTCGTCGATGCTCGCGCTCGCGACGGCGGCGTCCACCTTCGCCGGATCACCGTGCTGCGCGATGATCTCCGAGTTCTGCGCGACGCGGCCCGCGAGCACGGTGAGCACGTTCTTGAGGTTGCCGTCGAGGTCCTTCTCGACCTGCACGTGCACCCGGTCCGCGCCCTGGACCAGCAACGCGTCGATCGAGCCGTCCTTCAGCTTCGCGAGGCCGGCCTGCTCGTCGGCGACGCGCTGCGTGGCGATGTCCTGCCCCACCGACTTCCCGATCGCCGTCAGCGGCGCCGACAGCGGTGCCGCGGCCGGCACGTAGCCGACGGTCTCGTCGGGACCGCTGCTGCCGCCCACGAGCTTCAGCACCACGACCCCGGCGACGATGAGGATGAGCAGCACGAGCGTGCTGATCCGGTAGGCCTTGGACTTCAGCCGCGTGCTGATCTCGCGCGAGGCGACCAGGCCGACCCCGGACAGCGGGCTCATGCGGACGTCGGGCGTGCTCATGCCGCAACCTCCTCGTGGTGGTGCTCGGTGACGACGGAACGGAACAGATCGGTCAGCGACGGGAGCTTCCGCGCGAACTCGCGCACCGGCCCGGTCGCCAGCGCCGCGCGCAGCACGACCTGGTCGTCGGCACCGTCGACGAGCTCGAGCTCGGTCACCGAACCGTCGCGGCCCAGCACCGTTACGCCGGGCAGGTTCGCGGCCCAGCCGTCGGCCGCCTGCGGCGCGTCGACGAGCAGCCGCACGGCGCCGCCGGCCCGCAGCTGCGAGACGGTGCCCATCGCCTCCATCCGTCCACTCCGGACGATCCCGATGCGGTCGCAGAGGCGCTCCACCAGATCCAGCTGGTGGCTGGAGAACACGACGGGCACGCCGTCGGCCGCCTTCTCCTTGAGCACCTTGCTCATCACGTCGACCGCGACCGGGTCCAGGCCCGAGAACGGTTCGTCCAGCACGAGGATGCGCGGTTCGTGCACCAGCGCGGCCGCGAGTTGCACGCGCTGCTGGTTGCCGAGGCTGAGCTTCTCCACCTCGTCGCCGCGGCGCGAAGCCACGCCGAGCCGTTCGGTCCAGCGCTCGGTCGACGCCTTCGCGTCGGCCGCCGACATGCCGTGCAGCCGCGCGAGGTACGTCAGCTGCTCGCCCACCTTCATCTTCGGATACAAACCACGCTCTTCCGGCATGTACCCGATGTGCCGCCGGGTTTCGTGAGTGATGGGCGAACCCGCGAAGCGGACTTCGCCCGCGTCCGCGCTGAGCACCCCGAGCGCGATGCGCATCGTGGTGGTCTTGCCCGCGCCGTTGCTGCCGACGAAGCCGAACAGCTCGCCCGGCCGCACGTCGAAAGTCATCTTCTCCAGTGCCACGACAGTGCCGTAGCGTTTGGAGATCGCATCGATCTCCAGTCCGGGCTCTGGCATCGGCCCTTTCCCCCTTGTTGTCGGATTTCGGTGACGTACATCACCGGTTACGGATCGTAGAGTTCCCGCCGGACGGTGCCTAGCGCCCCCGGTTGCGTGTCCGCCACCGAAAGTTGCCGATCGAATGTCCAACTAGGATTCCAGCGGAGGATCGAAACGAATGGCAGAGACGACGGGGCGCCGGGTCCCCAAGCACCACGGGCTGTCAGCGAAGACGCTGCGCTCGCTCGACCACGCCTCAGGACGGCTCGCGAGCGCGAGCGTCGCTGTGATGGAACGACGGCTGGTGTGGTTCGGGCGGCTGCCCGCCGACCAGCGCGCCAGCGTGCTGCTGATCACGCAGGCGGGCGCGGCGGGGTTCGTCGACTGGCTGCGCGACTCGAAGGAAGCGCTCAAGCTCACCACCGAGGCGTTCCGCGACGCGCCCGCCGAGCTGTCGCGCTACATCAGCCTGCGCCAGGCCGTGAGCATGGTGCGGCTCGCGATCGAGCAGTTCGAGGAACAGCTGCCGGAGTTCGCCGCGAACGAGGCCGAACGCGCGGCCCTGATCGAGGGAATCCTGCGCTACGGCAGGGAGATCGCGTTCGCCGCGGCCAACTCCTACGCGGCGGCGGCCGAGGCGCGCGGCGCGTGGGACGCGCGGCTGGAAGCGCTGGTCGTCGACGGAATCGTGCGCGGCGACGCCGAGGAGGCGGTGCTCTCACGCGCGGCCGCGCTCGGCTGGGACCCCGCGTCGGCCGCGACCGTGATCGTGGGCAACCCGCCTTCGGAGGACCCGCCGACGGTGGTGTTCGAGGTCCGCAGCCGCGCCGCGCGCGTCGGCCGGCCCGTGCTGCTGTCGGTGCAGGGCTCACGGCTGGTGATCGTGATCGGCGGCCCGACCGAAGGCGGCGTGAAGGAACGCGAAACGCTTTCGCGGATGTCCGCGGTGTTCGCCGACGGTCCCGTGGTCGCCGGCCCGACCGTGCCGTCGCTCGCCGAGGCGCACCACAGCGCGGCCGAAGCGCTTTCGGGCCTGCGCGCGGTGGTGGGCTGGCCGGGCGCGCCACGGCCCGTCCGCTCCGACGACCTGCTGCCCGAGCGCGCGCTGTCGGGTGATCCCGAGGCCGAGCGCCTGCTGGTGGATCTCGTGGCGCGGCCGCTGGAGGAGGCGGGCACCGCGCTGCAGCGCACCGTGGAGACCTACCTCGAGAGCGGTGGCGTGCTCGAACGCTGCGCGCAGACGTTGTTCGTGCACCCCAACACCGTGCGGTACCGGCTGCGCAAAGCGGCCGAGCTCACCGGCCGCAACCCCACCGAGCCGCGCGACGCGTTCGTGCTCCGGGCCGCGCTCACCGTCGGCAGGCTGGCCCGCGCCCGCGGCCTCTGGTGACTCTTGCGGCGGCCCGGATGACGACTCGGCGTGACGTGCCCGCGCGCGGCACCGGTCCCGTGACAGACTTCACGGCAAGCGATGGTTGAATCCCACAAGGCATCTGGGTTAAGGGCAAGGTTCTATCCCGGGTCTTTGGAGGTTTCCTCCAATAACGCCCCGTGGACTTGGTGACCGGCCGCATCCGAGGGACGCGACCCAGCGTGGTGTCATAGACGGCGTGACAGCAGCAGTCCTCTCACCCGGCCAGGGCTCACAGGCCCCCGGCATGCTCTCCCCGTGGCTCGAGACCGACGGCGCCCGCGCGCGCGTCGAGGAGTGGTCCGCCCGCGCCGGGCTCGACCTCGTCCGCCTCGGCACGGAAGGCGACGCCGAGGAGATCCAGGACACCGCGGTCGCGCAACCGCTGATCGTCGCGCTCTCGCTGCTCTCGTTCGAGCGCCTGCAGCAGGTGGCGCCGGTGGCCGACGACGCGCCGGTGGCCGGCCACTCCGTGGGCGAGCTCGCCGCCGCCGCGATCGCCGGGGTGCTGACCCCGGCCGACGCCGTGGCGCTGGCCGCGGTGCGCGGCGCCGAGATGGCCAAGGCCTGCGCGCTGGAGCCGACGTCGATGGCGGCCGTGATGCTCGGTGACCCCGAGCAGGTCGTCGCGTGGCTCGAAGAGCGCGGGCTGGCCGCGGCCAACCGCAACGGCGCCGGCCAGATCGTCGCCTCGGGCGCGGCCGACGCCATCGAGCGGATCGTCGCCGAACCCCTGGAGGGCACGAAGATCCGTGCGCTCAAGGTCGCGGGAGCCTTCCACACGCCGTACATGGCGCCGGCGGAAGACGCCCTTCGCGAGCACGCCGCCGGCCTCACCCCGGCCGACCCCACGCGCCCGCTGCTGTCGAACGCCGACGGCACCGTGGTCACCAGCGGCACCGAGTACCTGGAGCGGCTCCTCGCGCAGGTCACCCGGCCCGTGCGCTGGGACCTCACGATGGACGGCCTCGTGTCGCTCGGCGTGAGCAGCACTGTCGAACTGGCGCCCGCGGGCACGCTGACCGGCCTGGTCAAGCGGCAGCTCAAGGGTGTCGTCACCACAACCACCGCGCTGAAGACGCCGGCCGAGCTGGCGAAGCTGCGCGAGGAGGACGCCCTGTGACCGACCGTCCCAGCCTGCGCCAGAGCACGGGCCCTGCCAGCACCCGCATCCTCGGCGTCGGCAGCCACCAGCCGGAGAGGGTCGTGACCAACGACGACCTCTCGGAGCTCATGGACACCAACGACAAATGGATCCGCGAGCGCGTGGGCATCATCGAGCGTCGCTTCGGGAACAAGGACGAGCTGCTCGTCGACTTCGCCGTCGCCGCCGGCACCGCCGCACTGGAAGACGCGGGCGTCGATCCGTCCGAAGTGGACACGGTCATCCTGCCGAACTGCACGATGCCCTCGCCCATTCCGAACGCGGCCGGCCAGGTCGCCGCCCGGCTCGGCATCCCGAGCCCCGGCGCCTTCGACCTCAACGCCGCGTGCGCCGGCTTCTGCTACGGCCTCGGCGTGGCCTCGGACCTGATCCGCGCCGGCTCCGCGAAGAAGGTGCTCGTGATCGGCGCCGAGAAGCTCACCGACGTGGTGGACCCGACCGACCGCGCCAACGCGATCATCTTCGCCGACGGCGCGGGCGCCGCGGTGGTCGGCGGCTCCGACGAGCCGGGCATCGGCCCGGTCGTGTGGGGCAGCGCGGGCGACCTCGTGGACCTGATCTACATGCGCGACGAGAAGTGGATCTACCAGGAGGGCCAGTCGGTCTTCCGCTGGGCGACCACGCAGATCGCGCCGATCGCCCTGCGGGCGCTCGAGGCCGCGGGCCTGCAACCGTCCGATGTGGACGTGCTGATCCCGCACCAGGCCAACCTGCGCATCGTCGAGTCGATCGCGAAGAAGCTGCGCGCCGCGGGCGCGCGGGAGGACATGATCGTGGCCGACGACATCAAGTACTCCGGCAACACTTCGTCGGCGTCGGTCCCGTTGGCGCTGGACCACATGCGCAAGGCAGGCACCGCGAAGCCGGGCGACATCGTGCTGGCGATCGGTTTCGGCGCCGGGCTCTCGTATGCCGGACAGGCCTTCGTCTGCCCCTGATGGATACTTCCCTCGCGGACGCCGTGTCCGCGAGGTGGACCTGTAGAAGAACCGAGAAGGGAACAACTCCAATGGCTGACAACGCTGAGATCCTCGCCGGCCTCGCCGAGATCGTCGAAGAGGTGGCCGGTGTGGCTCAGGACGACGTCACCGCCGAGAAGTCGTTCGTGGACGACCTGGACATCGACTCGCTGTCGATGGTCGAGATCGCCGTGCAGGCCGAGGACAAGTTCGGCGTCAAGATCCCGGACGACGAGCTCGCCAACCTGAAGACCGTCGGCGACGCGATGAACTACGTGTCCGCCAACTCGAAGTAAGTCCTCTTCGTACCCGGGCCGGGGATGCTCCCCGGTCCGGAGCCGAGACCTTGGGGAGACTCCCATGAGCAACATCGACGTCGTGATCACCGGTATGGGGGCGACCACGCCCCTCGGCGGGGACGTCGCGTCCACCTGGGACGGCCTGCTGTCCGGCCGCAGCGGCATCCGCCCGCTGACCGCGGACTGGGTCGAAGAACTCGGCCTGCCCGTGAAGATCGGGGCGACGCTGGCCGTCGATCCGTCCGAGGTCCTGCCGCGGGTCCAGGCCCGCCGGCTGGACCGGTGCGAGCAGGTGGCGATCATCGCCGCCCGCCAGGCCTGGGCCGACGCTGGGTTCGCCGAGCAGACCGACGAGCACACCGACGTCGAGCCGGAACGCCTCGGCGTGTCGATCGGCACCGGTGTCGGTGGCCCGATGACGCTGCTGAGCCAGAACGACCTGTTGCACCAGCAGGGGCTCCGCAAGGTGTCGCCGCTCACCGTGCCGATGCTGATGCCCAACGGGCCGGCGGCGCACGTGAGCATCGACCTCAAGGCGCGGGCGGGGGTCCACTCCCCCGCTTCGGCGTGCGCCTCCGGCGCCGAGGGCATCGCCACCGGCTACGAGATGATCCGGTCCGGCAGGGCCGACGTCGTGGTCGCCGGCGGGACCGAGGCGTGCATCCACCCGATCACCCTCGCGGGCTTCGCCCAGGCGCGCACGGTGTCGACCCGCAACGACGACCCGGCGGCCGCGTCCCGGCCGTTCGACTCCAGCCGCGACGGCTTCGTGCTCGGCGAAGGCGCCGGGGTGGTCGTGCTGGAGCGGGCCGACCTCGCCAGGGAGCGCGGCGCGCGGATCTACGCGAAGCTCGCCGGCTACGGCATCACGTCCGACGCCTACCACATCACGGGCAACCACCCGGAAGGCATCGGGCAGATCGCGGCGATGCGGGCGGCCATGAGCATGGCCGGCCTGTCCCCGGCGGACATCGGTCACGTCAACGCGCACGCGACGTCCACTGTGGTCGGTGACATCGGCGAGGCGGCGGCGATCCTCAAGGCCGTGGGCGACCACGCCGTGGTCACCGCTCCGAAGGGCGCGCTCGGCCACCTCGTCGGCGGTGCCGGCGCGGTCGAGGGCATCGCCACGATCCTCGCGCTCTACGAAGGCGTGGTGCCCGCCACGCTGAACCTCACCGACCTCGACCCGAAGGTGCAGCTCGACATCGTGTCGGGCGAGAACCGCAAGGTCGAGCTCACCGCGGCGCTCAGCAACTCGTTCGGCTTCGGCGGCCACAACACCGCCCTGCTGTTCACGCCGGCCGCCTGATCGGTTCCACCGCAACGAATCAGGGCCCCTCCCGTCGCGGGAGGGGCCCTGATTCGTTGTCCGGGCCGGGCAGAGTCAGCACTTCTCCTGTTCGGGCAAGGTCCCGGGGGTGACGGTGTCGATCTTGTACCCGCCGCCTTCGAGGATCATCGGCAGCACCAGGCGCCAGTGGATGCAGCCCTCCTTGAGCGCTTCCGGTGCCTCGTTGGACGACTGCGTGCTGGTGAAGCCCACGAGCACCCGCAGCGACGAGCCTGCTCCGGGTTCGATGCGGTACAGCAGGATGCTGCCGTCCTTCGTGGACTTGTAGTCGCTCGTCCACATCGTGCGGGGGTTGTCCAAGATCCGGGCTTTGCTGACCGAGCGTGCCCATTGGTCGTAGTCGTGGTTGTTGATGCCGTCGAAGTAGTCCTGCAGCACGGCTTGCACGGCCTTGCCGTTCGGGTGCCGGGCGGCGTCCTCGGTGACCTTGACGTCACCGGGACCGGGTAGGTCGTCCTTGTCCACCGACGTCGGCGTCGTGAGGGCGATGGGGTCGGCGGTGTCGACGACCGGGCGGCGGTACAGCTCGCGCGCGAGCAGGCCACCGCCGACGGTGATCGACAACACCACGACGATGACGGGTACCAGCCACCGCTGGCGGGCGGGTGCGGGCGGACGGGCGGTCACCCCCGAGAGGGTACCCACCCGCCCGCGGGTGTCACCCGACCTGGTGCAGCCACGTGACGGGAGCGCCGTCGCCTGCGTGGCGGTAGGGCTCGAGTGCCTCGTCCCAGCTCGCCGCGAGCAGCTCGTCCAGCTTGTGCGCGAGCGACTCACCGCCACGAGTCATGCTCACGAGGGAACGCAGCTGGTCCTCGCCCACCACGATGTCGCCGTTGGCGCTGGTACGGCCGTGCCACAGGCCCAGTCCGGGCGCGAAACAGAACCGTTCGCCGTCGACGCCGGCGCTGGGTTCCTCGGTGACCTCGAAGCGCAGCATCGGCCACGCCTTGAGCGCCGAGGCCAGTTTGCCCGCGGTACCGGAAGGCGCGCGCCAGCCGCACTCGGCACGCAGCTGCCCGGGACTGGCGGGCTGCGCCGTCCACTTCAGCTCGACTCGGGCCCCGAGGGTGCCCGAAATTGCCCACTCGACGTGCGGACACACCGCAGACGGCGACGAGTGGACGTACACCACACCTCGGGTGTTGCCACGGGTGCTCACTGCTGACCTCCGCTTGCTCGACGAGGGACGTCTTCCCCTACGACCTCTCGAGCTTCGCTTCGGCTTGTGGGCTTCCGTGCCCCTCCCCGATGTGCCACTTCCCGATCTGTGTAGCACATTCTGCACCCCAACCGTGCCGTTTGGCCACACGAACACCACAAGTCGCACCGGAATCCCCCTTGAGGAGGGAGGCTCGCCGACGCGTCCGCGTGTAGCAGGGATCTGCGGGGCAGGCACGCTAGCGTGGGCCGCGAAACGGACGAGGTGAGGAGGGTTTCGGTGCGACTGGTCCGCCTCGGGCAGCAGCCGTCGCGCGTCGCCGACGATGTGCGGGCAGCGCTGGCCTCCCTCGGCCGCGGCAGCACCGTGATCGGTGGCGTGGCCCTGATCGGCGCCCGCCCGGCCGGCGGCGAGCGCGCCGTCGAAGCCGTGGTGGTGCTGCCGAAGGGCGTGCTCATCGTGATCGGCGTCGACCTCCCCGACCCGGCGCTGCGCCTCGAAGCGCCGCTCGGCGGCCCGTGGAAGGCCGACGGCTGGCCGCTGGTCCACGGTGACGACGCCGTCAACCCCGCCACGGAAGCCCTGGACCTCTCGGCCGAGTGCGAACGCCGCATCGCCGAGCTGGCGCCGGGTTCCGGCCCGGTGGGCACGATCGTGGCGGTCGGTCCGTATGTCGAGACGGTCGATCAGCCACCCGCGGACCTCTCCGGGCCGGTACGCGTGCTGCACCCGACGCCGACGACGATGCTGGCCGCGACGGTGTCGCTGGCCACGGCGCGGAGTCCGCGGTCGGTGGACCAGGCGCGGGCGTTGATCACCGCGCTGGCGCCGGATGCGCCAGGGATGTCGGACGAGGTGCTGCTGGGTGAGGGGTTCGTCCGGTACACGGATGATCCGCCGGTTCCTGTGCCTGCTCCTGTTCCGGCTGCCGCTCCTGTTTCTGCTTCCGGTGTGTCGAAGCCCGCGCAGCGCACGCGCATCACGTCGGTGCCGCCGCCACCGCCGGTCATCCCGACCACCCGGCCGGTGCCGCACGTCGCCGCGCCGTCCCTGGCCGGCGTCCCGGCCGAGGCGCCGGCTTTCCCGGGTGCGTCCACTTCGGTCACTTCCCCGGCCGCGGTTCCGGAACAGGCGGGTCACCTCGCCACCGCACCCACCGAGTCGACGGCGGCACCGGGTTCGTCCACTTCGGCCGCTTCGCCTTTCCCCACGGAGTCTTCCTCGGCGGCCGTTCCCCCGGCCACCGAGGAAACCATCGGCACCGACCAGGACGCGGCGATCCACCTCGCCGACGCCCCGACGGAGTCCACCGCCGCACCGACCTTCCCCGGTACGGCTGCTTCGCCGGCCACCGCGGAGTCGGCCACCGCGCCTGAGCAGGCGATTCCCCTCGCCGACGGGCCGACCGAGTCGACTGCCCCGCCGAGCTTCCCCGGTGCGGTGCCGAACGGTCCGTCCACTTCGGGCGGTGGCCGGGGCGGTTCGCTGGAGTCGGCGGTGACGGAGAAGATGACGTCGCCGAGGCAGGATGGGCCGAAGCAGAGCGGGCAGCGGCCGGCCGGGCAGCGAGCGGTGCCTGCGCCGAGGCCGGTCCCGCCGGGGAATGGCAACGGCAGGCCGACTGGTGCGCCCGGCGGCAAGCCGCCCGTCCCTCTCGGTGGAAACCCGCCTGTCGCTCCGGCTGGAGGCAGGTCTTCTGTCTCCGCTGGTGGCAAGGCTCCGGCTGGACAGCCTCCCGTCGCTGCCGGCGGCAAGCCCGCCGTGGCCGGCACCAACGCCGTCGCGGGTGGCAAGCCCGCCGTGGTCGGCGCCGGACCGGGTGGCACACCGCCGGCACCGGCGGCCCGGCAGGGTGCCGCAGCGACCGCGACGAACGCGGCGAGCCCGCCGAGGACTGTGTCGTCGGCGCCGTCGGCCTCCGGGTCGGTGGAGGTTCCCGCGGGTGGCGGTGCGCCGCCGCGGGAGAAGGAGCAGTCGCGGACCGTGCGGTGGGTGCCGGTGGCCGCGATCGGGTTGCTGGCGATCCTGTTGGTCACGGCGATCGTCGTGGCGGCGACCGGCAGCGGTGGGGGCGGCGAGGCCGCTCCCGCACCGAGCTCGAGCGCGCGGCCGGTGCCGCCGCCCGCGGCCGTGAGCAGTGCGCCGGCCGGCAGCGCGTCGCCGAGCCTGTCGTTCGAGCCGCGGGCGAGCAGTTCGGACCAGCGCTGCGCGTCGCACGCGTTCGGCGACGTGCAGGCCAGTCTGCAGCAGACGAGCTGCTCCGCCGTCAGCCGCGCCAGCTACACCGCCCTGGTCGATGGGCGCGCCGCCGCGGTGACCATGGCCGTGGTCCAGTTCCCCGACGCCGCCCAGGCCACGCACTTCAAGCAGGTCGCCGACACCCCGGGCGGCGGCGGCATCCTCGACGTCGCCACCGAGACCGGCAAGTGGCCGGCCCCGCCCCCGCAGTTCGACAGCGCCGCCTACGCCAGCAAACTCGACGGCACCGGCGTGCGGCTGGTGCAGGTCGTGTGGCAGTCCGGTCCGTCCACTCCGGACGACCCCGGCCTCACCCGCGCGGCCCAGCGCGCCCTCGCACTCGCCATGCCCGCCTGACCGCCTTGAAAAACAGCGGGTCCCCGGCAACAGCCGGGGACCCGCCACCTTCCAGAGCCCTGCCTACAGGCCGTAAGCCTCCAGCAGCCGCAGCCAGACCTCGCTGATCGTGGGGAACGAGGGGACCGCGTGCCACAGGCGGTCGAGGGGGACTTCGCCCACGACGGCGATCGTGGCGGAGTGCAGCATTTCGGCGACGTCCTGGCCGGCGAAGGTGACGCCCAGGACCACGCCGCGGTCGGTGTCGACGACCATACGGGCCTTGCCGGTGTAGCCGTCGGCGAACAGCGCCGAGCCGGCGACCGCGATGTCGATGTCGACGACGCGGTCGGCCGAGCCCTCGCGGGCCTCGGTGAGACCGACGGACGCCACCTCCGGGTCGGTGAAGATGACCTGCGGCACTGCGTGGTGGTCGGCGGTCGCGCTGTAGCGGCTCCACGGCGCGGTGGAGATGTCCTCACCGCGGCCGCGCGCGGCGATGCTGTCACCGGCCACGCGGGCGCCGTACTTGCCCTGGTGGGTCAGCAGCGCGCGCCCGGTCACGTCGCCCGCGGCGTAGAGCCAGCCACCGTCCACGGCGGACACGCGGCCGCTCTCGTCGACCTCGAGCGGGCCCTCCGTGGGCAGGCCGAGGACGTCGAGCCCGACGTTGCCGGTCGCCGGTACGCGGCCGGTGGCCACCAGCAGCTCGTCGACCACCAGGTCTTCGCCGCCGGTGAGCTTGAGCGACGCGCCGCCGCCGTCCACAGCGGACACCTCGTCGATGCCCGAGCCGGTGTGCACGATCACGCCGTCGGCGCGCAGGCCCGCGAGCACCAGGTCGCCCGCGAACTCCGGTAGCCGCGGCAGCGGGCGCTTGCCCGTGATGATCAGGTGCACCTGCGCGCCCAGGCGCGCCCAAGCCTGCGCCATCTCCACGCCGACGACGCCACCGCCCAGCACGCCGAGCCGCGCGGGCACGGCCGACGACGCCGTCGCGTCGCGCGAGCCCCAGGGCTTGATCGTGTCGAGGCCGGGGATCGGCGGGTAACGCGCCACGCTGCCGGTGCAGACGATCACGCCGTGGCGCGCGGTGAGCACCTGCCCGTCGGACAGCGTCACCTCCCGTTCACCGGAAATCCGCCCGTGGCCGCGGATCGGCTCGACGCCCACCCCTCGCGCCCAGTCCACCTGGCCGTGGTCCTGACCTTGCGGGTCGCCGCGGCCGATGAACGAGTCCCGGCGGGCGAGCACCTGCGCGGGGTCGAGCGCGTCGCCGACCACCACCCCCGGCATGCGTTTGGCCGCGGCGAGCAGGTTCCCCGGGCGCAGCAACGCCTTGCTGGGGACGCACGCCCAGTACGAGCACTCACCGCCGAACAACTCGTGCTCGATGAGCGCCACCTTGAACCCGCCCATGGCGGCGCGTTCCGCGGCGACTTCACCGACCGGGCCGGCCCCGATCACCACGACGTCGAAAGTCTGTCCTGACATGGGTTCAGCGCACACCACTGCGCGGCTTCACGCAAGCCAGCCGTTATTGTCTTCCGCGAGCTGCAAGAAATCGGCGACACCGGGTCGTCGCCGTGCCGATTGCACGCACGACCACGATCGAGCACGGAGGCTTTCGCATGGCCAAGAACACCGCCGTCCACGTGTTGGACGACCTCACCGGCGAACCCGCCGCCGAGACGGTGGGCTTCGGCCTCGACGGACTCGACTACGAGATCGACCTCTCCGTCCGCAACGCCGCGGCACTGCGCGAAATTTTCGACCCCTACGTGACGAACGGCCGTCGCACGGGTGGCCGCAAGCAGCGGCCGCGCCTGGTGGCGGGGGCGAAAGCCGTGGAACCACAGGAAGTTCCGGCGAAGGCCAAGCCCGCCAAGCGCATCGCGGCAGCGGCGAAGACGACGGCCCGCCCGGTCGAGCAGGCCGAACCGGCGCCGAAGACCACGCGGGCCAAGCAGCCGGTGAAAAACCCTGCCGCGGAACCGAAAGCCGTGGTGAAGACCACTGAGCCGAAGCCGGCCAAGGACGTCCGACGCCCGGTGAAGAAGATCCCCGCCGTCACGTTCTCCGCCGGCGAGTAGCGCTCACCGGCGCTGTTTGCCGTCGGTGTGCCAGCCGTCGTAGTGGTAGCGCGTGTCCAGCAGCACACGCTGCCGCTCGAGCTCCGCGTCCGTCGGCGGCCGCGGCACGAGCGGGCCGAGCAGCCCCGCGGACGCGGCACGCACCACGGACTCCACCTCGCCTTCCGGCGGGTGCACGCCGTGGTCGGCCAGCGAGGCGACCTTGCTGCGGTGCGAGTCGAGCGGCTTCGGGTCCGGCGGCGGCCCGGTGAGGTAGGCACCGACGCGCGCGGCGTCGGTGTCGATCAACAGTGTCGAGTGGGCCAGCAGCCCGTTCTTGGTGCGGAACACCGCGAACCCGCACAGCTTCGCGTCGCCGATGAACAGGCCGCGCCCACCGAGGCGCGGCGGCAGGCCGAGCTTCTCGACGGCGGCCGACATCACCAGCCCGAGCATCTCCAGCGGCCGGTCGGCCGGGCCGGGCAGCACGAGCGTGACGTTGAGGTTGCCCGGATCGTGGAACACCGTCCCACCACCGCTGGCCCGGCGCAGCACCGGCACGCCGTCGCGCTCACACTCGGCCACGCGCACCTCGCGCGCCACCTTCTGACCGCGGCCGACGACCACGCTCACCGGGTTGCGCCACAGCCACAGCACCGGCGCGGCCGGGCCTTCCCGCAGCAGCGCCTCGTCGAACGCCAGGTTCCCGGCCGGGTCGCTGAACTCCGCACGCACGTCCGACCCGGTGTCCACAGCGCTCCTCCACGACCTCGCCCGCCGAAGATCCGGCGTCCCCGAAGAACAGGCTGGTCAACGAAATCGTAGCTCTCGGGCGCCGGCCCGCGGCTAGGCGGACGGGCGCCAGTGGGGCACGCCCACGAGGATCATCCGCAGGCGCTTGCGGGCCAGTTCCAACGTGCGTTCATCGGCTTCGCGGTCGCCGTGGCGGACGTCGAGCAGGTCGACGACCGTGGCGAGCATGGCCGTGACGATGAGGTC
The DNA here is from genome assembly GCF_019468465.1 of Amycolatopsis sp. DSM 110486. Classification (NCBI taxonomy): domain Bacteria; kingdom Bacillati; phylum Actinomycetota; class Actinomycetes; order Pseudonocardiales; family Pseudonocardiaceae; genus Amycolatopsis; species Amycolatopsis sp. DSM 110486. The sequence continues at coordinate 5,892,652 of NZ_CP080519.1, read as the reverse complement.
GGCCAGCGCGTGGAGGTCTTCGGTGGGCCACTCGCGGAGGTGGTCGAAGCGGGCGAGGTCGATGGCCAGGTCGCTGGAGAACAGCCGCAGCTCCACGCCGATGGCGCGCGCGACCGTGCCGGTGCCGGCGTAGCGCTCGCGCGTGACGAAGCGGAAATGGTCCTCGTGCGCTCGCACGTGTTCGAACAGCGTGCGCACGGACGCGTCGATCATGCCGCGGTGGCTCACGGGCTCGGCGCGCGCGGAGCGGATCATGCCGCGCAGCGTGCGCGTGGTCTCCTCGACCAGGGCGACGCCGAGCTCGTCCATCGAGGTGAAGTGCCGGTAGAACGCGGTGGGCACGATGCCCGCGCGCTTGGTGACCTCGCGCAGCGACAGGCTGCCGAACCCGCGGTCGGCCAGCAGTTCCAGTGCCGCGTCGAGCAGCGCCTGGCGGGTGCGCTGCTTGCGCTCCTGCCGGCTCACCGACGCCGGCACCTCGAATTCCGACCCAGCGGACACCCCCGGCAGCGTACTGACGCCTTCGGCATGGTCCACGTCACATCACCTCGCTCCCGCGTTGACAGCCACCCGGGCCGTGCCCCCACACTAGTGAGTGTACAGATGTGCACTCAAATCCGGAGGGCGTGATGACCGCACTGCTCCCGCAGCGCCTGCGCGGGCTCGCCTCGCTCGCCGAGGCCCTGCTCACCCCACACGGCGCCGACCGCTACCTGGAACTGCTCGACCCGATGCTGGTCCGCCGCGAGATCCGCGGCCGCGTCGTCGCGGTCCGGCGCCAGACCCCGGACACGGTCACGTTCACCGTGCGGCCGAGCCGCGCGTGGCGGGGCTTCGAGGCCGGGCAGTACGTGCGCCTGACCGTGGAGATCGACGGCGTCCGGCGCACCCGTTGCTACTCGCCCTGCGGGCCGGGTGGCGGCGACCTCGAGTTCACCGTGAAGGCCGACCCGCAGGGCCTGGTGTCGCGCCACCTGTACGCCAGCACCCGCGTCGGCACGGTCTTCGGGCTGTCCGCCGCGGACGGCGAGTTCACCCTGCCCTCGCCGCGACCTGAGCGGATCGTGCTGGTCAGCGGCGGCAGCGGCATCACGCCGGTCCTCGCGATGGCACGCCGGCTCGTCGCCGAGGGGCACCGCGGCGAGGTCGCGTTCCTGCACTACTCCAACACCGCGGACGACGTGCTCTACCGCACCGAGCTGGCCGGGCTCGCCGAGCGCCACCCCGGGTTCCGGGTGGTCCACGCGCACACCCACGGCCGGGGCGGCGACCTGCGCGGGTTCTTCTCGAAGCAGCACCTCGCCCACGCCGCGCCGTGGTTCCGCGACGCCGAGACCTTCCTCTGCGGTCCGAAACCGCTCATGGACTCGGCCCGCGAACTGTTCGAGGCCGAAGGACTCGGTGAACGACTGCACACCGAAGAGTTCACGGCGCCGCCGCTGACGTTCGACGCTGAGACCAACCAGACCGCCGAGGGCACCGTGCGCTTCGCCCGCAGCGGCCGCGAATGCGCCAACTCGGGCAAGCCGCTGCTGGAGCAGGCCGAGGACGCGGGCCTGTCGCCGGAGCACGGGTGCCGCATGGGCATCTGCTTCTCCTGCACCCAGGTGAAGACCGCCGGGCGCGTGCGCAACGCCCGCACCGGCGAGGTCTCCGGCGAAGAGGACGAAGAGATCCAGCTCTGCATCAGCGTCCCGGTCGGGGACGTCGAGATCAACGCCTGAGAGGCGTCGTGAGCACATCGTGCCCCGCCCGATCGCGACGCCGACCGGGTGCGGGTGCCCCGCAAGACACAGGAGGTACGCCATGACAGGACTTCAGGACCGCCTCACGCCAGAACAGATCGAGGAGTTCGGCCGCGAGCTCGACGCGCTGCGCCGGCGCGTCGTCGACGACCTCGGCGAGGCCGACGTCGAGTACATCCGCACGATCATCAGGACCCAGCGCGGGCTGGAGGTCGCCGGGCGGGGGCTGCTGTTCGCCGGGTTCCTGCCGCCCGCCTGGGTCGCCGGCGTCGCGGCGCTGTCGCTGGCCAAGATCCTCGACAACATGGAGATCGGCCACAACGTGATGCACGGCCAGTACGACTGGACGCGCATCCCGGAGCTGAGCTCGCAGCGCTTCGAGTGGGACAACGTCGCGCCCGCCGAGAACTGGCGGCATTCCCACAACTACCTGCACCACACGTTCACGAACATCCTCGACAAGGACCGTGACATCGGTTACGGCATCCTGCGGATGGACGCGGCGCAGAAATGGCACCCGTACTACCTCGGCAACCCCGTGTACGCGACGCTGCTGGCCCTGCTGTTCCAGTGGGGCGTGATGCTGCACGACCTCGAAATCGAGCGAGTTTTCAAGGGCGAGCGCACGTGGGCCGAGAACGTGCCGGTGCTGCGCAAGATCGTGCGCAAGGCCGGGCGTCAGATCGGCAAGGACTACGTGCTCTTCCCGTTGCTGACCGGACCGCTGGCGCCGCTGACGCTGGTGGGCAACGCGAGCGCGAACCTCGTGCGGAACCTGTGGGCGTTCGCGATCATCTTCTGCGGCCACTTCCCCGCCGACGTGGAGAGCTTCACCCAGGAAGAGACCGACGACGAGTCGCGCGGCCAGTGGTACCTGCGCCAGATCCTGGGGTCGGCCAACATCACCGGCGGCCCCCTGTTCCACATCCTTTCGGGGAACCTTTCGCACCAGATCGAGCACCACCTGTTCCCGGACATCCCGGCGCGGCGCTACCCCCAGATCGCGGCCGAGGTGCGCGAGATCTGCGAGCGCTACGGCCTGCCCTACAACACCGGGCCGCTGCGCAAACAGCTGTGGTCGGTGGCCAAGAAGATCGTGAAGCTGGCGCTTCCCGGAACGCCTCCGGGCGGCCCGGAGGTTACGGTGGACCCCGACCGGCAACTCCGAGCAGCCTGAGGAACCGCACATGGTGGGTCAGTTCGAAAGCGGCAAGGACACGGTGCAGGAGCTCACGGAATCCGCGGCCACCCACATCGGGGCGATCGCGACGATCATCACCGGCGCCGTGCGCGACATCGCGCGCGAAACCGGCAGCTGGCTGACCGACGTGATCGAGATGCGCGAAGCGTCGCAGCGCGCTCGGGAGGACAGCCTCCGTGAGCACGGTGCCCGTGAGCACAGCGCTCCTGAGTACAGCGCTCGCGAGGACGAGCAGCGCCCCCAAGAAGACTGACGCCCCGGGCCGGGCGGGGGAAATCCCCCACCCGGTCCAGGGCGAACCCGGTGGTCGGCCGGCCGTGTGGCGGGCAGACTTCGGGGCATGACTTCTCGGGCCGCGGACGCACGCGCGCCGCGGCGCGGGTGGTGGCCGGGGCCGCTGCGGCAGACGCGGGCGGAAACGGTGTGGCTGGTGGTGGCCGGGGTGCTGTCTCCGGTCGCGCTCGTCGTCGTGCTCGTCGGGCTCGCGATCGGTGTCGCGTTGAGCCCGCTCGGGCTGGGGCTGCTGGTGCTCGCGGGGGTCGTGCGGGGGATGCGGCTGCTCGGGGGCCTGCACCGGCGGCTGGCGGGCGTGTTGCTCGACGCGCCGCTGCGCGCGCCGGCGCCGGTGGCGCTGCGGCCCGGGTTGTGGCACTGGCTGGTCGCGCGGCTCGGCGACCGGCACGCGTGGCGCGCCGGCGCGTATCTCGTGCTGCGGGTCCCGATCTCGTTCGCCGGGTTCGCCGTGGCCGGGTCGCTCCTGGTGTTCGGCGTCGCGGGGGCGAGCTACCCGGTGTTGTGGTTCTTCACGCGCGACGTGCTGCCGGTCTACAACATCGTCAGCCGCACGTGGCCGGGCACGGTGCTGTGGGCGGTCGGCGGCGTGATCGCGCTGGCCGCCGTGCCGTGGGTCGTGCACGCGCTGGCGGTCCTCGACCGGCAGCTCGGGCGGCTGCTGCTGTCCGGGCCCGGGTTGCTGCAGCGCCTGCGGTTCCTGGAGGAGACGCGGGCGACGGCGCTCGAAGACGCGGCGCAGCGGTTGCGGCGCATCGAACGCGACCTGCACGACGGGGCCCAGGCGCAGCTCGTCGCGATGGCGATGAAACTGGGGCTGGCGAAGGAAGAGCTGGCCACGGATACCGTCGACCTCGACCAGGTACGCACGCTCGTCGCAGCCGCGCACGGCAACGCCAAGCAGGCGCTGGTCGAGCTGCGCGACCTCGCGCGTGGCATCCACCCGGCGGCGCTGGACAAGGGTCTCGACGTCGCACTGTCCACTGTGGCCACTTCTGCCGGGATGGCGGCGACGGTGTCCGTGCGGCTGGGCCACCGGCCGCCGCCGTCGCTGGAGGCCGTGGTGTACTTCGCCGCTGCGGAGCTGATGACGAACGTGGCGAAGCACTCCGGAAAGCCTTGCACCGTCCGGATCGACGAGCACGACGCCGTGCTGCGGCTGACCGTCACCGATCCCGGCCCCGGCGGCGCGGCAGTGGTACCCGGCGGCGGGCTGGCCGGGGTCGCGGAGCGGCTGCGGCCGGTGGACGGCGAGCTGACCGTGGCGAGCCCGCCCGGCGGCCCGACCGTGGTCACGGCCGAGGTCCCGCTGCCTCGCTAGGCTGGCGACGAGGGGGGACGCATGCGGATCGTGATCGCCGAGGACTCGACCATCCTGCGCCAGGGCCTGGTTGAGCTGCTGGGGCTGCGGGGCCACGACGTCGTCGCGGCGGTGAAGGACGCCGAGGAGCTGCGGGCGGCCGTGCGCGCGCACCGGCCCGACGTGTCCGTGGTCGACATCCGCATGCCGCCTTCGCACACCGACGAGGGCCTGCGCGCGGCGATCGAGCTGCGCGAGGAGCTGGCCGGGTGCGCGATCCTGCTGTTCTCGCAGTACGTGGAGACGAAGTACGCGAAGCAGCTGCTCGCCGACCAGGCCGGCGCGGTCGGCTACTTGCTGAAGGACCGCGTCGCCGAGGTGTCCGACTTCCTCGACGCGCTGCGCCGGGTCGCGGCCGGCGAGACGGTGCTGGACCCCGAAGTCGTGCGCCAGCTCTTCGCCGCCACCGGCCGGTCGGGGCCGCTGGCAGAACTGACCGCCCGCGAACGCGAGGTGCTCGACCTGATGGCGCAGGGCCGGTCCAACTCCGCCATCGCCGGCGATTTGTTCCTGTCGGCGGGTTCGGTGGAGAAGTACGTGACGAGCATCTTCGCCAAGCTCGGCCTGCCGCCGTCGGAAGGCCACAACCGCCGGGTGCTGGCGGTGCTCCGCTACCTCGGCCTGTGAACGCACCTACGCTCATCACCATGTACTCCACCGAACTCGAGGTGCACACCGGAAACACCGCCGTCGTGCACGACCTGACCCACGAGGCCGAGAAGTTCCTGCGCGACGCCGACGCCACCGACGGCCTGCTGCACGTCTGGGTCCCGCACGCCACGGCCGGTCTCGCGATCCTCGAGACCGGCGCCGGCAGCGACGACGACCTGCTCGCCGCGCTGGAGGACATCCTTCCCCGCGACGCGCGCTGGCGGCACCGCCACGGCAGCCCGGGCCACGGCCGTGACCACGTGCTACCGGCGCTGGTGCCGCCGTACGCGACGGTTCCGGTGCTGGGCGGGGTGCTCGCGCTGGGCACCTGGCAGTCGGTCTGCCTCGTCGACACCAACGTCGACAACCCGGTGCGCAAGGTCCGCTTCAGCTTCTTGTGTGGCTGAGTCTTTGGCCCCGGCTGTGTCTTTGGCCCCGGCTTCGCCGGGGCGTGCGAGATCGCCTTTGAGCCGGCTTCCGGATGGGGCGGTCGGATCGGCCGGGGGCCGATCGCACCGCCCCATCCGGAAGCCGGCGCGATCTCGCTGGTGGGTCGGCTCGGCAGGGTGAGTTGGGTGGGTGGCGCCGATCTCAGCCGGCTGCGACCTCGACGGGCCGTTCCGTGGGCTGTGGCTGGGGCGGCTCACGTCGCGACCGGGCCGGCCATAGGGCCAGCGCCAGGCCGACCACGAGTAGCCCGGTCAGGACCCAGACGCCCGTCGTCACGTCCGGAGCGGCCGGCGCGCCCTGCAGGAGGCTGCGCAGGCCTTCGGTCGAGAAGCGGAACGGCGTCCACGACCACAGCAGCGCGCGGTAGGCCGGGTTGAGCAGTTCGGGCACCTGCCCGGCCACCGCGGGCGCCACGAGGTACAGCGGCGCCAGGATGGCGAGCGCGCGCAGGCCGAGCAGCCGCAGCAGACCGGCCTGCAGCGCGGCGAACGCGGTGACCGTGAGGAACAGGAAGCCGAGCACGTCCCAGGTCAGCGGCAGCGTGGAGTCCCACAGCGCGGCGAAGCCCACCAGCACACCCGTCACCAGCACGCCGCTGCCCAGCACCTGCGCCAGGCGGACCGGAACGCTCACGCGACGGCCGGCGCTGAGCCGCACCAGCACGGCACCGGCGACGAGCGAGCCCAGCCAGGCGAGCGCGCTGGCGGCCAGCGGCACGATCCGGCCCGCGGCGCTCGCCGGGTGCAGCATCTCGAGCCGCGGCTCGCCGGGCAGCGCCTGAGCGGCGCCCGCGAGGACCTGCTGCGCCACCTGCGTGCCCGCCGGGTTCACCGCACCGGAGAGCACGACGGTGGCGGCGGGGCCAGGACGAAGCTCCAGGACCCCGTAGACCTCCTTGTCCGCCAACAGGTTCCGGGCCTCGGCCGGGTCGGCGACGCGCCAGTCGAGCTGCGTGCCGCCGTGGGAGGCGACCTGGTGCGCCAGCCCCTGCAGCGGCGGCGGCGCCGAAACGGCGACAGGAACGTGATCGGGCGCGACGGAGGCCTGCGCCCCGAAGGTCAGAAACCCCAGCACCACGGCGGCGAGCGCACCCACCAGCACCGCGACCAGGGCGAACGCGCCCGCGGGGCGCCGAGTAGCAGCCGACATGACGGCCTCCCAGTTATTCTTCACATGTTGAATTACGATCAAAGTAGGTCGCGTCCCCCGGAAAGTCAACAGACGTTGAATACTTCCGCCGGTACCCTCACGGCCGTGACGACGACGCACGCGCACCGGCTGGTGCTCTGGGACATCGACCACACGCTCGTGGACCTCACGGGGGTCGGCAGCAGCTGGTACGCCACGGCTCTCACGGCCATGGGCACCGAGCTGCGCACCCACCCCGACTACGGCGGGCGCACCGAGCGCGCGATCACCGCCGACATCCTCACCACGCACGGCATCGAGGCGACCGAGGAGAACATCCAGCGCCTGTGGAGCGAGCTGATCGCCGTGGCCGACGAGGCCCGCGGCACGCTGCACGAAGCCGGCCGGGCGCTCGACGGCGCGGCGGCGGCACTGGCCGCGATGGCCGGCCACGGCGCCGTGCAGACGCTCGTCACCGGCAACCTGCCGGAGATCTCGGTGCACAAGCTCGCCGCGTTCGGCCTCGACGAGCACCTGGAACTGGAGATCGGCGGGTACGGCTCGCTCTCGGCGCACCGGCCCGACCTCGTCCCCCACGCCGTGGCCGCTGCGGCCGCCAAGCACGGCACGGCGTTCGCGCCCGGCGACGTCGTGGTGATCGGCGATACCCCGAACGACGTGAAGGCCGCCCTCGACAACGGTGCCGTCGCGGTAGCCGTCGCCACCGGGCACTACAGCGCCGAAGAGCTCGCGGCCTCGGGTGCCCACACCGTGCTGCCCGATCTCGCCGACCTCGACTCGGTGCGCAAGGCCGTGCTCGGCTGAGCGGTTCACCCCTGTTTTCGCCCCGCACGGCGGTTTCGGCGTCCGCGCCGAGGCCGCCGTGCGGGGTTCGCCCCTGGTCGAGTGCTGTTCCCTGAGCCCGCATCCGCCTTCGGGTCAGGGTTTTCTCCCTCCGGGGTGGCACTCCCCTAGGGGGACAAGTCGCTCCCACGAAGGATGTCGGCTTTAGGTCCAGGCGCAAGACTCGGATCATGACGACCGCATCGCCGGCGGCGGGGACCGCCGGCGGTGCCGGCACGGGGGGACGCGGGCGGGCGGCCGGAAGGCCGAAACGCGAGCGGTTCGCCGTGCTCTGGCGCCGCCTGCCGTTCACCACCACCGTCGTGCTCGCGATCCTCGTGGCCGGGGTCGCGAGCCGCACGCTCTGGCAAGCCGCCGAGCACCAGCCGTCGTTCGCCTACTACGCCTACGGCCTGCCCTCGCTGGAACACGGCCGCTGGTGGACGCTGGCGACCGGCCCGTTCTTCGCGCCGCGGCCGCTGTTCTACCTGCCGATGGCCGGCACTTTCGCGCTGCTGACAGGGTTCGCGGAGTGGCAGCTCGGCACGCGCCGCACGATCCTGGTGACCGTCGGCGGGCAGCTGGCCGCGGCCACGGCGGCGATCCAGTTCCTCGTGCTGTGCCGCCATTCCGGCTGGATGGTGGGCCGCGCACATCGCGACCACACTCGACGTCGGCTTCTCCGGCGGCACGCTCGTGGCCATCGCCGTGGCCAGCGCGACGCTGCGCGCGCCGTGGCGGCTGCGGCTGCGCGCCGGGTTGTGCGTGTACGCGGGCGTGGCGATCGTGTACGTCGGCACGCTCGCTGATCTCGTGCATTTCTTCGCACTGGTGCTGGCGTTGCCGCTCGGCCATCGGCTCGCGGGCACGGCGCGGCTCACCGAACCGGTGCGGCCGAGCGTGCGCGAGTGGCGGCTGCTGGCGTGCGCGGGACTGCTGCTGCTCACCGTGGCCGAAGTGGTCATGTGGCTCGTCCCTGGAGACGGCCCGTTCGGCCCGTCGGACGCGGTTTCCCTGTCGGCGCGAGAGATTCTCATCATGGGTGTGCTCGTGGTGCCGATGCTCAACGGCCTGCGCCGCGGCTCGCGCGTCGCGTGGCGCTGGGCCGTGGGGTTGTGCGTGTTCGCGGTGTCGCAGGTGCTCCTGGTGAGCGGGGTCCTGGCCGTGGCGAAGCTGGTGCGCACCGAGTACGACAGCCACGGGCTTTCGCTGTTCTTCGTGGACAATCTCCTGTGGACGGTCGAGCTGGTGCTGCTGAATCGCGGCGAGCGGGGCGTTCCGCGTGCCCTCACGCCGGCGGCGCCGCAAGCTGCTGCGCGGTGGTCCGGACGGCAGCCTTGCCCGGCTTCTGCTGGGGCGCAACGGAGGCAGCACGATCTCGTGGATGACGACGTGGCCGCAGAACGCGTACTTCGTCGCCTCCGACGGCGCGTCCTACCTCGCTTACCAGCGCCACGCGGGGGTCGCGATCGCGCTCGGCGATCCCGTGGCGCCGTGCGGCTCGGCGGCACACGCGCTCACGGAGTTCCGGGAGATGTGCGAGAACTCCGGGCTCGTGCCGTGCGTTTTCTCTGCGACGGCCGCCACTGTCGGCGTGACGCGGGAGCTGGGCTGGCAGCACGTGCAGGTCGCGGAGGACACGCTGGTGGATCTCGAGAACCTGGAGTTCCGCGGAAAAGCCTGGCAGGACGTGCGTTCGGCGTTGAACAAGGCCCGCAAGGACGGCATCGAGTTCCGCCTGGTGCGCCTGGCCGAGCAGCCGCCCGCGATCCGGGAGCAGGTGCGCGCGCTGTCGGAGGAGTGGGTCGGCGACAAAGGGCCTGCCGGAGATGGGGTTCACGCTCGGCGGTGTCGCCGAGGCGATGGACCCGGCGACGCGCGTGGGGCTCGCGATCGACGCGACGGGCACGGTCTGTGGTTTCACGTCGTGGCTGCCGGTGCACACGGGCTCGGGCACGGTGGGCGGGTGGACGCTCGACGTGATGCGCCGCCGTCCGGACGGGTTCCGGCCGGTGATGGAGTTCCTGATCGCGTCGGCGTGCCTGGCGTTGCGTGACGAAGGCGCGCGGTTCGTGTCGCTTTCGGGCGCGCCGCTCGTGCGCAGCCGCGACACCGCACCGGCGCGTGCGGTGGACCGGGTGCTCGACGCGGTGGGCGCGTTGATGGAGCCGTACTACGGGTTCCGCTCGCTGCACGCGTTCAAGGCGAAGTTCCAGCCGCGGCGCGAGCCGCTGTACCTGGCCTACCGCGACGAGGCCGACCTGCCGCGCATCGGCCTCGCGCTCGGGCGCGCGTACCTGCAGGGGGCCGGGCTGAAGGACTTCGCGAAGCTGGCGTTGCGGCGTCAGCGCGTGGTCGGCGGCGGCGTGGTCGTGGTCCGGTCGGCGGCCGGCACGCCGCGGTAGCTCTGAAGCAAGCGGACGACGTCGGCGCGGCTGGTGGTGTCGTCGGTGTAGACGACGAGCACCACGGACTGGGTCGCGGTGGCCAAGGCGAGCGCGGCGACGGTGACGTGCTTCTGAGTGCAGGCGTCGGTGCCGCCCTGGGTGACGTCGGCGAGCACCACTCGCGCGGGACGGGTTAAGCCTTCGAGCTGCACGGTCGCGTCCTGTGCCGGCGCGTACGTCACCTTCGCGCCGGGGTCGTAGGCACTGCCGACCAGGTCGCCGACGGCTTTGCGCGCGGCGGCTTCGGCGTTGCCGCCGTCTTCGGTCGTGACTCCGGACCCGCCGTGGCGGCTGTCGCTGCCGCAGTAGCCGCGGCCGACGGACGCCGTGGTGCCGAGCGTGATCCCCGGCGAGGTCGCCGTGCCGTCCCAGCCGTGCACGACGCCGGGTTCCGGTGTCCAGCTCGGCGGGACGTCGTAGGCGAAGCTGCCGTCGCGCGCGGCCACGGAGGACCAGCCGTCGACCACCGCGGGCACGACGAGGTGCGGCTCGGGCTGGAAGGTGACCGGGCCCTGGCTGGGTGTCGACGGGCTCGCCGAGTGGTGGCGGGCGGCGCCGAAGAAGTTCATCGCGGCCACACCGAGGGCGATCACGGCCACGAGGATCCACAGCGCCCGCGACGGCCGCCCCTTCAACCGCGCAGGCGGCCGGCTCGGCGGCCGGATGCGCTGGGGCTCCGCGCGCGGAGCGTGCCCGGTGGCGGCGGGATCCTCGGCGTACCAAGGAGTTCCGCCGGGTTTCTCGCCTTGCGCCGGCCACGGACCGCGTCCCGGTTCGGCCGCCGGCTCGGCGGCGGACTTCCCGGAAACCGGGGAGCCCGTGCCGTAGCCGGCGGCCGGGAAGCCAGGCGCGTCAGCGGGTTCGTACCCGCCGACGCCGGTGAGGGCGGCGTTGTCCTCGTAGCCGCCATCACCGTCGGCACCGTCGGCACCGTCGCGGCCGGACCGGCCGAAGAGCCCCACCGGCGTGGGCCGTCAGGAGCGGACGAGCTTGACCAGGTGGCCGACCACGGAGTCGACCGGGATCTCCTCGCGCTCGCCGGTGCGGCGGTCCTTGACCTCGACCAGCCCATTGGCCAGGCCGCGCCCGACGACGAGGATCGTGGGCACGCCCACCAGCTCCGCGTCGGCGAACTTCACGCCCGGGGTGGCCTTGCGGTCGTCGAACAGCACGTCGACCCCGGCCGCGTCGAGCTCGGCGACGAGCTTCTCCGCACCCGCCGCGATGGTCTCGTCCTTGCCCGCGACGACCACGTGCACGTCGTACGGCGACACCTCGCGCGGCCACACGAGGCCGGAGGTGTCGTGGTTCTGCTCGGCGAGCACGGCGACCAGACGCGAGACGCCGACGCCGTAGGAGCCCATCGTGATGCGGATCGGCTTCGAGTCGGGGCCGAGGGCGTCGAGCTCGAACGCGTTGGTGTACTTGCGGCCCAGCTGGAAGATGTGGCCGATCTCGATACCGCGCGCGGCGACGAGGGTGCCGTGGCCGTCGGGCGACGCGTCGCCCTCGCGGACCTCGGCCGCCTCGATCGTGCCGTCGGGCGTGAAGTCGCGGCCCGCCACGAGGTCGAGCACGTGGTGGCCGTCCTGGTCGGCGCCGGTCAGCCACGCGGTGCCGGTGACCACGCGCGGGTCGACGAGGTAGCGGACGCCGTTCTCCTTGAGTGCCTTCGGGCCGATGTAGCCCTTGACGAGGAACGGGTTCTTCGCGAAGTCCGCCTCCTCCAGCAGCTCGACCTCGGCGGGCTCGAGTGACGCTTCGAGGCGCTTCATGTCGACCTCGCGGTCGCCCGGCAGGCCGACGCCCATGAGCTCCCACTCCTTCGCGCCCGGCTGGCGGATCTTCAGCATCACGTTCTTGAGCGTGTCGGCCGCGGTGAACTCGCGGCCGAGGCCGGCGGCGTTGAAGAACGCCACGAGCGACTCGATGGTCGGCGTGTTCGGCGTGGCGTGCACCTGCGCGGCGGGCAGGCCCTCGATCGGGCGCTCGGCCGGCGCGGGCGTGACCACGGCCTCGACGTTGGCCGCGTAGCCGGACTCCGTGCTGCGCACGTACGTGTCCTCACCCGTCTCGGCGACGGCGAGGAACTCCTCCGACGCCGAACCGCCCATGGCGCCCGACGTCGCGGCGACCACCACGTACTCGAGGCCGAGGCGGTCGAAGAGCTTGGTGTAGGCGTCGCGGTGCGCCTGGTAGGAGCGCTCCAGGCCCTCGTCGTCGAGGTCGAAGGAGTAGGAGTCCTTCATCACGAACTCGCGGCCGCGCAGGATGCCGGCGCGGGGGCGCGCTTCGTCGCGGTACTTCGTCTGGATCTGGTACAGCGTGACCGGGTAGTCCTTGTACGAGCTGAACTCGCCCTTCACGGTGAGCGCGAACAGCTCCTCGTGCGTCGGGCCGAGCAGGTAGTCGGCGCCGCGGCGGTCCTTGAGGCGGAAGAGGTTGTCGCCGTACTCGGTCCAGCGGCCGGTGGCCTCGTAGGGCTCGCGCGGCAGCAGCGCGGGGAACTGGATCTCCTGCGCGCCGATCGCGTTCATCTCTTCACGCACGACGTTCTCGACACGGCGGAGCACCCGCAGGCCCAGCGGAAGCCACGAGTAACCACCCGGGGCGACCCGGCGGACGTAGCCGGCGCGCACCAGCAGCCGGTGGCTGGGTACCTCGGCGTCCGCCGGATCCTCGCGCAGGGTGCGGAGGAACAACGACGACATCCTGGTGATCACTGCGGACTCCCTGCACTGAGAGACTGAGACGCTGAGCGGGCTGAGACGTCGAGCCTGGTTCGACCGACACAGGGTAGTCAACCGGCGTCCGGCCACTCCACCCGGTTATCGCGTGGTCGGGGTTTTGTCGGTGTCCCGGGCTAGCGTCGGCGGCATGGGACTCGAACTGAGCATGATCACCATCGACTGCGCGGACCCCCGGGTCCTCACGGACTTCTGGACGCAGGCGCTCGGCGTCGCGGTCGAAGCGGACTACGGACCGTTCGTGATGCTCGCGCGCCCTGGTGGCGACGGGCCCGCGCTGGCCTTCCAGCAGGTCCCGGAGCCGCGCACGGTCAAGAACCGCGTGCACATCGACTTCTCCGCGCCCGACCGAGAGGCGGAGGTGAAACGCCTGGTCGGGCTGGGTGCGAGCGAGCAGGAGCGGCACGCGCAGCCGGGCATCGAGTGGACGGTGCTGGCCGATCCGGAGGGCAACGTGTTCTGCGTGGCACAGGCGGGCGCGCACTGAGCCGGCGGCACTAGGTTGGCGGGCATGAGCGCGCGAGTTCTCCTGCCCTGGACCGACATCGAGCTGCCCGAGGGGCTGGCCGCCGCGTACTACGACGGCGTGAACCTGCCCGGCGGCGACCTGTCCGGCGTGGAGTTCTACGTGCTGCCCTACGACGCGGGGAGCGAGCCGCCGAAGCTGATCGGGAAGCTGCCTTCGCTGCGCGCGGTGCAGGCGCTGTCGGCCGGGGTCGAGGCGCTTGTGCCGCTGGTGCCCGAGGGCGTCGTGCTGGCCAACGGCCGGGGTCTGCACGACCTCAGCGTGGCCGAGCACGCGCTGGCGCTGATCCACGCGGCTCAGCGGGACCTGCCGCGGTGGTTCGCGCAGCAGGCCACCGGGTCGTGGGAGCGCGAGCACACGCGTTCGCTCGCCGACAGCCGCGTGCTGCTCGTGGGCTACGGCTCCATCGGCCACGCGATCGAGCGGCAGCTGCTGGCCGCGGAGGCAGTGGTCACGCGGGTGGCGAGCCGCGCGCGTGAAGGCGTGCACGGGATCGCCGAGCTGCCCGAGCTGCTGCCATCGGCCGACATCGTGGTCTTGATCCTGCCCGAAACCGAGGCCACGAAGGGGTTGATGGGTGCCAGGGAGCTCGCGTTGCTGCCCGAGGGCGCGCTGGTCGTGAACGTCGGGCGCGGCTCCGCGATCGACACCGCCGCGCTGCTCGCCGAAACGACCACCGGCCGGTTGCGGGCCGCCCTCGACGTCGTGGACCCCGAGCCGCTGCCGGCCGACCATCCACTGTGGAGGGTTCCGGGCGTGGTGATCACGCCGCACGTCGCCGGCGGTTCGGCGTCGTTCTACCCGCGCGCCAAGAAACTCGTGGCCGAGCAGCTGCGCCGCTTCGTGGCCGGGGAACCCCTGCTCAACGTCGTCGAATAGAGCTTCAGATCGAGAGCACGTAGCCGTAGTAGGTGTCGGCGACCTCGTAGCCGCACCGTTCGTAGATGCCGACGGCGCTGTGGGCGTTGTCGGTGTCCACGGACAGAGCCGAGCGCTCGAACCCGGCGTCGCGGGCGTGGGCCAGCGTGTGGCCCAGCAGCGCCGTCGCCACGCCGCGGCCGCGCAGCTCCGACAGGGTGCCGACGTAGTCCACGTACAGCTCGCGCACGCCGGTCCCCGCGAAGTCGGCCGGGTGGAACGCGCTGAGCACGAACCCGACCACGGCGTCGTGCTCAGGGGTCAGGAGCAGGAACGACAGGTCGCCGCGGAAGTCCTTCGCCCCTGTGATGCGGTGGCGCCAGGCTTCGGCCGACAGCTCGGCGCTGCCCCAGTGGCCGGCGAAGGTCGCGTTGCGGGCCACGCGGGTGAGGTCGTCGTAGCGCTCGTCGAACGCGACCACCTCGTACTCGGCCGGGAGCGGCCGAGCGGGCGGCAACGCACGCAGGTCGGCGCGCATCTCGACGAACGACCGCGCGTGCCGGAACCCGGCCCGCGCCAGCGCGTCGAGGTACCAGTGCTCGTTCTCGTGCGCGCCCGCGTGCAGCTCCAGCGGCGCGTCGGGGAAGGCGCGCTCGTGCACGCGCTTGCCGGCGTCGAGGAACCACGTGGTGAGGTGCGCGGCGACGTCGGCCGTGCGGAACTCGGGGTGCGTCATCGCCTCGACGCGCGGCATGTGCACCGGGTCGGCGGCGTCGCGGCGGCGGATGGCCGCGTAGCTCACCAGGCGGCCGCCGGCCCACGCGCCGGTGCTGGCGAGCGCGAGGTCGAGGTCGGGTCCTTGCATCTCCTCGCGCAGGTCGGCGGCGGTGTAGTGCTCGCCGGTGCGGTCCAGCTCCTCGGCGGCCGCGAACACGGTCGCGAGCTGCTCCGCGTCGCCGAGGGTGAGCGGGCGCCAGGTGAGCTCCATGACGTCAGCGTAGGCGGGCGCCGAACAGCGGCGCACCCCGATTACCCTCGTCGTGTGCTGGTGCTCCTCCCTCCCTCCGAGACGAAGGCCGACGGCGGCAAGGGTGCGCCGCTCGACCTCGAGACGCTGTCCTTCCCCGAGCTCAACCCCGTGCGGGCCAAGCTCGCGGACGCGCTGGTCGAACTCGCGCAAGACGTCCCCGCGAGCCTTGCCGCGCTTGGCATCTCCGAGCGCCAGAGCCACGAGGTCGCGCGGAACGGGAGCCTCTGGACCTCGCCGACGCTGCCCGCGCTGCGCCGCTACACCGGGGTGCTCTACGACGCCCTCGACATCGGCAGCTTCACCCGCGCCGGCCTGGAGAAGGCCCACCGCCGCCTGGCCGTCACGTCTTCGCTGTTCGGGGTGGTCTCGGCCACCGACCCGATCCCCGCGTACCGCCTCTCGGGTGGCAACAGCGTGCCCGCGCTCGGCACCGTGCGCAGCCTGTGGAAGCCCGCGCTGGAGCCGGTGCTGCAGGACATCGAGGGGCTCATCGTCGACCTGCGCTCGGGCACGTACTCGGCGTTCGCGAAGCTGCGCCCCGGCGCGGTGACCGTGCGCGTGGTCACGGAGGACGCCGCCGGCAACCGCACCACCGTGAGCCACTTCAACAAGGCCTACAAGGGCCGGCTCGCCGCGGTGCTCGCGACCACGCGCACCGAACCGTCCACTGTGGACGAGCTGGTGAAGGTGATCACCAAGGCCGGCCTCACGGTGGAGCGCGCCGGCGACCACGCCCTGGAACTGCTGACCGACGACTGAGCCTGAGTACTGAGCCTGAGTACGGCAGCCTCAGCTGAACCGCGAAGGCGAGCACGCCGTCAGCAGGTCCGCCGGCAGGTCTTCGCCGAGGACGAGTGCGGCGATGAGCTTGCCCGCGTACGGCGCCAGCGTCAGCCCGGCCGGCCCGAAGCCCGTGGCCAGGAACAACCCCGGCGCGGCCTGGCCCAGCAACGGCAGCGTGTCCGGCGTCGCGGGCCGGAAGCCGACGCGGGTCTCGGCGAGCGTCGCGTCGGCCAGGCCCGGCGCGACGGCCAGCGCCTGGTCGAGCACTTCGCGCTGGCCGGCGGCCGTGACGCGGTAGTCGAAGCCGGAGTCCGTCTCGCGTGTCGCGCCCGCCACGACGCGGCCGCCCGCGAACGACAGCAGGTAGTGGCTCGACCGCGGCAGCACCACGGGCCAGGCCGACGTGTCCGTTTCCGGCAGGTCGAAGTGGCTGATCTGCCCGCGTTGCGGCGCCACCGGCACCGCGATCCCGAGCGGCTCGGCCAGCGCGGCCGACCACGCGCCCGCGGCGAGCACCACGGCGTCGCCGGTCAGCTCCTCGTCGCCCGCTTGCACGCGGGCGCCGGACAGGAGCGTTGCCTCCGCTGACACGAACCGTGCGCCCCGCTGCTCCGCGGCGGCCACGAGCGCCGCCCGCATCACCCGGCCGTCGACGCGGCCCGCGCCCGACAAGTGCACGGCGGACAGCTCCGGCGCCAGCGGCGGGAACAGCTCGCGCGCCTGCGCCGGATCCAGCCGCCGCACCTCGCCCGCCTCGGGTGCGTCCGCGACCCGCTCGACCAGCCGCTCGTAGGCCTCGTCCAGCTCGCCCGGGTCCGCCGAGACGACCATCCCGCCGACGACCTCGAACGACGGGTCCTGCCCCTGCTCGCGCAACGCCGCCGCCAGCTCCGGGTAGTACGCCCCGGCGGCGGCCGCGAGCGGGTAGATCGCGCTGTCCCACCGCGAGGTCCAGGGGCTCACGATCCCCGCGCCGGCCTCCGTCGCGACGCCGGGCAGCCCGGCGTCCACCACCACGACGTCGGCCCCGCTGCTCACGAGGTGGTAGGCAGTGGCTGCTCCGGCGATCCCGCCGCCGATCACGATCACGCGCATGTCTTCACCCTGCCCGCTCCTCGCCGCGCCGTCGAGCGAGCACCGCCATAGCCGCGTTGTGCCCGGGGATCCCGCTCACGCCACCCCCGCGCACGGCACCGGCGCCACAGAGCAGCACGCGCTCGTGCGCGGTCTCGACACCCCACTTCCCGGCGTCGGCCGGATCTTCGGCGTAGGGCCAGGACAGGTCGCGGTGGAAGATGTGCCCGCGCGGCAGCCCGAGCTCGGCCTCCAGGTCCAGCGGCGTCTTCGCCTCCACGCACGGGTTGCCCGCCGCGTCGCGCAGCAGGCAGCGCTCGATCGGCTCGGCGAGCACACTGTCCAGCGACGCGATCGTGGCGCGCAACGCCTCGGCCCGCGCGCGATCGTTGTCGGCCTCGAACAGCCGCGCCGGCATGTGCAGGCCGAACAACGTCAGCGTCTGCACGCCCGCCGCGCGCTCGGCCGGGCCGAGGATCGACGGGTCGGTGAGCGAGTGGCAGTAGATCTCGCACGGCGGCAGCGACGGGATCTTGCCCGCCGCGGCCTCGGCGAACGCGGTTTCGAGCTGCGAGTAGGTCTCGTTGACGTGGAAGGTGCCGCCGAACGCGTCGCGCGGGTCCACGGCCGCGTCGCGCAGGCGAGGCAGCCGCGACAGGACCATGTTCACCTTGAGCTGAGCGCCTTCCGGGCGCGGGCCGGGTTCCTCGCCGAGGAGCCGCGAGAGCGTGTCGGGGGCGACGTTGGCCAGCACGTGAGAGCCGGCGGCCACGCGTTCGGTGCCGTCGAGCGTGTAGCTGACCTCGCCGTCGGGCGACACCGACCGCACCTCGGCGCCGGTCACGAGCGTGGCCCCGGCGCCGCGGGCGGCGTCGGCGAGCGCGCGGGTGACCGCGCCCATCCCGCCGACGGGCACGTCCCAGTCGCCCGTGCCGTTGCCGATCAGGTGGTAGAGCAGGCAGCGGTTCTGGCGCAGGTCCTCGTCGCCGGCGCCGGCGAAGGTGCCGATGAGCGCGTCGGTGAGCACCACGCCGCGCACAGTGTCGTCGTCGAACAGCCCGGTGAGCGTCTCGGCGATCGGGCGCTCGAACAACGTGGCCCACGCTTCGTCGTCGCCGATGCGGGCTTTGAGCTCTTCCCGGCCGGGCAACGGTTCGGTGAGCGTGTCGAACGTCGCCGCCGCCACGCGCCCGGCCTGCGCGTAGAACTCGCGCCACGCGTCGAAGTCCTTTGTGGACCCGGTGACGGCGCGGAAAGCCGCCGCGGTGCGCGCCTCGTCCCCCGTGTCGACAAGGAGACCCGTGTCGCCGGACGGCGTGTAGGACGACATCCGGCGCCGGCGCAGCTCGACGCCGAGACCGAGGTCGGCCGCGATCTTCCGTGGCAGCAGGCTCACCAGGTAGGAGTAGCGCGACAGGCGCACGTCGACGCCGTCGAACGCGCGGAACGACACAGCCGCTCCCCCGATCTCGCCGCGCCGTTCCAGCACCAGCACCGAGCACCCGGCCCGGGCCAGGTAGGCCGCCGCGACCAGGCCGTTGTGGCCGCCGCCCACGATCACCGCGTCGTACTTCCCGCCACCGTTCATGCCGCCGAGGCTAGGGGTATTTCGCGGAGCCCGTTAATTCGGTTGCGCGAGCCGCTCGCGCCCCGGCATGCTGCTCGCGAACCGGCGGGGTGCCGGTGGCCGACGGAAGCGAAGGAGGTGCGTCATGGCGAATGTCCGGGCGCTGACCTGCCCACTTCCGTCCGCCCCTCTCGGCTAGAGCCGCCGCGCTCGCCCGGTGGGGCACCCCGATCGAGGAGACCCACCAGTGCGCGAGCACGACTACGAAGACCTTCACGCGTCCGATTTCGAGCGTCCCCGTCGTGGGCGGCGCTTCAGCGACGAACCCGAGCCGACCCGCCGGGGCCGGCTCACCGAGGGCGAGCGCGTCCGCCTCGCCCAGGCGCGCGACGACGCCTACACCGAGACCGACCTCCCGGACGGCGCCGACCGCTGGACCACCTGGGACGACGCCGACCAAGGCCCCCACCCGAGGCCCGACTGGGTGGTCACGGAGCTCGGGGCCGTCGACACCGACCTGGGGGTGCTCAAAACCGGCAAGGAGGCCGACGTCCACCTCCTGCGCCGCACTCTGCCCGGCACCGACGGAGTGCTGCTGGCCGCCAAGCGCTACCGCAGCGACGAGCACCGGCTGTTCCACCGTGACGCCGGGTACCTCGAAGGCCGGCGCATGCGGCGCTCACGTGAGATGCGGGCCATGGCGGGCCGCACCTCCTTCGGGCGCAACCTGATCGCCGAGCAGTGGGCGGTCGCGGAGTTCGCCGCGCTGAGTCGCTTGTGGACGATCGGGGCACCCGTGCCCTACCCCGTGCAGCGCCACGGGACAGAGCTGCTGCTCGAGTTCCTCGGCGAGCCCGACGGCACGGCCGCGCCCCGGCTGGCACAGCTGCGCCCGGAGCACGACGAACTGACCGAACTGTGGGAACAGGCCGTGTCGGCGCTGGAACTGCTCGCCACGCAAGGGCTCGTGCACGGCGACTTGTCCGCGTACAACCTCCTGGTGCACGAAGGGCACCTGATGGTGATCGACCTCCCGCAGGTCGTCGACCTCGTCGCGAACCCCCGCGGCCGCGAGTTCCTGGAGCGCGACGTGCGCAACCTGGCGGGCTGGTTCCAGGCCCGTGGCCTGCCGGAACGCGTGACGAACGTCGAGGATCTCGTGGCGGAACTGGCCTACGCCGGAGGGGTGGGCTGATCCGCCGGCTGTACTGTGGGTGGCGTCGCTGCGCTGGGCCATTCGGATGTGGCACAGGACACGACTGCGACGCCGCCCACAACCGGACACCTGGGTGTGAAGCAGAAGCCCTCGCTCCGGTACAGTGAGCACAGACCGCAATCGGCGGCGTGGATGAGTTGGTGTCCGTCGCCTCCAAAGCCCACTGACGGGCTCGCGGTGAAATCCGAAGCATTTCCATCGGCGCTCGATGGTGGGAACTCCTGAGCGCGCCGGGTCCGTCCCTGTGAAAGCCCATTGCACACCATCTTGCCCTGCCTGCGAGCGGGCAGCCCGGGCCTCCTTGCGACGTGCCACGTCCGAGAGGCATAAGTGACAGTCACGTTCAACTCCGGCCATTCCGCTGCGTCGTCCCACTCAGGGCCGGGCCGCGGGGACCGTCCCGACCGCAAGCCGCGGCAGCGCCCGGCTCGCGAAGACTTCCTTCGCGACGACACCGTCGAGACGGTGGCCACCAAGACCTTCGCCGAGCTCGGTCTGCCCGACGAGCTACTGCGCGCGCTGGCGGAGGCCGGCATCAACTCGCCGTTCCCGATCCAGTCGGCGACGATTCCCGACGCGCTCGCGGGCCGCGACGTGCTGGGCCGCGCCCAGACCGGTTCCGGCAAGACGCTGGCGTTCGGCCTGGCCATCCTGGCCCGGCTCAACGGCGGCAAGGCCCGCCCGAAGCACCCCCGCGCGCTCGTGCTGGTGCCGACCCGCGAGCTGGCCATGCAGGTGGCCGACTCGCTGACCCCGCTCGCCAAGTCGCTCGGCCTGTGGTGCCGCACGGCCGTCGGCGGCATGGCCTTCACCCGTCAGGCCGACGCGCTTTCGCGTGGTGTCGACCTGCTCATCGCCACCCCGGGCCGGTTGTCGGACCACGTCCGGCAGGGCACCGCGTCGCTGAGCGACTGCAACTTCATCGCGCTCGACGAGGCCGACCAGATGGCCGACATGGGCTTCATGCCGCAGGTGCGGGAGATCCTCGACCTCACCCCGCCGCGCGGCCAGCGGCTGCTGTTCTCGGCGACGCTCGACGGTGACGTCAACAAGCTGGTGAAGCAGTACCTCGCCGACCCGGTCACGCACTCGGTCGCGCCGTCGACCGCGAGCGTGGACACCATGGACCACCACGTGCTCCAGGTGTCGCACCAGGACAAGCAGGACATCGTCACGCAGATCGGTGCCCGCGAGGGCCGCACGATCATGTTCGTGCGCACCAAGCACCACGTCGACCGCCTCACCGAGCGGCTGCGTGAGCAGGGTGTGCACGCGGCGGCGCTGCACGGTGGCAAGACCCAGGGACAGCGCAACCGCGTGCTGGCCGACTTCAAGGAAGGCCACACTCCGGTGCTGGTCGCCACGGACGTCGCCGCGCGCGGCATCCACGTGGACGACATCTCCCTGGTACTGCACGTGGACCCGGCCGCGGACCACAAGGACTACCTGCACCGCGCGGGCCGCACGGCGCGCGCTGGTGCGTCGGGTGTTGTCGTCACGCTGGTGACGCACGACCAGAAGCGCACCGTCCGCCGGATGACCGACCGGGCCGGCGTGCGCGCCGAGACCACGGTGGTCCGCCCGGGCGACGCGGAGCTCTCGCGCATCACGGGTGCGCAGGAGCCGAGCGGCGAGCCGGTGATCGAGCGTCGCCGCGAGTCGCCGCGCCGCAGCGGTGGCCGTGGCTTCGGCGGTGGCCGCGAGCGAGGTGAGCGCAGCTACGGCGAGAACCGCGACCGCGGTGGTTACGGTTCGCGCGAAGGCCGCCCGAGCTTCGGTGGCCGTGGGCGGTCCGGCAACGGTTCGGGTCGCCCGCAGCGCCCGGGTCGTCCGCAGCGCCGTGGTTACGACAGCTGAGTTTCCGTTCGAGAAAAAGCCCCGCCTTCGTGCGGGGCTTTTTCTTTGTGTGGCAGGGCCCACGGTTTCGCGCGTGACACGGGTGGGACACTGCGGGACGTGAATGCCATCCCGCAGCTGCCGCCCGAGAACGTCTTCGACTGGCTCGACACCGAGGCCGAGAAGCGCGCGGAAGCGGGTTTGGTGCGGCGGCTGCGGGCCCGGCCCGCGCAGACGGACGAGCTCGACCTCGCCGGCAACGACTACCTCGGCCTGGCCCGCGACAAGCGCGTCGTCGGCGCCGCCGCGGCCGCCGCCATGCGCTGGGGCGCGGGCGCCACGGGTTCGCGGCTCGTCACCGGGTCGACCGAGCTGCACGCCGAGCTGGAGCTCGAGCTGGCGCGCTTCTGCGGCGCCCAGGCGGCGCTGGTGTTCTCCTCGGGCTTCGCCGCGAACCTCGGCGCGGTGACGGCGCTGTCCGGCGCCGAATCGGCGATCGTGACCGACAAGTACATCCACGCGTCGCTCATCGAAGGCTGCCGCCTGTCGCGCGCCGACGTGGCGGCCGTGGCCCACGCGACGCCGTCGGCGATCCAGCACGCGCTGTCCACGCGCCGCAAGCCGCGCGCCCTCGTGGTCACGGACTCGGTGTTCTCCGTCGACGGCGACCTCGCCCCGCTGGGCGAGCTCGCGGAAATCTGCCGCGGCGCGGGTGCCGCCCTGCTGGTCGACGACGCCCACGGCTTCGGCGTCCTCGGCGAAGGCGGCCGAGGCGCCGTCCACGCGGCCGGTCTGTCCGCCTCGCCGGACGTCGTCACCACCCTGACGCTGTCCAAGTCCCTCGGCGCCCAGGGCGGCGCCGTCGTCGGCCCGCGGCGCGTGATCAAGCACCTCGTGGATACGGCGCGGAGCTTCATCTTCGACACCGCCCTCGCGCCCGCCAGCGTCGCCGCCGCGCTGACGGCGCTGAACGTGCTCAAGGCCGACCCTTCGCTGCCCACGAAGGTGACCGAAAACGCGGGCACCATCGCCATGCAGCTCAAGGCGGCCGGCCTGCGAGCCAGCCTCCCGGACGCCGCGGTGATCTCGGTGCAGGCCCCGTCCGCCGAGGCCGCCGTCACGTGGGCCGAGTCCTGCGCCGACCAGGGCATCCGTGTCGGCTGCTTCCGCCCGCCGTCCGTCCCGGACGGCATCTCGCGCCTGCGCCTCACCGTCCGCGCCGACCTCACCGAAGCAGACGTGGATCGCGCGGTGAAGGTCATCACCGCGACGGCACCGCTAGGGGCGGCTTCTTAGGAGCCGGCAGGGTCCTTCGCGACACGGCGCATGGTGATGTGCGGGATGCCGTCGTCGAGGAACTCGTCGCCTTCGGCCACAAAGCCGAAGCGGGCGTAGAGGGCCTGGGCGTACGTCTGCGCGTCCAGGACAAACTCGCCCGTCGCGCCGGCCAGCGCGGCCTCCATCAGCGACGCCGCGAGGCCACGACCGCGGGCTGAAACGGCCGTGACGACGCGGCCGATGCGGGAGACGTCATCCGGGTCGGCGAGGACGCGCAGGTACGCCGTGACCTCGCCGGCGGAGTCCGTGAACCACAGGTGCCGCGTCGACGGGAGCAGGTCACGCCCGTCGACGTCGCCGTAGGCGCATTCCTGCTCGACGACGAACACGTCGGCGCGCAGGCGGAGGACGGCGTAGAGCTGGGCGGCGGTGAGTTCGGGGCCGGTCGCGTGGTGCGGGGTCGTCACGACCCCTGCTTAACACAGCTCAGCCGAGGACCCGCGGCGGGGACTGCACAGCTCAGCCCAGGATCCGCGCCTGCGACTGCGCCACGATGTCGTCGGCGTACGTCGACACACGGGTGTACACGCCGGGCTTGCCGGCCTTCGCGCAGCCGTCGCCGAAGGAGACGATGCCGATGAGGGTGTCGCCGACCACGAGGGGACCACCGGAGTCGCCCTGGCAGGCGTCGATGCCGCCGTCCGGGTAGCCGGCGCAGACCATGCTCGACGGGTCGTACGTGTCGTAGGCCGTCTTACACGTGGAGTCGCTGACGAGCGGCACGACTGCGCTGCGCAGGTAGTCGGAGCGGTCGCCGCCGTCGGCGACGCGGCCCCAGCCGAGGACGGTGGCCTGCGTGCCGGTGTCGTAGGCCGCGCGGTCGCTCGCGGACGCCACCCTCGCCGGCCGGTAAGGCAGCTGGCCCCGCACGCTCAGCACCGCGACGTCGGCGCCCTTCGTCGGGTCGGAGAAGTCCGGATCGACCCACTCGCGCGACACGGTGAGCACCACGCCGTCGCTCGTGCGCTTGTCCTGGCGGCCCGCGACAACGCGAACATCGGTGCGGGGCAAGGCTTTCGCGCAGTGCGCGGCTGTCGCGACCGCCGTGGAGCTCACGATCACGGCGCCGCAGAACTGGTTCCCGTTCTGGTCGGCGAGGTACACCGCGTACGGGTGGTCGGAAAGCGTGGCCTCGTCTCCGCCGACGATCCGCGGCTGCGCGCCGGAGGGCGGCGTGGGCGCGTCCTGTGCCGACGCCGTGCTGACCGCGATCGGCACCGTCACCGCGGTCACGAGCAGGGCCCCGGCCGCGAGAAGGAGCGGGCGGCGGAACTTGGCGGGCATGGGATTCCCCTTCGGCATTCGACCAGGACATTCGGCAAAAGCAAGGACATTCGGCAAGAGCAGGCAGCGGGATCGCGGCGCGTGAACGAGCAGCCGCGATTACCCTAAACGGAGCAGGCCCGAAATGGTGTCACTGGAACGGGTGGACTCAGCGCTCACGGAGCGCGTTTGATTGGCTTGGTTCCATGCGACGGAGAGCGACGGCCGCGGCCGGCACCCTGATCACGTTCCTGCTGGTCGGCTGCAGCACGCCGGCCCCGACGGCACCTTCGGTCCCGCCCGGAACGCCGTCACCGAGCGCGACGAGCCGGACGAGCGCGGCACTCCCGACAACCCGGACAGCGACGAGCACCCCGCCCGTCACCTGGCAGGTGGGTGCACGCCCGCTCCCCCGCCGTTCCGACGGCTTCGGCGAGATCCTCCCGACTCCACCCGAACTGGTGAACCGCGCCCTGCCGACGCGCGACTTCCTGCCGCCGCCGGCCGGCACCACCTACACGTCGAAGATCGTCCCCGTCCCCGCCGACGTGCTCGCCCGCAGCACCTGGCAGGCCGGGTGCCCGGTGAAGTCGACGGACCTGCGCTACGTCACGCTCTCCTTCTGGGGCTTCGACGGCCGCGCCCACACCGGCGAACTGCTCGTGAACCGCACCGGCGCGCAGGCCGTCGTCACCGCGTTCGGCAAGCTCTTCGCGCAGCGGTTCCCCCTCGAAGAAATGCGCGTGACCAGCCCCGAGGAGCTCGACGCGCCACCCACCGGCGACGGCAACGACACGAGCGCCTTCGTCTGCCGGCCCGTCCGCGGCGAGACGAATTGGTCCGCCCACGCGTACGGGCTGGCCGTGGACGTGAACCCGTTCTGCAACCCGTACACGAAGGGACCGCTGGTACTGCCGGAGCTGGCGTCGGCCTACCTGGACCGCTCGCGCGTGCGGCCGGGCATGGTTGTCGCGGGCGGACCGGTCGTGCGCGACTTCGCCGCCGTCGGCTGGAGCTGGGGCGGCGCGTGGACCTCGCCGGTCGACCGGATGCACTTCACAGCCACGGGGCATTGATCGCGGGAACACCCTGTGCGGCCGCGCAGTTGACTAGGCTGGGGAACGCCCGTTCTACGGCTTTCGGAGGAAGACTGTGCCGCACTACGACCTGGTGATCGTCGGGACCGGATCGGGGAACTCGATCCTCGACTCGCGCTTCGCCGACCTGAAGACGGCGATCGTCGAGAAGGGGACGTTCGGCGGCACGTGCCTCAACGTGGGCTGCATCCCGACCAAGATGTTCGTCTATGCCGCAGACGTGGCCGCGACGCCTTCGCACAGCTCCCGCTACGGCGTGGACGAGGAGCTCAAGGGCGTGCGCTGGCCCGAGATCCGCGACCGCGTCTTCGGGCGCATCGACCCGATCGCCGCGGGTGGCGCGGAGTACCGGAAGAACCACGAGGACAACAAGAACGTCGACGTCTACCAGGGCGAAGGCCGCTTCACCGGAACGAAGGAGCTGCGCGTCAGCTTCACCGACGGGCGGCCCGACGAGGTGCTCACGGCCGACCGCTTCGTGCTCGCCGCAGGCGGGCGCCCGGTCGTGCCGGACGTCCCGGGCCTCGAGGAGACCGGCTACCACACCTCCGACACGATCATGCGGCTCGACGCGCTGCCCCGCCGCATCACCATCCTCGGCGGCGGCTACATCGCGGCGGAGTTCGCGCACGTGTTCGCGTCGTTCGGCGTGGACGTGACCGTGGTCCTTCGCTCGGGCGCGATGCTGCGCGGCGAAGACGAGGACGTGAGCGCCCGATTCACCGAGCTGGCCGCGGAACGCTTCGACCTGCGCCGTGACCGCAAGATCCTGCGCGCGCACCGCGAAGCCACCGGTGCGGTGCTGGAGCTCGAAGGCCCGCAGGGCGCCGAGACGCTGGAGAGCGACCTCATCCTGGTCGCTATCGGCCGTACGCCGAACTCCGACGTGCTCGACGTCGCGGCCACCGGCGTCACCACGAAGGCCAGCGGCCACGTGGCCGTGGACGACCACCAGGAGACGGTGGTGCCGGGCATCTACGCGCTCGGGGACATGTCGTCGCCGTACGAGCTGAAGCACGTCGCGAACCACGAAAGCCGTGTGGTGCAACACAACCTGCTGCACCCGGACGACCGCATCAAGGCCGACCACCGCTTCGTGCCGCACGCGATCTTCACCTCGCCGCAGATCGCCTCGGTGGGCCTGACGGAACAGGACGCGCGCGCTCGCGGCGTGTCCTACGTCGTGTCCAAACAGGACTACGCCGGCATCGCCTACGGCTGGGCCATGGAGGACACGACGGGCTTCGCGAAGCTCCTCGCCGACCCCGCCACCGGCCAGCTGCTGGGCGCGCACATCATCGGCCCGCAGGCCTCGTCGGTCATCCAGCCGCTCATCCAGGCCATGAGCTTCGGCCTCGACGCCCACACCATGGCGCGCGGCCAGTACTGGATCCACCCGGCGATGCCGGAGCTGATCGAGAACGCGCTGCTGAACCTGCCGCTGGACTGAGAATCTCGATACGCGAAAGGCCTCCCCGTTTTGACCGAGCGGGGAGGCCTTTCGCGTATCGGGTCAGACGTAGCGCGGACGCCCCGCCAGGACGCCGAAGAACATCTGCGCGCACATCACCACGATGAGCACGATCAGCGACACCGACCAGCTGCCCGTCGCGTTGTGGAGGAGACCGAAGACGAACGGGCCGACGGCCGCGAGCAGGTAGCCGTAGCCCTGGGCCATGCCGGACAGGCGCGCGGTGTCGGCGCCGGTGCGGGCGCGCAGGGCGATGACGGTGAGGGCGAGTGAGAAGACGCTCATGCCGATGCCGATGAGCACGCTCCACAGCAGCGGCGACGCGGCCGGCGCCACGAGCAGGCCGGCCATCCCGGCCAGGCCGCACAGGCCCATGCCGAGGATCCACCAGCTCTGCGTGCCCTGCCGTGCCGCGATGGGCGGGATGACGAGGCTGATCGGCACAGCGATCACGGAGATCAGGCCCAGCAGCAGGCCGGCGTCGCCCTTGCTGACGCCGGAGTCGATGAAAACCTGCGGGAGCCAGCCCATGACCACGTAAGCGATGAACGACTGCAGGCCGAAGAAGATCGTGACGATCCACGCGAGCGGGCTGCGCATGAGCGACCGTCCACCGCCGGTCGACGCGGCCGGCTTGGGTGCGCGGCCGGTGCCGCGCGTGGCGAAGAGCCAGACGGCCAGCGCGAGCGCGCCCAGCACGGCCCACGAGCCGAGCGACAGGCGCCAGCCGCCGAACGCCGTCTCCAGGGGTGGGCTCGCGGCGGACCCCGCGGCGCCGCCGCCTTGCAGCGCGGCCGTGTAGACGCCGGTCATCATGCCGACGCGCGCCGGGAAGGAGTCCTTGATCACCACGGGGATGAGGACGTTGATCAGCGCGATGCCGGCTGTCGCGACGAGGGTGCCGCCGAGGACCACGAGCTGACCGTCGACGACGCGCAGTACCAGCCCGGCCGTGAGCACCGCCAGCGCGAACCCGATCGCCGAGCCGATGCCAAACCGGCGCGAAAGAAGCGGCGCCGTGAGGCCCGCGCCGGCGAAACACAGGCCGGGCAACGTCGTCAGCACGCTCGCCCAGATCGCCGACGCGCCGAGGCTGCCGCGCATCTCCGCGAGCAGCGGGCCGACGCTCGTGATGGCCGGGCGCAGGTTCAGCGCCGTGAGCACCACAGCGACGGCGAGCAGCGCGCCACCCGCGATCACCCCGGGCCGGCGCACGCCGCCAGGCGTCTCTTCCTCGATGCCGCCTTCGAGTTCGAGCTCGAGGCGGTCGGAGTAAGAGGCGGGGCGTGGGGTGGGATCCCAGGAATCGACGGACACGTCCGCTACTATCGCATACATAGGATGATTGGATGAAGGGATTAATCCTGTGCCTCTCGCCACCACCCGGCGCGCGGGCCTGGTCGACCAGGTCATCGACCAGCTGCGCGACGCGATCGCACAGGGGGAATGGCCGGTCGGACAGCGCATCCCCACCGAGCCCGCGCTGGTCGCCCAGCTCGGCGTCGGGCGTAACACCGTGCGCGAGGCTGTCCGCGCGCTCGCACACACCGGCATCCTCGAAGTCCGCCAGGGCGACGGCACGTACGTCCGCGCCACGAGCGAGGTCTCCGGCGCACTGAGGCGCCTGTGCGGCACCGAGCTGCGCGAGGTCCTGCAGGTCCGCCGCACCCTGGAGGTCGAAGGCGCGCGCCTGGCCGCCACCGCCCGCACCGACACCGAGGTCGAGAGTCTGCGCGTGCTGCTGCAACAGCGGGACACCGACCAGCTCGACGGCCGCGTCGACGACTTCGCCCGCACCGACGCGGAGTTCCACCTCGAAATCGTCCGATGTGGACACAACGGCCTGCTGTTCGAGCTCTACCGCGGCCTGATGGAGGCGATCACCGCCAGTGTCGCGTCCACCTACGACCACCCGGACCACGCCGAGATCGCCCAGCACCGCGCCATCGTCGACGCCATCGAAGCTCGCGACCCGGCCCGCGCAGCCCAGGCGGCCGGCGACTTCCTCGACGAAATCCTGGCGCGGGCCGAGGAAAGCGGACAAACGGCGGACTAGGGACTCCTAGACACCGCTCCCCCGATGTCACCGCCGGTTCCCGGCCCGGCCGAGGGGCCTCCCCCACCCGCGGGACTCTTGAACGTGAAAGTGACTCACATAAGTTGCGGACTTGTCCGGACCACGCGAAAGTCTGATCACCATCCGTCGGACGGAGAGGTCAGGCCCGTGCGCCGTTCGCCCCTTGTCGTGTTGCTCGTGGTCGCCGGGCTGGTCGCCGGTGCCGCCGCCGCGGCCGCCAGTACTCCGTCGTTCCGCAAGTACGTCGCCCTCGGCGACTCGTACACCGCCGGGCCGCTGATCCCGTGGCAGCAGGCCAGCTGGTGCTTCCGCTCGAACAACAACTACCCGTCCTGGCTCGCGACGCGGCTGGGGATCTACGACGCGGACGGCGCGTTCACCGACGTCAGCTGCTCGTCGGCCGACACGTCGAACATGACGCAGCCGCAGGTCACGCCGTCGCCGAGCATTCCGCTGTCCACACAGCAGCCGCAGTTCGACGCGCTGCACGCCGACACCGACCTGGTCACCATCGGCATCGGCGGCAACGACGACAGCGTCTTCGGCGACCTCACCGGCACCTGCCCGACGCTGCGCGCCGACGACCCGACCGGTGCGCCCTGCCAGGCGCACTACACCGTGAACGGCGTCGACACCATGGCCGGCGCGGTGCAGGCGACCGGCCGCAACGTCGCGAAGGTCGTGCAAGGCGTGAAGGACCGCGCGCCCGCCGCGACGATCGTGCTCGTCGGCTACCCGCGCCTGCTGCCGCCCACGGGCACGTGCCCGAGCGTGATCCCGTTCGCCGACGGCGACTACGCGTGGGCAGACAGCATCGAGCAGAAGCTCAACGCCGCCATCGAAGGAGCGGCGCGCAGCGAAGGCGTGCACTTCGTCGACACTTACAGCCCCAGCCTCGGCCACGACGCGTGCGCCGGCGGCAAAGCATGGGTCAACGGCCAGAGCACGAACCTCTTCGAAGCCGTCGCCTACCACCCGTTCCGCTCCGGCATGGAGGCCGAGGCGAAGCTGATCGCCCAGGCGCTCGGCGTGCCCGCGAAGGGCACCAAGGCACCGGCTCCGCGCAGCAAGGCCGACCCGGCTCAGCTGGCCCGGACCGCGCACCTCACGGGAGCGTGAGGATCTCCGCGCCGTCGGCCGTGACCACGAGGGTGTGCTCGAACTGGGCCGTCCACTTCTTGTCCTTCGTGGTCACGGTCCAGTTGTCGT
Source organism: Amycolatopsis sp. DSM 110486 (assembly GCF_019468465.1). Lineage (NCBI taxonomy): Bacteria > Bacillati > Actinomycetota > Actinomycetes > Pseudonocardiales > Pseudonocardiaceae > Amycolatopsis > Amycolatopsis sp. DSM 110486. The sequence continues at coordinate 5,862,444 of NZ_CP080519.1, read as the reverse complement.
CCCACACGTCGTAGTCGATGGTGCCGAGGGTGATCATCGGCTCGATCGTGAAGGTCATGCCCTCTTCGATCAGCGTGTGGACCGAGGGCTCCTCGTAGTGCAGCACCGTCGGCGCGGTGTGGAACGCCGGGCCGACGCCGTGGCCGGTGAAGTCGCGGACCACGCCGTAGTCGAAGCGCTTCGCGTACGCCTCGATCACGCGGCCGATCACGTTCAGCTGCCGCCCGGGGCGCACCGCCTTGATCGCGCGCGCCGTGGCTTCGCGCGTGCGCTCGACGAGCAGCTTCGCCTCCTCGGAGACGTCGCCGGCGAGGAAGGTGGCGTTGCAGTCGCCGTGGACGCTGCCGATAAAAGCGGTGACGTCGATGTTGCAGATGTCGCCGTCCTCGATCAGGGTCGAGTCGGGGATGCCGTGGCAGATCACCTCGTTGAGCGAGGTGCAGCACGACTTCGGGAAGGCGCGGTAGCCCAGCGTCGACGGGTAGGCGTGGTGGTCGAGCAGGAACTCGTGCACGACCCTGTCGATGTCGTCGGTGGTCGCGCCGGGCTTGACGGCCTTGCCGCCCTCCTCGAGCGCCTGCGCGGCGATCCTCGACGCCACGCGCATCGCCTCGATCACCTCGGGCGTGCGCACGCCGTTGCCGGTGTCTCGCTTCGGCGCCGGCCGGTCGACGTACTCGGGGCGGGCGATGTCTGCGGGAACGGCGCGGCGCGGAGTCTGGACGCCGGGCTTCAACGGGGCACGAACGGACATGCCCTCCAGACTACGACGTCACTTCGCGGCCACGCCCGCGAGGAACCGGTGAGCGGCGTCGACGGCCGGTTTCGACGAGCCGGCGTCGGTGAGCAGCACCGCGAACGCCAGGTCGCCCTGGTAGCCGACGAACCAGCCGTGGGAGTGCGTGCCGTCGCCGAACTGGGCCGTGCCGGTCTTCCCGCGCACGTCCGGCAGGTCGCGCAGGGCGGTGGCCGTGCCGGTGGTGACGACGTCGCGCATCATCGAGCGCACGGCGTCCAGCACGTCCGGCCGCGGCGCCGGGCCGAGACCGCTCACCTTGGCGGGCCGGCCGCGCACCAGCGACGGCGAGGGGACCTTTCCCGACTGCACGGCCGCGGCGGCGAGCGCCATCCCGAAGGGGCTCGTGACCACGGTCCCCTGCCCGAACCCGTTCTCCGCGCGCTGCACCACGGAATCGGCCTGCGGCGCGGACCCGGTGACGGTCGTGAGGCCGGGGATCACGAAGTCGGCGCCGATGCCGAGCGAGCGCGCGGCGTCGGTGAGCGCCGTCGGCGAGAGGTCGGCCGAAAGCTGGGCGAACGTCGTGTTGCACGACTGGGCGAACGCCCTCGCCAGCGGCACCGTGCCCAGGTCGAACCGGCCTTCGTTGGGCACCACGCGGCCGGCGAACGTCACCGTGCCCGGGCAGGCGACCGGCGAGTCGACCTTCACGCGGCCGGCCGTGAGCGCGGCCGTCGCGGTGACGATCTTGAACGTCGACCCCGGCGGGAAGCGGCCGGTGAGCGCGAGCGGTCCCTGCTCGTCCGCGGGCTCGTTCTGCGCGACCGCCAGCAGCTGCCCGGTCGACGGCTGCAGCGCCACGATGGCGGCGGCGGTCTTCACCGGTGCGAGGGCCTTCTCGGCGGCGGTCTGGACGTGGGTGCTGAGCGTGCTCGTGACGGCCGGCGAGTCCTTGGGCGGCACGGCGTAGAGCTCGCTGGCCTCGCTGCCGGTGACGTCGAGCGAGACGATCCGCCAGCCCGCGCCGCCCGCGGCTTGCTGTTCGACCATCGAGCGCAGGGCGGGCAGGATCTGGCGGCCGGTGTCGCGGTCGTCGGGCAGGAGGCGTTCCTGGCTCGTGAAGCGGACGCCGGGCAGGTCGTAGATGGTGGGCTTGACTTGCTCGTAGTCGGTGTCGCGCAAGGAAAGCACGGGGTAGGAGGCGCCGGGTTTGGTGGCCTTGATGCCGTCGAGCACGGAGCGGCCGGTCACCGTGGGCTCGAAGCGGTGCAGCGCCGAGCCGAGCTTGCTGGCGACGGCCGTGGTGTTGCCGGTCTTCGCCGGGTCCACGACGACGCCGATCACGGTCTGCGGGCGCAGCAGGGGGAAGCCGTCGCGGTCGAGGACCGGCGCGGGCGCGGCCGGATCGGGCACGATCGCGATGCTCTGCGACGGCGCCAGCTGCGGGTGCACGACGGTGGGCTGCCAGTGCACCTGCCAGCCGTCCTCGGCCGAGCGCAGCTGCGCGTCGGAGGTGTAGCTCCAGCTGCGGCCCTTCGGGAGGTGCCAGGTGAGGCGGTAGCCGCCGGTGGCGTTGTCGCCCGACTGCTTCACCGTCTCGCCGGTCGCCTCGATCGACTCGGGCTTGAGCGCGGCGCGGACCTGGGTGAGCAGGGTCTTCGCGGCGTCGGGCGAGTCGGTGCGCGCGGCGGCCCCGGCGACGTCACCAGAGCTGACGGCGGTGAGGAAGGCGGCGAGCGTGTCTTCCGGGCCGTCGGACGAGAACAGGCCGCAGCCGGCGAGCGGCAGGACGGTCGCGACGGCGGCGGTCAGGGCCGCTGCGCGGTGTCGACGGTGCGGGTGCCGACCAGGTGCCATGCGTCGGATCGAACCAGCCCGGCGGGCGGGTCCGGGGCCGAAACGCCGACCCGGAAGGGCGAATCAGGTTCAGAACAGGACGGTCGCGTACTGGCCGACCTGCTGGAACCCGATCCGGCGGTACGCGGCGAGCGCGGGTGCGTTGAACGCGTTCACGTAGAGGCTCGCGGTGCGGCCGAGGCCGTGCACGAGCCGGTTGACGACCGCGGCCGTGCCCGCGGTGCCGAGGCCGCCGCTGCGGCGCGCCGGGTGCACCCACACGCCTTGGATCTGGCCGACGCCGGCCGACATCGCGCCGATCTCGGCCTTGAACACGACCTCACCGTCTTCGAACCGGGCGAACGCCCGTCCGGTGGCGATCAGCTCGCTCACGCGGGCGCGGTAGCTGGCGCCGCCGTCGCCACTGCGCGGGTCGACGCCCACCTCCTCGATGAACATCGCCACGGCTGCGGGCAGATAGCGGTCGAGCTCGTCCGGCCGCACCGCGCGCACATGCGGGTCGGCTTTGACGTGCGGGCTGCCGTCGAGCGCCATCAGCGGCTGGTCTCCCCGCACTTCGCGCGCGGGCCCCCACTCGCTCGAAAGCTCGTCCCACAACCCCAGCACCTGCTCGGCAGGCCCGACGAGCGACGAGCACGTGCGCTGCCTGCGCAACGCCCGGTCCGCGAACGACCGCAAGGCCGACGCGTTGCCGCGCAACGGAATCAGGTTCGGGCCGGCAAAACACAACCCCTGGAACCGCGTGGACCGCCCCGGGCGGCCGTCGGCGGCCCAGAGCTCGCCACCGAGCCGCCAAGGGTCGAGGCCCGCGGCCTCGACCCTGGCGCTGACCATGCAGCTGCTCACCGGGTCGGCGGCCAGCGCGGCGCGCACCGCTGGGTAGTCCCGATCGTCGAGCAGCCGTGCACCTGCAAGCCGCAACACAGTGTCCAGAGTGCCAGATGACGCGGATGAACGGAACGCAAGCCCACCGACACGCTCAGATGAACGGCACAATCGGACACATGCAGCGCTACACGTACAAGGTCGTCGAACTCCGCGAGAAGCTCATGGGCGGCAAAATGTCCGGTGACCGGCTCGAGAAGGTCCTCAACGACCATGCCGCCGACGGCTGGCAGCTCAAGACCATCACCTCCGCCGACGTGAAGGGCCGCGTCGGCCCCGGCTCCGTGGAAGGGCTCTTGGTGACCTTCGAACGACCGGTTCAGTAGGCGCCCGCCTCACGCTCCCCGGTAGGTGCCGATCGTCCAGCTGTTGCCCTCCGGGTCGCGCAGGCTGAAGGTGTGCGAGCCGTAGTCGGTGTCGTGCAGGTCGAGGGTGATGTCGGCGCCGGCGGCGCGCACGCGGGCGTGGATGGCGTCCACGTGGTCGGAGACGACGTAGACCGCGCCGGTGCCCGGTTTCATGGCGTCGTGGACCTCGTCGGCGGGGCCGCCGGTGCTGCCGAGCATCACGGCGCCGCCTTCGGGCCAGCGGAGCTCGGCGTGGCCGATGGCGCGCTCGGCGCCGCCGGGGACCACCAGCGTTTCCTCGAAGCCGAGGACGTCGACGAGGAAGCGCACGGCCGCGGGGGCGTCGTCGTAGCGAAGGGCGGGCCAGACTGTCGGTTGAGGTGTCATGCCCCCGAGTCTGGTTCCGGGGGCGCCGAGTCGTCTTGGAGGAACGGGAGCTCCTCAGCGATCCACGTCCGCGGCGAGCATCCCGCCAACGCCCGCCACTCGTTCGACAGGTGCGCCTGGTCGTAGTAGCCGGCCTCGACAGCCACCGAGGCCAGGTCCGGCGAACCCGCTCGCAACAGACGACCGGCGCGTTCGAAGCGCAACACCCGCGCCACCTGCTTCGGGGCCAGGCCGACCTCCGCGCGGAAGCGCTCACCGAAATGCCGCCGGCTCCAGCCGACCGAAGAAGCCAGGTCCGTCACCCGCACACCGCCCGAACGCACCCGCAGAAGCCGCCAAGCCTCCCCCAGCTCAGGAGCCGGAGGGGGCGCCGAAGCAGCCGAAGAAGCCAGCACCTCGTCCAGCACGGCAAACCGGGAAGGCCAATCCGCAGCTTCGAAAAGACGCGAAGGCAACAGCGCCCACGGCCGGCCGAACTCGGCGAGGTCCACAACCCGCCCGCTCAGCTCAGCCGCCGTCACGCCGAGCAGGGAACGCACGCCCAGCGGGTCCAGCTCCACGTGCAGGCCCCGCTGCACCCGGTCCTGCGTGATGAGCGCGGGTGAGGTGTGCAACCCGCCGACCAGGGCCTGCAGGGTGCCCTCGCCGGGCAGGCCGGCGAAGCGGATCGGCTGTTCCAGGCTGATGATCAGCGTCACGTGCCGGGACGGCAGGCCGCGATGAACCGACAACGTGACGTCGTCCTGGGCGTAGCCGATGTAGCGCGTGACCAGCGGCCGCAGCACCGGGTGCGGCAAGCGGGTGGCCCAGCTGTGACTCACCTGACCAGCGTAGGCCGCGAAGCACCGGTTTCTGCTACCACGGACAGCGGGGGCCACCGGAGAAAGGACGCGGGAGTGACGATCCAGGAGCAGGCCCAGCAGCTCGAACTGCTGGCCGACTCGGTGCCCACCGGCATCGCCCTCGCGACGAAGGGCGAGCTGGAGGACCTCCAGTCGCAGGTGCTCGGGCTGCTCGGCGAGACGTCCACCGCCACGTCCATCCAGGGCGCGATCCAGCTGGCCAGCCAGCAGATCGACGAGGTCGCCGCGGCCCTGGAGAACGTGCGCATGCAGATCAAGGACGCCGCCCAGCACCATCTGCAGGGCTGAAAAACCGGCCCCGCGACAAAGGCGGGGCCGGTTTCACAAAAGCCGAAAACTCAGCCGACCGTGACGCTCGGCGAACCCTCGCCGATGCCCTCGCCGGCTTCCTCGGCGATGCGCATGGCCTCTTCGATCAGGGTCTCCACGATCGCGTGCTCGGGCACGGTCTTGATGACCTCGCCCTTCACGAAGATCTGGCCCTTGCCGTTGCCGGACGCGACACCCAGGTCGGCCTCGCGGGCCTCGCCGGGGCCGTTGACGACGCAGCCCATGACCGCGACGCGCAGCGGGATCTCCATGCCCTCCAGACCGGCCGTGACCTGGTCGGCGAGCGTGTAGACGTCCACCTGCGCGCGACCGCACGACGGGCACGACACGATCTCCAGCTTGCGCGGGCGCAGGTTCAGCGACTGCAGGATCTGGTTGCCGACCTTCACCTCTTCGACCGGCGGCGCGGACAGCGACACGCGGATGGTGTCGCCGATGCCTTGGGTCAGCAGCGCGCCGAACGCGACGGCCGACTTGATCGTGCCCTGGAACGCCGGCCCGGCCTCGGTGACGCCGAGGTGCAGCGGGTACTCGCACTGCTCGGCGAGGATCTCGTAGGCGCGGACCATCACGACCGGATCGTTGTGCTTGACCGAGATCTTGATGTCGTGGAAGTCGTGCTCCGCGAAGAGCGAGGCCTCCCACATGGCCGACTCGGCCAGCGCCTCGGGCGTGGCCTTGCCGTACTTCTCGAGCAGCCGCTTGTCCAGCGAACCGGCGTTGACGCCGATCCGGATCGGCGTGCCGTGGTCCTTCGCGGCCTGCGCGATCTCTTTGACCTGGTCGTCGAACTTGCGGATGTTGCCCGGGTTCACGCGCACGGCGGCGCAGCCGGCCTCGATGGCGGCGAACACGTACTTGGGCTGGAAGTGGATGTCGGCGATCACCGGGATCTGCGACTTCTTCGCGATCGCGGGCAGCGCCTCGGCGTCGTCGGCGGACGGGCACGCGACACGGACGATGTCGCAGCCGGCGGCGGTGAGCTCGGCGATCTGCTGGAGGGTGGCGTTGACGTCGGAGGTCAGCGTCGTCGTCATCGACTGGACGGAGATGGGGAAGTCGCTGCCGACACCGACGGAACCCACGTGGAGCTGGCGGGTTTTGCGGCGCTCGGCGAGGACGGGGGGCGGCAGTGCGGGCATACCTAGCGCGACGGTCACGTCCTCAGCCTACCTACTCCATCCGGCCCTGCTTCAACGAAGTCAACCGTCACGGTGAGCAGCGTTACCCCCGGTCGGGGGCCCACCGGCCGGGTAGTGACCCGACCGGTGGGACCGGTTACTGCAAGCGAATCGGGTTCACGATGTCCGCTGTGACCGTCAGTAGAGTGATGCCGCCGCCGATGACGACGAGCACCATCGTGACGGCCGAAAGCTTGGTGTAGTCGACCGGTCCACCCGCCGCCTTGCCGCGCAGGCCGCGCAGCCAGTCGCGCACCTTCTCGTACCAGACGACGGCGATGTGCCCGCCGTCCAGCGGCAGCAGCGGCAGCAGGTTGAACACGCCGATGAAGAAGTTAAGGCTGGCCAGCAGGAAGAAGAAGATCTGCCACAGCCCCCGCTCCACGGCCTCGCCGCCGATCCGGCTCGCGCCGACGACGCTGACCGGGGTGTTCGGGTCGCGCTCGCCGCCGAAGATCGCGCTGACCACGGCCGGGATGCGCTCAGGGAACTCCACGAGGCGCTGCGCGGTCTGGGCGAACATGTCGCCGGTGAACGAGAACGTGGCGCCGATGCCGGTGAGGCCGTTGTAGTGCAGGTACGCGGGCGGGATCACGGTGGAGGCGCCCATCATGCCGACCTCGTGCACCTTGCCGTCGGTACCCATCCGCTGCACGCGCGGGATGTCCACGACCAGGTTCACGGTCTTGTCGCCGCGCTGCACGGAGATCGGCGTGGGGCCCTTCGCGGCCTGCACGACCTGCAGCACGTCGGTCCAGCTCGCGGTGGGCTTGCCCGCCACGGAGACGATCTTGTCGCCCGCCTTGATCCCGGCCGTCGCCGCCGGCGTCGGCGCGCCGGGCGGGCACGAGGTGTCGCTCAACTGCTGCGTGGTGGTGGCCGGGCGGGCGCACGACGTGCTCTGGATGACCGGCTGCACCGGCTCCGACGCGGCCGCGATGTTCGGCAGGCCCATCGTGATCGACATCAGGTAGAGCACGATGAAGCCGAGGATGAAGTGCGTGATCGAGCCCGCCGACATCACGACGGTGCGCTTCCACGTCTTGAACCGCCACATTGCGCGCGGCGCCTCGTCCGGGGTCACCTCGTCGAGCGCTGTCATGCCGGCGATGTCGCAGAACCCGCCGAGCGGGATCCACTTCGCGCCGTACTCGGTCTCGCCGCGGCGGAACGAGAAGATGGTGGGCCCGAAGCCGATGAAGTACCGGCGGACCTTCATGCCGAACATCTTGGCCGTGACCATGTGGCCGGCCTCGTGCAGCGCGACGGAGATGCAGATGCCCAGGGCGAACAGCACCACCCCGATGATGTAGGCGAGCACGCGCTACTTCCCCTTACCCAGCATCGATCCTGCGCGCCCTCGAGCCCAGTGCTCGGCGGCGAGTACATCCTCGACGTCGCGCGGTTCGCGACGCCATTCGTCGGCGGCTTCGACCACCTGGGAAACAGTGTCCACAATCGACGTGAAACCGGTGTTCTGCGCGAGGAACGCGGCCACGGCCTCCTCGTTCGCCGCGTTGTAGACGGCGGGCAGGCAGCCGCCCTCGGTGCCGACGTGGCGCGCCAGCTCGACCGCCGGGAACGCCTCGTTGTCGAGGGGCTCGAACGTCCAGCTCGCGGCCTTGTCCCACGAGCACGCCGCGGCGGCGCCGGGCACGCGCTCGGGCCAGTGCAGCGCGAGCGCGATCGGCAGCCGCATGTCGGGCGGGCTGGCCTGGGCGATCGTCGAGCCGTCGACGAACGTCACCATCGAGTGGATGATCGACTGCGGGTGCACGGTCACGTCGATGCGCGCGGGCTCGATGCCGAACAGCAGCGCGGCCTCGATCAGCTCCAGGCCCTTGTTGATGAGCGTGGCCGAGTTGATCGTGATGACCGGGCCCATGGACCACGTCGGGTGCGCCATGGCCTGCTCGATGGTCACATCGGAGAGGTCCTCGCGCTTCTTGCCGCGGAACGGCCCGCCCGACGCCGTGAGCACCAGGCGCGCGACCTCGTTGTCCCGGCCGGCGCGCAGGGCCTGCGCGATGGCCGAGTGCTCGGAGTCCACCGGCACGATCTGCCCCGGCTTCGCGGCCGCGAGCACGAGCGGCCCGCCCGCGATGAGCGACTCCTTGTTGGCCAGCGCGAGCGTCGAGCCGGTGGCCAGGGCTTTGAGCGTGGGCTGAAGGCCCTGCGACCCGGGCAGGGCGTTGAGCACGACGTCGACGTTCACCGCGTCGATGAGCTCCGTCACGGCGTCGGCGCCGGCGAAGATGCGCGGGATGCGGAACTCGCCCCGGGAGTAGCCGCGCCGCTGCGCCTCCGCGTACAACGCGAGCTGCAGGTCTTCCACCACCGTCGGGCGGCTCACGGCCACGGCCTCCACGCCGTGGGCCAGGGCCTGCGCGGCGAGCGCCTGCGGGTCGGAGCCACCGGCGGCGATGCCCGCGACGGTGAACAGGTGGGGGTTACGAGCGGTGACGTCGAGGGCCTGGGCTCCGACGGACCCGGTCGAGCCGAGCACGAGGACGCTTCGCGAGGTAGTCATCGCACGCCATTATCGCCCGCCGAGCCGCGGCCCGTCTCCGCGGAGCACTCGGGGGTGTGGGATCATTACGGCGTACCAGGTTGAGCGGGTCAGGAGGAGTGATCGTGGCAGGCAAGGCGATCGAGAAGCGCCCCGAAGTGGACCCGCGCGACGAGCCGTCGGCCGAGTGGGGCTGGCACGGGTCGTTCCCGAAGGCCACGCGCATCGCCGGCTGGGTCAGCGTCGTCATTCTGCTGCTCATGATCAAGGGCAACCACGAGAACAACACCGAGAACGTGTGGCTCATCGGCCTCGCCGCGTTCCTCGCCCTGTTGCTCGTAATCGACTTCCGCAAGCGCCGCACGGCCTGGCGCAAGTAGGTTCCCGTTCGCTACCTTGCGGGGCTATGACGTCACGCTGGGTCGCTCTCGTTCTTTCGGTCGTGGCCGGTGTGGCGCTGTTCGCCGCGCCGGCCACAGCTGCGTCCGCGCCGGTTGTCCGCTGCACTTTCACGCCGACGCCGGACAACCCGGCGGCCCGTCCGGTGCTCCGGCCGCTGCCCTTCGCCTTGACGCGCGGCACGGTCGACGTGACCTTCCACTTCAACTACGGGCCGGTCACGGTTCGCTTGGATCGCGCCGGCGCCGCCCCGTGTGGTGTGGCGAACTTGGTGTCGCTGGTCATGCAGCACTTCTACGACCGTTCGCAGTGCTGGCGCCTGTCCGATTCGGAGCGCCTCGGCGTGCTCCAGTGCGGCGACCTCTACGAAGTCGAAAAGGGCGGCCCGGGCTACAAGTTCCCGGACGAGGTGTCGGGCGCGGAGACGTATGAGCGCGGCACCATCGCGATGGGCAACCAGGGCCCGGGGACGAACGGGTCGGAGTTCTTCATCGTCCATTCCTTCGCGCACATTCCCGCGCAGTATTCGGTCCTGGGGAAGGTCGTGCGCGGCATGGACGCGATCGACCGGATGGTGAAGGCCGGCATCATTCCGACCGATCCGAACGGGCCGCTGGACGGTGCGCCGAAACACCCGGTGAAGATCGCGACGGCGTCGTTCGGCCGGTAGGTCAGGCCCGCCGTTCGGCAGCCACTTTCACCCGAATCCCGTGATCAGCCGGGACAGATCAGGGGTCAGGAACAGCTGGAAGTAATACCCGCCTTGCGGCCGGTCATCGACGTAACCCAGCGCGAGGAACACGCCTTCGTAGGCGCCGAGGTCGCGAAGTCCCTCGGCGAACCCGATCGACGGCTGGCCGGCGCGGAGCGCGTTTCGTTGCCGCCGCCGGAACACTGATCTGAACTCGGCGGCGGTCGACGCCCCTGGCCACAGCTTGAAGGTCGCCCCCGCCGCCAGAGCCTCGCTGGCCGACGCGGCGACGTCTCCCGGCGCGGTGGACAGCAGCTCCGCCAGACGTTCGCGGTCCACATCCACCCCAGAACCCGTCCCCGACCAGCACGAGCAACCCCAAAGAGTGAATCGTCGCCGCGCCTGATTACAGTACGCGAGCAGTCGGGCGGCGGACCGGGGGAGCTCATGCTGATGACCCACGAAACCTACCTCGCCACCAGGCGGTTCCCGGCGCTGGACGGGGTGCGGGCGATCGCCGCGGTGCTGGTGGTGGTGTTCCACTTCGGGGGCAGCGCGTGGGTGCGCGCGAACGGGTGGATCGGCGTGCACGTGTTCTTCGTGTTGTCCGGGTTTCTGATCACGACGCTGGCGTTGCGCGAGGAGGACCGCACCTGCCGCGTCTCGCTCAAGAACTTCTACCTGCGGCGGGCGTTCCGGATCCTGCCGGTGTACTACGTGGTGCTCGGGATCTTCGTCGTGGTCACGTACGCGCGTGGTGAGCTGCGGTCGAGTGCGCTGCTGGGCGCACTGCCGTGGTTCGCGACGTTCCTCAACGAGTTCCACGTCATCGGGGTGTTCGGGGTGGCGTGGACGCTCGGAGTGGAGCAGAAGTTCTACCTGGTGTGGCCCGTGCTGGCGTTCGGCGTAGCCGGGCTCGCGTTCGCGAAACGATTCAGCCTCGCGCTGGGCCTGGTGGTCGCGCTCGTCGCGCTCGTGCCGGTGGTCCCCTACTCCGGCGCGTACGCGTCCATCGTCATCGGCTGCACGGCGGCCATCGTTCTCCACCACCGCACAGGGTTCGCGGTACTCAAACCCCTCACGCACCCAGTGGCCGGCGTCGTCGTGGCCGCGGTGATCGTGGTGGTGCAGGTGTTCTTCACCGACCTCACCGTCGCCCTGCACGACGACGGCGGCGTCGCGGTCGGCACGGCGTATGCGGTGCTCGTGGCGCTGATGCTGCCGTCGCTGGTCGCGGGTGGGCCGCTGAGCCGGCTGCTGTCCCTGAAACCACTGCGGTTCATCGGGGAGCGGTCGTACTCGCTCTACCTCATCCAGTCCATCGCCGGCTGGACGCTCGCCGGTCTGGTGCCGCAGCTGGCCCACCCGCGCACGCTCACCGCGGTCGGTGTCACGGCCGTCGCGCTGCTGATGGCCGACCTGCTCTACCGCTGGGTCGAGCTGCCGATGATCGCGCTCGGCCGGCGGGTCACCGCGAAGCGGCCCGAACCCACACCGGCGAAAGAACCCGTCCCGGCATAGAGAAACGGGCCGCCCCGGGAACGAATCCCGGGACGGCCCGTGCACCCGAAATGGTCACCGTTCGCTGGTCGGAGCCACCAGCTCGCTCGGCCCACCGCCGGACTCCCCGGCGACCGCGGCCAGCTCCTCACCCACCGATTCCGAAGTCTTGCCCTTGTCCTTCGTGAGCAGCGACGCGACCGCACCGATCAGGCAGACCACGATGGCGAAGCCGAACGCCACGGCCAGACCGTCCTGGAACGGACCCGAGATCAGGTTCGGGAAGAAGCTGCGCCCGGTCAGGAACGAGGCCTGGTCCGGCGGCAGGCTGCCCAGCTGGCCGCCCAGCAGCTGCTGGATCGGGTTGTAGCCGAGGAACGCCGCGAAGAGCACGGCCACCGCCGGCAGGTGCGCAACCTGGTTGGCCGGCCCGGCGGCCACGCCGTGGGCGGTGAGGCCCTGGAACATCGCCGTCGGGAGGTTGTCCGAGAGGCCCGCGATGATCAGGCTGAAGAAGAAGCCGATCGAGAGCACCATGGCCGCGTTCTGGAACGTGGTCATCATGCCCGCGCCGGAGCCGCGGGCGTCGGCCGGCAGGCTGTTCATCACCTCGGCGCGGTTGGGCGAGGAGAACATGCCCATGCCGATGCCGTTGACGAGCAGGATCGCCGCGAACGCCCAGTAGTTGAAGTTCACCGGCAGCAGGATCAGCAGCAGGAAGGTGATCGCGGTGATCACCAGGCCGCTCGACGCGAGCAGCCGGCTGCCGATGCGGTCGGACAGGATCCCGGCCGTCGGCGCGGACACCAGGAAGCCGACGGTCATGGGCAGCATGTAGATGCCGGCCCACAGCGGCGTCTGTTCGAAGGTGTAACCGTGCTGCGGCAGCCAGATGCCCTGCAGCCAGATGATCAGGATGAACTGCAGGCCACCGCGCCCGAGCGACGCCGTGAGGTTCGCGAGGTTGCCCCAGCTGAACGACCGGATCCGGAACAGCGAAAGCCGGAACAGCGGGTTGGCCACCTTGGTCTCGATGACCACGAACGCGATCAGCACCGCGATACCGCCGATGAGGCACGAGAGCACCATCGGGCTGCCCCAGCCGGTCGGCGACGAGCCGTAGGGCTGGATGCCGTAGGTGATGCCCACCAGCACCGCGATCAGGCCGACCGCGAAGGTGATGTTGCCCCACCAGTCCATCTTCGCGTGCTTGCGCACCCCGGTGTCGTGCAGCTTCACGTAGGCCCAGATCGTGCCGACCACGCCGAAGGGCACCGAAACCAGGAAGATCAGGTTCCAGTCGACGGGCGCGAGGATACCGCCGACGACCAGGCCGAGGAACGAACCCGCGATCGCCGCGACACCGTTCATGCCCAGCGCGAGACCGCGCTGATTGGAGGGGAACGCGTCGGTGAGGATGGCCGACGAGTTCGCCATCAGGAACGCGCCGCCAATGCCCTGCACGATGCGCCAGCCGATCAGCCAGAGCGCCGCGGCGTCACCGTCGAACCAGGTGATGGCCAGGAAGATCGACGACACGGTGAACACCGCGAAGCCGAGGTTGTACATCCTGGCGCGGCCGTACATGTCCCCCAGCCGCCCGAAGCTCACCACCAGTACGGCGGTGACCACCAGGAAGCCCATGATCATCCACAGCAGGTAGCTGGTGTTGGCCGGCTCCAGCGGGTTGATCCCGATGCCCTTGAAGATGTCGGGCAGCGCGATGAGCACGATCGACGAGTTGATCGTCGCGATCAGCATGCCCAGCGTCGTGTTGGACAGCGCGATCCACTTGTATCGCGGACCCAGTTCCGCGAGTGAATACGTTCTGCGCTCGGCCACAGTGAAACCTTTCTCTCGTTCCCTTAGCTAGGCTAAGCAAGTTGCTTGCCTGTGGCAACCAACTTCGTAAATCGGTTACGAGAGAACCGTCACAGGATGATCACTGTCCTTTGAGGACTATTTACGTTCACTCGACCGAGTGAACAGCGAAAACCTTCCCGGGATTGAGGATCCCGTGCGGGTCCAGCGCGTTTTTCACGGCCTGGTGCATCTGCAGAACCGCCGGTCCGAGCTCGTTTTGCAGCCCCGGCCGCTTGAGCAGGCCCACGCCGTGTTCGCCGGTCACGGTGCCGCCGAGGGCCAGCGCGTCGGCCACGATGTCGTCGAACGCGGCCTGCGCACGCCGCCGCGCGTCCTCGTCGCCGGCCGGTGTGCTGAGCAACGGGTGGAGGTTGCCGTCGCCGATGTGCGCGACGTTGGCGATAAGCGTGTTGTGCCGCTTCGCCGCGAGGTCGATGCGCGCGAGCATCTCGGGCACGAGGTGGGTGGGCACGCAGACGTCCTCGGTCAGCAGCGGGCCGAGCCGCTCCAGCGCCGGGTATGCCAGCCGCCGAGCGGCGAACAGCGCGTCGGCCTCCGCCTGGTCCGACGACTGCGCCGCCCACGTGGCGCCCGCCTTCTCGAAGCACGCGAGCATTACGGCGGCCTCGTGCTCCCCCGCCGCGCCCGGCGCGTCGCTGCGGCCCAGCAACACCACCTCCGCGTCGGCCGACAGCCCCATGTTCTTCCACTCGTCCACGGCGACGAGGCAGTGGCGGTCGACCAGCTCCAGCGCCGAGGGCACCACGCCGGCCGCCCGGATCGCGGCGGCCGCTTCGCCCGCCGCGACGGTCGAGTCGAAGTAGCCCGCCACCGTGCTCTCGGGCGCGCGCTGGGCTCGCAGGCGCACGGTGATCTCGGTGATGACGCCGAGCGTGCCCTCGGAGCCGACCATCAGACCGGCGAGGTCGTAGCCCGCCACACCCTTCGCGGTGCGGCGCCCCAGCCGCACGAGTTCGCCGGTGCCCGTGACGACTTGCAGGCCGAGCACGTAGTCGCGGGTCACGCCGTACTTCACGCAGCACACGCCGCCCGCGTTGGTGGCGACGTTGCCGCCGATCGTCGACCACGGGGAGCTCGCCGGGTCGGGTGGGTACCAGAGGCCGTGCTCGGCGCAGGCGGCGCGCAGGTCGTCGTTCACGACGCCCGGGCCGACCACGGCGAGGCGCTCGACCGCGTCGATCTCGTGGATCGCCGTCATGCGGTCGGTGACGAGCACGACGCAGCCGGCCACGGCGTTGGCGCCACCGGACAGCCCGGTGCCGGCGCCGCGCGTGACCACGGGCGTGCGGTGCTTGAGGCAGACCTTCACGGCGGCCTGCACGTCTTCGGCCGAGCGCGGCCGTACCACGACCTCGGGCAGCGCCCACGGCGCCCATTCGGCCTCATCGTGGGCGAAGCTGGGCAGCACGTCGGGGTCGCGCACGAGGACCTCGGGCGGCAGGACGGCTTGCAGGTCTTCGATCAACATGGGCGCTCCCGATCGCGTTGCGGCTTCTCCCGCCAGGTTAGGGCGCCGGGATGTCGAAACGGCGGCCTCTGCTTCGACGTAGGAGTAGAGAGCGAGTTCAGGAGGCAGCCATGGGAACCAGCTCACGCGGGATCGCGATGTTGCGGGCCGTCGCAGCCGGGCGCGCGAGGGTGACCTGCAGCGCCGAACCGGACCTGTTCGTCGACGGTCTGCCGTGCTGTGACCAGTTCACCGCGCACGCTTTGGCCCACGAGGGTCTGGTGCGCCCGGCGCGGCTCGGGCTCATCGGGCAGCAGGTGGCGGCGGAGCTGACGCCGGCGGGCGCGGCCCTGCTGACGACGGTGGCCGCGGCGGCGTGAGACAAAGCAGGGCCCTGCCGGCTCGCCCGAGCGCGAGACGGCAGGGCCCTGGTCCGGGGAACGCCTACGTGTTGAGCGAGCCGTAGACGATGATGTTGTCGAGGTAGCTGTGCGCGGCGGCGTCGAACGCCCCGCCGCACGTGATGAGGCGGATCTGCGGATCGGTGGTGTTGCCGTAGACCGCTTCGGTGGGGAACTCCTTCTTCGCGATCTGGTCGACCTTCGTGACGGTGAAGGTGGCCTTCGACCCGTCCTGGCGCCCGATCACGACCTGGTCGCCCTTCTTCACCTCGTGCAGCCGCCAGAAGATGCCCTTCTGGTGGTTGCCGTCGATGTGCCCGAGCACCACGGCGGGGCCGACCTGGCCCGGCGTCGGGCTGTTGGAGTACCAGCCCGCCTGCAGTGGTTCGGTCACCGGCGGGACCTGGACGGTCTTGTCGGCGTTGAGGCCGAGCGAGACGAGCGAGGAGTGCGCGTCGATGCTCGGGACGTCGAGCGACACCGGCACCGACCGCGCCAGCCCGACCACGGGTGCGGCGCTCGCAGGCGCGGCCGGCTGCTGGGCCGGGGTCGTTTCCGCGCCACAGCCGGACAGGGCGAAGGTGGCGACGAGCGCCAGCAACAGGGCGAAGAGCCCAAACCGGCGTCGGGTCACTGCACGATCACTCACCGAGCGATCACTCACCGAGCGAACACTCACTGAGCGAACACCGTGGCGAGCGAGCCGTCACCGGTCTCCGGCGCGCCGGCCGGGATGACGGTGACCTGGCCGGGGCCCTGGGCCGGCGGCTTGGCGGGGGCGGTGGGCTGGGTGGGCGTGCTCGGCGTCGCCGCGACCTTCGCGCAGGTGGAGGAGGCGAGGACGATGTCGCCGCTGCCCAGCGCGCCGGTGGCCTTGCCGCCGAGGAGCTTCACGTGCAGGGCGTTGACGGTGAGGGAGCCGTCGTCGTGCTTGATCTGCTCGTTCACGATCACCTGCACCACCCCGGGCACACCGATCTTCTGGTTCGGCGCGGTGCCCACGGGCAGCTTGCCGATGCGGCCGAGGTCCAGGCCCGCGAGCTCGGACGACGCGGTGATGCCGTCGGGCGTCGACGTGCATTCGGAGCTGATCACGCGCGCCTTCGGCGTCGCGCCCGCGAGCGGGGCGAGCACGGGCAGCGTGGTGTCGACGATGGAGGCCTTCGAGGCGACCTTGTCGTCGGTCTTCTTCGCGGAGCTGCTGACCGCCTTCGCCGTGACCAGGCCCTTCAGCGGCACGTCCACCACCGACGCCGACGTGGGCCCGTCCGTGTTCGACGGCGCGATCTTGCCCGTTTCCACGGAGATTCCCTTGTCCCCCAGCACTCCCGCCAGCAGTGAGACCGACGCGGACGCGCCGTAGGCCGACCCGGCAGGCGCGTCGGCGGCTACCGCCGAGGGGGCGCCGGTGGCGAGCAGGGCGAGGGCCGGAGCGGCGACCACGAGGGCCCGTCCTCGCAGCAGGGCAGAACGCATGAATTGTCCTTTCGAACACCAAAGAAATGGAACCGCCCGCGGATCCCCGAATCCACGCGTGACCCGACGCAACTGTCGATCACCGGCGAGAACGCGACGCTATCAAGGGGGCCCGGAATTGCAAAGCAAGATCCACTGCGCAGCGCGTCGATCAGCCGAGTCAGTGACCACGTTTTCCGCAATTTCACCACTAAAGAGTGATGTAACGCTGTGGTTTTGGCCGAGTTCTCTCACTCTGCGCTAGGACGTTTCGGCACCTACTTGGCGGATTCCTCGCGCCGCCACTCTTCGGGGTGATCCTGGGGATGGGTGACCGGCGGGCACTCACCGTCATGTGACCACTACGGCGGCTCGTGGGTTTTTCGTAAAACTCCGCGCGGGAAATCGTCGCGGAGAATTGTCCACTATGGAGCGTGGGGTGGCATTCACTCGCCGCCGGTCAGCACGACGACGTGATCCGCCGTCGTGCCGGCGACCAGATAAAGGAAGTCGTTCTCGACGGCGCGGCCGGGAACCTTCAGCAGGTAGTAGCCCGCGCGCAGCCCGGACAGCCGGTAGCTGCCGTCCGGGCCGCTGACCGCGGTCCAGGTCTGGTCGAGCGTCGCGAGGCTTTGGCTCGCCGCCACGACGGTGACGCCCGCGACCGGCTTCCCGTCCTCGACGACATGCCCGTTCACCGGCACGACCGGTCCGATCACGTCGGCCGCCGCGCCGCTGAGCATGACGAACCCGCCGGCGGTGACCACGCACGTGGCCTCCAGCCCGCCGCGCCGCACGCCGTCCTCGGTGACCCGCCCGGTCAGCCCCGCCGTGATGGTCTGGTCCGCCCGCAGTGTTCCGGAGAAGCCGCCCTGCAGTGGCTGGTTGGTCTGGATCCCGTTGAGCGCCATGCGATCCGCGGGATCCGCCGACGCGCACGTCACATGGACGCCGTAGACCGGCCGGCCGGTGTCGTTCGTGAGCGTGAGCGTCCCCCGGACCGGTGCACCCGGCTCGTACGTCGTGCGATCCAGGCTCAGCGCCGGGTCGAGCTTCACCGACGCCACGGCCGCGTCCTCGTCGAGCGGCGCCGCCACCGCGGCCACCGCGAGCACGGCCGCGGGCAGCGCGAACCACAGGGACTTCCGCATGACACCCCCAAAGAGTCAATCACCCGAGAATACCGGGAACTCCGTCGCTGGAGTGCGGTTCGCGCTCAGACTCCCGCGCCGCCGTCGACTCGGAGGATGGCGCCCGTCACGTAGGAAGCGCGGTCGCTCAGGAGCCAGGCCGCGGCTTCCGCGATCTCGGCCGGCTCGGCGCCGCGGCGCAGGGGGGTCGCCGAGACGAGGCGGTCCTGCAGGCCCGGCGACTCCGCTTCCCACGCGCGGATCATCTCGGTGAGCGTGTTGCCCGGAGTGATGGCGTTGACGCGGATGCCTTCCGGGCCGTAGGTGACGGCGGCGGACTCGGTGAGGCTGTTGACGGCTCGCTTCATGGCGCCGTACGCGGGCAGCTCGGGGTTGCCCCGCAGACTGCCGACCGACGACGTGTTCACGATGGCGCCGGTGCCCGCCGTCGCGCGGATGGCGGCGACCTCCGCGGCCATGGCGAGCCACACGCCCTTGAGGTTCACGGCGAAGACGTGGTCGAACTCGGCCTCGGACAGGCGGTCCATCGGGCCGGGCTGCTGGATCGTGGCGCCGTTGTTGAAGGCGATGTCGAGGCGGCCGTAGAGCTCGGCCGCGAGGTCGACGGCGGCTCGCACACTGGCGGCGTCGGCGAGGTCGCAGAGCACGTAGTCGGCGGTGCCGCCGGCGGCGCGGATCTCTTCGGTCACGGTCTTGAGCTGGGTTTCCGTGCGGGCCGCCAGCAACACGCGGGCGCCTTCCCGGGCGAACAGGCGCGCCGCGGCGGCACCGATGCCCCGGCCCGCGCCGGAGACGAAAGCGACCTTGCCGGCCAGCAGGCCGGGTGTTTCGTGGAGTTCCATAAACCCAGGCTGCGACGCCGCGGCGGGCTTATTCAGGCATCGGCAGTACCTGGCTGAGCGCCGTGCGACGCGGATACTGGAGACGTGGACAGGCGAGAACTGGCCGGCTTCCTGCGCAGCCGGCGCGAGCGGATCACCCCGGCCGACGTCGGGCTGCCCGCGGGGCCGCGCCGCCGCACGCCGGGGCTGCGCCGCGAGGAGGTGGCGCAGCTGGCGTTCATCTCGACCGAGTACTACACGCGCCTCGAACAGGCGCGCGGCCCGCACCCGTCGCGCGAGGTGCTCGGCGGGCTCACGCGCGCGTTGCGCCTGAGCGACGCCGAGCGCGAGCACCTGCACCACCTCGCCGGTGAACCCGCGGCGCCGCTGCCCGGGCCGTCGCGCGTGGTGCGCCAGAGCATCCTCGACCTGCTGGACCGGCTGCCGCAGGCCGCCGCGATGGTGATGTCGGCGACGTACGAGGTGATCGCCTGGAACGACCTCGCCGCCGCCCTGATGGAGGACTTCTCCGCGCTGCCCCGGCGCGACCGCAACCTGGTCCGCCGCGTGTTCCTGCGTTCCGACGACCAGCGCCTCTACGGCGTGTCCGACGCCGACGAGTTCGCCCGCTACGCCGCCCGCAACCTGCGTGCCACCGCCGCCCGCTACCCGGACGACCCCGAGGTGACCGAGCTCGTCCACGACCTGCTCGCCGGCAGCGAGCACTTCGCGCGCCTGTGGGCGTCGCACGACGTGACCGCCGAACCCAGCCTGCGCAAGACGTTCCGGCACCCGGTGGTCGGTCCCCTCACGGTCAACTGCGACGTGCTCGACCTGACCGACCGCGACCAGCAGGTCGTGATCTACACGGCCGGGCCGGGCTCGCCTTCGGAGGAGGCGCTGCGGCTGTTGTCGGTGATCGGCACGCAGCGCATGGACGTCGGCAGCTGAGGCCAGAACACCGGAGGCCCAGCACACCGGAAGCTCAGAACACCGGAAGCTCAGAACACCGCGACAGGGTTCACCGGCAGCCCGGTGGTGCCATTGACCCGGGGCGGTGCTGCTACCAGCAGGAAGCTGTGACGTCCCAGCTCTGTGCACGTAGCCGCCAGGTCTTCGACGTTGGCGGCGTCGATCAGCGGCACGCCCAGGCGCCTGAGGGCCACGACGTGCAGCGGGAACGGCACGGCGGGATCGAGCGCCGGGAACGCGTCGCCGATGTCCCCCGCGTACACCGAAACTCCGCGCTGGTGCATCCAGCGCACGGCGTCGATGCTCAGCCCTGGCGACGACCGCGCCGGATCCGGCGTGAACTCCCAGCCGCACCGCACGACGAGCGCGTCCCCGGACTCGACGCGGACGTCATCCCTCAGCTCCGCCGCTTCGAGATCTTCGGCCGTCACGGCGTGGCCTTCGGGAAGCGGGCCGTCGCCGGCCAGGTCCAGGAGGACCCCGCGCGTGACGATCCCTTCGCTGAACGCCGCGCTCGAACCCCTGCGCACCCCGGCCGGGGTCACGCACTCGGCCAGCGGCCGTCCGGAGTAGACGGCCCCGTCGCCGGCGATGTGGGCGAGCGCGTCGAGGTGGGTCGACCGGGGATGGTGGTTGGTGACGAGGAGGACGTCGAGGCTCACGCAGACCGAAGGATCCGGGTGCACCGGGTGCACCATCAGCTGCTGCACGGGCGATTCCTCGACTTTCGCCGGCACGAACGGACCGCTGAGGATCGGCGCCGGCTCGATCGGCAGCGCCAGCGACACCCAGCGGCCCGTCCGCACCTCGCGGGCCGCGCGCGCCCGGACCTCGTCGGTGATGAGGTTCAGCGCACCTCGTTCGTCGTCCTCGCCCCAGCGGCCCCAGTTGCTCGGCAGTTCGGTTGTCATCGAGCCAGCGTGCGGGTTTCGCCGGCTCACGAGCTGACGGTGGCTGCCGCGGGGACTGACGATGTGCGCCAAGGTCACCAGTCGGCGCAGGACCGGATCCCGAACCCGCGACCCGGAAAAACCTTCCGCAGGAAGAAGTCGTGCACTTCCGGATCGGCGTCGGCGCAGCCGTCGGACAGGACCGAGACGCCGTAGCCCCGGTCAGCGGCGTCGTAGCAGGTCGCGGCGACCATCGCGCTCGTCGCCACTCCGGCGACGGCCACCTCGTCCACGCCACGCGCCCGCAGCACCAGGTCCAGATCCGTGCCGGCGAAGGCGCTCGCCCGGCGTTTGAGCACCACGACGTCCTCGGCGAGCACCGGCAGGTCCAGGTCCGTGCCGGGCGAGCCTTCGTGGAAGGTGTCGCCCGCCTCGAAGAACCCGGTCAGCACGGTGTCACCCGGCGGGAGGTCGGCGCGGTTGACCCGGAACGCGGTGTGCACGAACACCACGAGCGCCCCGGCCGCCCGTGCCCGGGGCAGCAAGTCGGTGACCGGCGGCAGGACCTGCCGCGCGAAGGCGTAGTCACGGGTGATGCCCTGCTGGAGGTCACCCACGATGAGTGCGGTCGTCATGGGACCAGCTTCCCGTCGAGCCGTTCCATCCGCCGCCCGGCTGTCGCGAGCACGGCGATGCCGGCGAGCATGATCACGGCGATCGCCAGCAACGCGAAGGTGAAACTACCGGTGGCGGTCTTGATCGCGCCCGTGAAGTACGGCCCGACGAAGCCGCTCAGGTTGCTGACGGAGTTGATCAGGGCGATGCCGGACGCCGCGGCCGTGCCGGTGAGCCCGATCGCGGGGATCCGCCAGAACTGCGGCATCGCGGTGTAGATCCCGGCCACGCTCAGGCACACGGCCACGATGAACAACAGCCCGCTGCCCGCGAACGTGGCCAGCAGCAGCCCGGCGGCGCCGACCGCCATGGGAACCCCGGTGGCGACGACCGCGCTGCGCCGGCCGGCGAACCTCGCCCACGCGAGCATCGCGATCGCCGCCACGACGTACGGGATCCCGGACAGCAGCACGCTGCTCACGTCGGCCGCGCCGTCGACGCCGTGGGTGATCGAGGTGATCATCGTGGGCAGGAAGAACGCGAGCAGGTAGAGACCGAACACGATGGCGAAGAACGTCACGGCCAGCGCCCACACCCGGCCGCTGGTCAGCGCCTGGCGCAGGCCGGTGAGAGCGCCGTGGCCTCGCTGTTCTTCCACTTCCGCCGCCAAAGTCCGCTCCAGCGTGGCCTTTTCACGCTCGTCGAGCCAGCGGGCCTGCGAGGGCCGGTCGGGCAGGAAGCAGAAGATCAGCACGCCGATCACGATCGTGAGCCCGCCCTCGACGAGGAACAGCGAGCGCCAGCCGGCGATGCCGAACAGGCGACGCCAGGTGCGCACGCGGAACTTGAGCCGATTCCGACGGAACTTGATTCGCTCGCGGGTCGGCTTTTCCGGAAACGTCGGAGAATGATTAATTCTTGCAGCAGGAAATCAGGGTCCGCGCGTTATCCCGATTACGGCGAATACGATATTCACGTTTGTGCGCGCTACTCGAAGTCTCAGTACACCGTGGACATCGCCTCGCGCACCTCGGCCAGCGTCGCCTCCGCCGTGGCACCCGCGCGGAGGTTGCCGTCGCGCAGCAGCTCCGACACGAGGGCCGGGTCGCCGGCGAACTCGGCCCGGCGACGGCGGATCGGCGCGAAGTGGTCGTTGACCGCGTCGGTCACGATGCGTTTGAGCGTGCCGCCACCGCCGGCACCCGCCTCCCGGGCGATCTCCCTCGGATCGACGCCCCGGCACAGCGCGGCCAGCAGCACCAGGCTCGACACCTCCGGCCGCCGCTGCGGCTCATAGGTGATCACGCGTTCGGAATCCGTCTTGGCGCCCTTGAGAAGCCGCGCCGTCTCGTCCGCCGAGGCCCGCAGCGCGATCGCGTTGCCACGGCTCTTGCTCATCTTCCGGCCATCGGTGCCCAGCAACGACGGCGCCGCGGACAACAGTGGTTCCGGCTCCGGGAAGACGCGGCCGTAGCGGTCGTTGAACCGGCGCGCGACGGTCCGGGTCAGCTCGAGGTGCGGGAGCTGGTCGCGTCCCACCGGGACGAGGTTGGCCTTGCAGAAGAGGATGTCCGCCGCCTGGTGCACGGGGTAGGTGAACATCAGGCCGCTGACCGAGCCCTGGTGGGAGTGCGCGATCTCGTCCTTGACCGTCGGGTTGCGCTGCAGCTCGGGCACGGTGACCAGGCTGAGGAACGGCAGCAGCAGCTGGTTGAGCGCCGGCAGCGAGCTGTGGGTGAACACCGTCGAGCGGGCCGGGTCGATGCCGACGGCGAGGTAGTCCAGCACCAGCTCGCGGACATGGCCGGGCAGGTCGTCGGCGACGTCGCGGTCGGTCAGCACCTGGTAGTCGGCGATGACCAGGATCGTGTCGACGCCCAGGTTCTGCAGGCGGACGCCGTTCTGCAGCGTGCCGAAGTAGTGGCCCAGGTGCAGCGGCCCGGTCGGGCGGTCGCCCGTCAGGACGCGGAAGTCCGACGGCGCGGCGAGGATCTCCGCTTCGAGCTCGTCGCTGCGCGCGACGGCGGGGTCGACCTCGGCCATCACGCGTTCCGTCCCCGGTGGTGGTCGACGATCTTCGTCGTCAACCTCAGCAACTGCTCACGCTCGTCCGCGCTCAGCACTTCGAGGCTCGCCTTCTCGGCGGCGCGGGCGCGGGGCTTGACCTTCTTCAGCACGGCCGCGCCCTCGTCGGTGAGGCTCAGCAGCTTCCGGCGTGCACTCGCCGGGTCCGTCGCGCGGGTCAGCAGGCCGCGCTCCACGAGGCGGGAAACCAGCGGTGTGAGCGTGGCGGAGTCGATCATCGTCATCGCGGTGACCTCGGTGAGGCTCGACTGCGGGCTGCTCTCCAGCGCGAGCAGCACCGTGTACTGCGGCGGCGTGATCTCCGTGATCCGCTCCTGCCAGCACGCGGTGGTGGCCTGCACTGCCCGGCGCAACATGATCACGTGGTTGCTCCTCAGCCCGGCCACGATCCCTCCAAACTCTCGTGTACGAATATTTCGTACACGAGAGTACTACAGTGGCGAGCACCGCACCGCCACCCGAAGGAGTCGTCTCGTGCTCGACCTCGTACCCCTGTTCACCCTCGACGTCCAGCTCGCCGCGCCGAAGACCGTCCACAACGGACCCCACGGCGAACGCCGCGTCATCGACATCCTCGGCGGCACCTTCACCGGCGAGCGCCTCAGCGGCGAGGTACTCCCCGGCGGCGCCGACTTCCAGCTCATCCGCCCCGACGGCGTCGCGGAGATCGACGTGCGCGCGACCCTGCGCACCGAACACGACGACCTCGTCTACCTGACCGGCCGCGGCCTGCGCCACGGCCCCGCGGAGACCATGCGGCGGATCGCGGCGGGCGAAGACGTCGATCCGGACTCGTACTACTTCCGCGAGTGTCTGCTCTTCGAGGCGGGCGGCCCGCAGACCGAGTGGCTCAACCGCGTGGTCACCGTCGCGCGGGGTGCGCGCACGCAGTCGACGGTGAAGGTCGACGTCTTCGAGGTGCGCTGACCGGCGCCTGGCCGGGCTGAGCGTCCGCGCTCTCGAAGAGGGCTTCCGGCGTCACGTCGGCGTTCCGCCTGTGCGGTACCTCCGTCAGATCAGGCGCGCACGCCGCGCCCCCGGTGGCCGACCCCGAGACCGTGACAGCGACGTCCGTGGCCTACGCGTGAGGCTTGCTGCACTACGGCCGGTTCGCGGCCGAGTACCGCAAGGCCTACCACCGCTCGCCCTCGGAGAAGCTGGGGTCAAAGGCCCGGTAGCAACTTTCCCGTCGTGCCGGCGCGTGATCACTGGATACCCCCATCAACGCCCTGACCTGCCATGACTCCATCTATACACTCGAAGTATACTCTGTATATGCAGTGACCTTATGGTGATCATCCGCAGCCCCCTGGAACCTCGTCTTCCCGTCAGCAGGGTCGCTCGCCGGCCGGCCGCTGGGCCCTTCGCGTGGCCGGCGATCTCGGTCGTGGCGCCGTGCACCGCCCTCGCCCTGCTGGTCGAGGCCTGGCTGCAGGACTACCACGGCGACGAGCTCTACTTCCTGTCCGCGGCCCAGCACCTGTCCTGGGGCTACGCGGACCAGGGCGCCCTCGTGCCGTTCCTGGCGTGGCTCGGCGAAGGTTCGCCGTTGACCTTGCGGATTCCGGCGGTCCTCGCCACGGTCGTCGGCGTCGTGCTCACCGCGCTGCTCGCGCGGGAGTTCGGCGGCGGCCGCTGGGCGCAAACCGCCGCGGCGGCCGCGTACGCCGCTTCGCCCCGGGTGCTCGACACCGGATCGCTGCTGCTGACCCAGACGTTCGACATCCCGCTGTGGATCGCCACGACGTTGCTGCTGGTGCGCTGGGCCCGGACCGGCTCCGACCGCCTCTGGTGGGGCATGGGACTTCTCGCCGGGGTGGCGTTCACGGTCAAACCGCTGATCGCCGTGTTCTGGGCGTGCTGCGTCGCCGTGCTGCTGGCAACCCGCCGGCGGAGCGTGCCGTGGGCCGGGCTGGGGAAACTGCCCGCGCTCGCCGTGGCCGGTGCGTTGCCTTACCTGATCTGGCAAGGGTTTCACGGCTTCCCGCAGCTGACGCTCATCCCCGTCGTCGCGCAGGAGACCGGCGAGTTCGCCGGCGGCAACTGCGCGGGCCTGTTCCCGGTCTGCCGGGCCGCAGCCGCGGCCCGCATCAGTACCGCGGCGGGATCACGGTGGTGGCGACGGATCGCGTTGGGCGTTTCCGCGTTCTCCGGCGCCGTCGTCCTGGCGACCAGCCTGCTCTCCGGCGGACCTTCGTCACCGGCCTGGGCCACGGCGGCCACCCTCGAAGTCCGGGCCGAACAAGGCTGGAGCGGCTTCACCGACGCGGTGTCCACCGCCTACCACCACCTGCCACCCGCGACGACGATCGTCACCGACCACTACTGGCAGGCGAGCGCGCTGAACTGGTTCGGCGCGGGCCGCGGGCTGCCTCCCGCACACAGCCCCCACCGCGGCTTCTCCTACTTCGGCGAACCCTGGGACGCCGCGCAGGCGATCCTGTTCGTCGGCACCGACCCGGCCGAGTTGCGCACACACTGCCTGCGGGTGTCGGCAACCCCGGCCGACGGTGACCACGGTTTCGCCGGGCTCAACGAGGGCGTGCCGATCTGGCTGTGCAACACACCAAGGCAATCGTGGGAAACGCTGTGGCCGCAGCTGCGCCATTCCTGACCCGGCTGAGCCTTCAGCTGGTCGCGACCCAGGGCGCCAGCAGCACTTCCAGATCCGCATCCGACAACGCCCGCGGGCCGTTCTCGAACTCGTGCCAGCGCGAAGCGACGCGGGCGGCGTGGAAGTCCACGGAGTACGCGCGCATCAGGACGTACATGAAACTCTCCGAATCGAACCGCTCACCCAGCAACGTGCGGGCCGCGCGAGCAACCGCCACCCCGCCGGTGATGTCGCGCAGCTTCAGTTCTTCGGCAGCCGGGTCCAGCAGACACGGGGTTGAGATCACAACAGATTCTCCATCACTGAAACGAAAAACTCAGCCTTCGGCAGCCAACTGGCCACACGCGGCAGCAATGTCCTGACCACGAGTGTCACGCACCGTGCAGGCTACGCCCCCCGCGTTGACCAGCCGCACGAACTCCCGCTCCACCGGCTTCGGCGACGCATCCCACTTCGAACCCGGCGTCGGGTTCAACGGAATCACGTTCACATGCACCAACTGACCCAAGTGCTTCCGCAGCCGCTTAGCCAGCAACTCCGCCCGCCACGGCTGGTCGTTGATGTCCCGAATGAGCGCGTACTCGATCGACACCCGCCGACCGCTCGTGTCCGCGTAATACCGAGCGGCCGACAAGACCTCGTCCACCGACCAGCGATTGTTCACCGGCACCAACGTGTCCCGCAGCTCGTCATCCGGCGTGTGCAGCGACACCGCCAACCGCACCTGCATCTTCTCGTCCGCCAGCTTCCGGATCGCCGGTGCCAAACCCACCGTCGACACCGTCACCGAACGCTGCCCGATCCCCAAACCCGACGGCGCCGGCTCCGTGATCCGCCGCACCGCGGCCACCACCCGCTTGTAGTTCGCGAGCGGCTCACCCATGCCCATGAACACGATGTTCGACAACCGGCCGGGGCCGCCGGGCATGGCGCCGTCTCGCATGACCGCGGCGGCGGAGCGGACCTGGTCGACGATCTCGGCCGTCGAGAGGTTGCGGTCGAGGCCGCCCTGGCCGGTGGCGCAGAAGGGGCACGCCATGCCGCAGCCGGCCTGGCTGGAGATGCACAGCGTCGCGCGGTCGGGGTAGCGCATGAGCACGCTCTCGAGCAGCGTGCCGTCGTGGGCGCGCCACAGGGTCTTGCGGGTCGGGCCGGCGTCGGCGGTCAGGGCGCGGACCTCGGTGAGCAGCGACGGCATGAGGTCCGCGACGAGCCGCTCGCGCGAGGCCGCGGGGATGTCCGTCATGTCGGCCGGGTCGACGGTCAGGCGCGAGAAGTAGTGGTTCGACAGCTGCTTCGCGCGGAAGGCCTTCTCCCCCAGCTCCACCACAGCCTCCGCCCGCTCGGCGGAGGTGAGGTCGGCGAGGTGGCGCGGCGGCAGGCCGCGCTTGGGCGCATCGAAAACAAGGGGGAGGGCAGTCATAACCGATCCAGTATTCCACGTCCACCGGACACGCCGTCAGGACTCCCCCGACCGTGTGCTGCCGGTCACCAGCCGGACGGGTCCGCCCGCAGCACCGCGGCCGCCTCGCGGACGGCGTCGACGATGAACTGGTAGCCCGTGCACCGGAAGCGGGCGGGGACCTCACCGCGGCGGCCCCGCACTCTGTACGTGCACCGCAACACGTTGAAGTACCGGCTGACCCGGATCCGGGACGTGTTCGGGGTCGATGTGGAGATTCCCATGCAGCGCCTCGTCGCGGAGCTGCAGGTGGCGGTGTTCACCGGCCACCCGGAACTGCAACGAAGGCTGGACGCCACCGCGCCCGAACAGGAGTGACGCACCGTCCTCCGGCGGACCTGCACCGGAGGACGGTCGCGGCTCACGCCGTCAGGGCTTCGAACCGCCGCAGGGTCTCGTCGCGGCCCAGCGCCTGCGTGATCGAGTGCAGGTCCGGGCTGCGGGTTGAGCCGGTGATCGCGATGCGGATGATCTGCGAGGCCTCGCGGATCGAGCCCGGGAACGCGTCGGGGTTCTTCTTGAGTTCCTTGGCGTTCTTGGCGAAACCGTGCTTCGCCGCGACGTCGCGGATCTGCTGGAACCACTCCTGGCCGTCGTCGAGCTGTGTGTAGTTCGCGACGAAGTCCGACGCCACCGCGCGCACGACGTCCGGCGCCACGCCCAGTGCGGCGATGCGCTCGTCGTCCGGGCCGGTCACGGGCGCGTGCAGCTGCGGGAAGAAGAACCCGTAGACCGCGCGGAACTCGCTCCACTTCTTGAGGTCCTTGCGCGGGTTCTCGGCGCCTTCGCGCTCGACGGCCAGCGCGCGCAGCGCCTGCTCCTCCGACGACTCGAGCACCGACAGCAGCTCCGGGTCGAAGCGCTGCGCCCACGTGCGCACGGCGGCGAGTATCTCCGCGCCGGACATCGTGGCGATGTGGTCGGCGGAGATGTCGTCGAGCTTCACGAGGTCCACGAGCGGTCCCGCGACGCCCATCTCGTCGAGGTTGACCGGCTCGTCCAGCGCCTGGGCCAGCGGCAGCTCGGCGAGGCGGCCGTTGGCCAGCCCGCGCAGGTAGTACAGGACGGCCTCGACCGGGTAGCCGGCCTCGATGTAGAAGTCGACCGACGCCTCGGGGTCCTTGCGCTTGGACAGCTTGCGCTTGCTGCCGCCCTCCTGCTTCATCAGCGGGGCGATGTGGGCGTAGGTGATCGGCTCGAAGCCGAGCGCGTCGAACAGCTGCTGATGCACCGGCACGGACGAGATCCACTCGTCGCCGCGGATGACGAGGTTCACGCGCATGAGGTGGTCGTCCACGGCGTGCGCGAAGTGGTAGGTCGGCAGCCGGGGGCTCTGGTCGGAGCTCTTGAGGATCACCACGTCGTTGCGGTTGGCCTCGGCCTCGATCGTGCCGCGGATGGCGTCGGTGAAGCGCACGCGCACGCCGGTGTCGTCGGGCGCGCGGAAGCGCACTACCCACGGCTCGCCGGCGTCGAGCTTCGCCTGCACGTCGGCCGGGTCGGCGTCGCGCCAGATCGCCCAGGAGCCGTAGTAGCCGGTGGGCAGCTTCGTGGCCTGCTGGCGCGCGGTGATGGACGCGAGCTCGTCCTTGGTCGCGAAGTCGATGTACGCGCGGCCTTCGCGCAGCAGCTGCCGCACGAAGGTCAGGTAGATCTGCTCGCGGCCCGACTGCTGGTACGGGCCGTAGTCGCCGCCGCGCAACGTGTCTTCGTCGGCCTGCAGGCCGAAGTAGGTGAAGCCGCGCTCGAACTGCTCCAGCGCGCCCTCGACCTCGCGCGACTGGTCGGTGTCCTCGACGCGCACCAGGTAGCGGCCGCCGGAGCGGCGGGCGACGTCCTGGTCGATCGTGGCCACGTAGATGCCGCCGATGTGCACGAACCCGGTGGGCGACGGGCCGAACCGGGTCACCTTCGCACCGTCGGGCAGCTGCCGCGCCGGGTAGCGCTGCTCCCAGTGCTCCGGCTCGGGCAGGTCCGCGGGGAACAAGGCGTCGATGACCACTCGGTCCAGCATGGGGGGTCGGGTCTCCCAGGTCGTCTCAGGTCTGTCGTTACGGGGCGTCTTCCTACTCCTTCGAGTATCTCCGACCACCGCAAACGCGCCTCGCGCAGGTCCCCGACAGTCGTTAGGTTGCATCGCGACCGTTTCCGATATATCGTGAACCAGTCGCAACCGATCAGCGCGAGCGCGCCGGCGTCTCGATCAGGCGGTGCGATCGGCCCCCGGCCGTTCCGACCGCCTGATCGAGACGCCGGCTCCAAGGCGATCTCGCACGCCTCGGCGGAGCCGAGGCCATCAACACAGCAAAGGAACATCGACATGAGGCACCCTCACCCCGGTGCGCGAGACGCGCACCAACACGGAGAACACGGTCGTCCCGCTTTCGGCCCCTTCGGCCGCGAGTTCGGCGACTTCGGATTCGGCCCCGGCGGCCCGATGGGTCGCGGCCGGCGTGGCCACGGTCCCGGCGGACGGCGAGGCCACGGCGGCCCGCGTCGCGGCCGGCGCGGTGACGTCCGCGCGGCGATCCTGACCCTGCTCGCGGAGCAGCCGCGGCACGGCTACGAGATCATCCGCGAGATCGGCGAGCGCAGTGGCGGCTTCTGGAAGCCCAGCCCCGGCTCGATCTACCCGACGCTGCAGATGCTGGCCGACGAAGGCCTGGTCGTGAGCAAGGACGAGAACGGCAAGAAGCTGTTCGAGCTCACCGACGAGGGCCGCGCGGCCGCGGAGCAGCAGACCGGCACCCCGCCGTGGGAGCACTTCACCGAGGACGTCGACCCCGTCGAGGTCGACCTTCGCAAGGCAGGCGCCACGCTCGCGGCGGCGGTCGTGCAGGTGATGCGCGCCGGCAGCCCGAGCCAGCAGGCTCGGGTGGTCGACGTGCTCAACGAGGCCCGGCGCTCGGTCTACTCGATCCTCGGCGAGGTCGAGGAAACCGACGAGTCGCCGGAAGAAGCCGAGTGACCCGGCAGGACGAGGCCGGTGGGCTTGACCCGCGTGTGCACGCGGTAGCCCACCGGCAGCGTCACCCCGGCCCCGTCGGCCGTGCTGACCGTGCGTTTGTGCACGTCGGCCACGGCCCGCGCGGCGACCTGCGCGCTGAACTCGATCTTCAGCACTGACTCCATGGCGGCGTGGTCAGCGAACAACCAGCGCGTCGCCACGCGCCGGAGGCTGAAGCCCTCGCCTTCGAAAAACTTCTCGATCTCTACGGGGTCGTAGTGCGGGATGTCCGCCCGAAGCCAGCCGCCGTAGGGCTCGCTCGTCGCGTCGAGGTCCACGATCAGGATCGACCCGCCGGGCCGCAGCACGCGTTCCGCTTCACGCAGCCCCGGCTCGCAGCCGGGGCCGAAGAAGTACGCCGTGCGCGCGTGGACCACGTCGACGCTCGCGTCGTCGACCGGCAACCGCTGCGCGCGGCCTTCGCGCACTGACACGTTCGGCAGTTCCCGCACGCGCTTCGCCGCGTCGCGCGCCAGCGGTGCGTACGGCTCGACGCCGAGCACCGAGCGCGCGTCGCGGGCGAAGCGCGGCAAGTGGAATCCGTCACCACAACCGAGGTCGAGAACGTCGCGGCCGGTCCAGTCGCACTCCTCGCACAGGACGCGCCAGATCTCGCCGTCGACGTCCTGCGCGCGGTTCTCCACCTCGTAAGCCTGCTGGTAGTACCAGATGTTGGGGCTCGGCAAGACCTCCGTCGCGCGGGACAGGCGCGAGGAGCGGGAGAAGAGACGCACGAACTCCTCCAACGTCGGCGGCCGCGGCCCGGTTCCGGGTTCCGGGGCTCATGGCGAAAAAATCACCGGCACCGCATAGACTTTCGCACTCACCGTGAGGAGGCCGCGATGACCGTCGGTTCGGCCAGTTCAAGTCCGATTCCGGCCGGCCTCCCGTGCTGGATCGAGGTCGCCTGCCGCGACGAAGCGGTGTCGCAACAGTTCTACACGGGCTTGTTCGGCTGGCAGTACGACGTGCGCCGCGACCCCGCGGCGCCCACCGGCCGCTACTGGATCTCGTCGCTCGCCGGCGAGCCGACGGGCGGTCTCTACCAAGCCGGGGCGCAGAGCGAGCCCGGCTGGACGCTGCACGTCTCCGTGCCGCACACCGCGAGTGCGGCCGAGTGGGTGGAGCACCTCGGCGGCCAGGTGACGCTGGGACCGGTCGCGATCCCCGATCGCGGCAACATCCTGCACGCGATCGACGCGGCGGGCGCACCCGTGGTCTTCTGGGAGGCGCCGCAGGACTGGCGGTTCATGACCGGCATCCCCAACACCTTCAGCGGCGCCGACCTCAACGCGCACGACGGCCCGGCGGCCGATCACTTCTACACCAAGCTCTTCAACTACGCGAGCCACCAGATCGGCGACGGCGAGAGCGTCGACTACGCGGAATACCTCATCGAGCACACGCCCGTGCTCTACCGCTACGTGATGGGCCCGGAGTACAGCCGCGACACTCCCCCGCACTGGCTCGTCTACTTCGAGGTCGACCCGGCGCGCGGCTGCGACGCGACGGCGGGGCAGGCGCTGATGCTCGGCGGGGACGTGGTGATCCAGCCCTACGACACGCCCTTCGGCCGCATGGCGATCCTCGCCGACCCGGACGGCGCGGTGTTCGCGGTGATCGACCACTCGCGCACGCTCGACGACGTCGGCCGCGCCGAGGTCGACGACCCTTACGACGACTGATCTTCACGACGACTGAGCCTTACGACGACCGAGCCTTAGCAACCCCGTCAGCGCCGCGATCGCGGCGTAACCCCCGGCGACGATCCACATCGCCGTGCCCGGCAGCAGCCCGCCGACGAGCGCGACACCCACCGCGCCACCGGTCTGGCGCGCCGCGTTGAGCACGCCCGCGGCGATGCCTGCCTTGCCGGGCAACGCGTTCATGGCCAGCGACGTCATCGCGGGCATCGCGAGCGAGCAGAACCCGAAGACCAACGAGAACACCACCAGCAGCACCGGCGAGCGCTCGTCCGGCAGCACCGCCATCCCCGCCGCGCCGACCAGTGCCGTGAGGCTGCCGACGACGATCGGCGGGCGTGAGCCGAACCGGTGCGTGAGCCGGCCGCTGACGAACGCGTTGAGCCCCACCGCGAGTGTGAGCGGCACGAGGGCGAGCCCGGCGACGAGCGCGCTCAGGTGCCACACGCGTTGCAGGAACAGGGCGAGGCAGAACAGTGTGCCGTAGAGGCAGAAGTTGAACAGGCCGCCGATCGCCGTCGCCACGGCGAAGGCCCGTACGCGCAGCACGCCCAAGGGCAGCACGGGCGCAGCGATCGCCTTTTCCGCGACCACGAACGCGATCCCGGCCACGACGCCGGCACCGACGAGGACCAGCGTGGTCGCGTCCGCCCAGCCCGCGTGGCCGGCCTCGATGAGCCCGGCGACCACGCACGCCAGCGCGGCCGTGCCGAGGACCTGCCCGACGCCGTCGATGCGGGTTTGCCGGCGCGGCGTGGTTTCGGTGACGTACCGGCGGGTCAGCGCGATCGCGATCAACCCGACGGGGACGTTCACCGCGAAGACGAGCCGCCAGTCGGCCAGCCCGACCGCGAGGCCGCCGAGCATCGGCCCCGCCGCGAGCCCGACGCCACTCATGCCGCCCCACACGCCCAACGCGCGGGCCCGGGCGCCGACCTCGGGGAACTGGTGCACGATCAACGCCAGCGACGACGGCAGCAGCGCCGCCGCGCCGGCCCCCTGCACCGCGCGGGCGGCGACGAGCCACGGCAGGGAATCCGCTGCGGCACAAGCGATCGAGGCGAGGACGAACACCGCGACGCCGATCTCGAAGACGCGCCGCGAGCCCCACCGGTCCCCCGCCTCGCCCCACGTGAGCAGGAACGCAGCGAGCGCGACGGTGTAGGAGTCGACCACCCACTGCAGCGCGGCCGTCGACCGTTGGCCGAACTCGGCGCCGATGGCGGGCAGCGCGAGGTTCACGATGGTCGCGTCGAGCGTGATCATCACGAACCCGAGGCACACGGCGGCGAGCGCGAGCCGGGCCGGGGAACGTTCGCGGGTCGAAGCTGGGGTCGAGGCGGTCATGACCTCGAGTGAAACGCGCCGACGCTTCGGTGGTCCACGAACCGTTCGCTACCCCTGGGAGGCCGAAGCTCCCAGCGCAGGTCCGCGGGTCGGGTCGATCAGGCGGGTCAGGCGCGTCACGCGGGGACGAACGCCGACAGCAGCAACCAGGAGACGACGGCCGAGGGCAGCAGCGAGTCGAGGCGGTCCATGATGCCGCCGTGGCCCGGCAGGAGCGTGCCCATGTCCTTGATGCCGAGGTCGCGCTTGATCAGCGACTCGACGAGGTCGCCGAGCGTCGCGGTGAGCACGATGGCCGCGCCGAAGACCGCGCCCTGCCAGGTGTGGCCGTGGAGCATGAGGCTGATCGTGAGGATGCCGGCGACGATGCCGGCGACCATCGACCCGGCGAAGCCCTCCCAGGACTTCTTCGGGCTGATCGTCGGTGCCATCGGGTGCTTGCCGCCGAGCACGCCGGCGATGTAGCCGCCGGTGTCGGAGGCGACCACGGCGATGAGGAACGTGAGGACCCGGCCGACACCGTCCTCGGGCGGCACGAGCATCGCGGCGAACGCGCCGAACAGCGGCAGGTACGCGCTCGCGAACACCGACGCCGAGATGTCGCGCAGGTAGCCGTCGGCGCCGCCGGGCAGCCGCCAGAGCAGGCAGGCGAGCACCGTGATGACGAACGCCGTGAGCGCGCCCGCGCGGCCGAACGGCCAGGCCAGCCAGATCATCGCCTGGCCGCCGACGAGCACGGGGATCATCGCGACCTTGATGTTCGCGACGCGCTTGAGCACGCCGGCGAACTCGAAGGTGCCGACCCCGATCGCGATCGCGATGACCCCGATGAAAATGAAGCGGACGGTGAGCAGGGAAACGATGATGGCCGCGCCGAGCAGCACACCCACGCCGATGGCCGCGGGCAGGTTTCGCCCGGCCCGGGAGTCCTTCTTGGCCGGCTCCGGCTGCGCAGCGGGTTCCGGCTGTCCACCCGGTTCGGGCTTGTCAGCCGGCTCTGGCTGCGGGGTGTGCTCCACCCGCTCTTCTCGTTCCTCGCTCACCTGGCTCATCAGACCTCGAGCAGCTCGGCTTCCTTGTGCTTCACCAGCTCGTCGACCTGGTGCACATAGGTGTCGGTGAGGTTCTGCAGCTCCTTCTCGGCGCGCGCGACCTCGTCCTCACCCGCTTCGCCGTCCTTGGCGATCCGGTCGAGCTCTTCCTTCGACTTGCGGCGGATGCTGCGGATCGAGACGCGGGCGTCCTCGCCCTTGCTCTTCGCGACCTTCACCATCTCCTTGCGCCGCTCTTCGGTGAGCTGCGGGATGACGATGCGGATCACGTTGCCGTCGTTGCTCGGGTTCACGCCGAGCTCGGACTCGCGGATGGCCTTCTCGATGGCACCGAGCTGCGTCTGGTCGTAGGGCTTGATCAGCGCCATGCGCGCCTCGGGCACGTTGACACTCGCCAGCTGGTTGAGCGGGGTCATCGCGCCGTAGTACTCGACGACGATGCGCGAGAACATCGACGGGGTGGCCCGGCCGGTCCGCACCGACGTCAGGTCGTCCTTCGCGACGGACACCGCTTTTTCCATCTTCTCCTCGGCGTCGAGGAGGGTCTCGTCGATCACGGCTACTCCCGGTGTTGTGATTGTCGAACCTGTGCTGATCCCAGCAGGTCTAGGCCGACGCCCCGTCGGCGGGGGTGTTGACCAGCGTCCCAATCCTCTCACCACTCACCGCACGGGCGATGTTCCCCTCGGTGAGCAGGTTGAAGACGATGATCGGCATGTTGTTGTCCATGCAGAGGCTGAACGCGGTGGCGTCGGCGACCTTGAGGCCGCGCTCGAGCACCTCGCGGTGGCTGATCTCGTGGAACATCGTGGCGCTCGGGTCGGTCTTCGGGTCGGCGGTGTAGACACCGTCCACGGCTTTGGCCATGAGCACGGCTTCGCAGCCGAGCTCCAGCGCGCGCTGCGCGGCGGCGGTGTCGGTGGAGAAGTACGGCATGCCGACCCCGGCGCCGAAGATGACCACGCGGCCCTTCTCCAGGTGCCGCTCGGCGCGGCGCGGGATGTACGGCTCGGCGACCTGGCCCATCGTGATGGCGGTCTGCACGCGCGTGGGCAGGCCTTCCTTCTCCAGGAAGTCCTGCAGGGCCAGGCAGTTCATCACGGTGCCCAGCATGGCCATGTAGTCGGCGCGGTCACGGTCCATCCCTCGCTGGGACAGCTCCGCGCCGCGGAAATAGTTACCCCCGCCGATCACCACCGCCACCTGCACGCCGGTGCGCGCGACCGCGGCAATCTGGCGCGCAACGGAGTGGACGACGTCGGGGTCGACCCCGATCGAGCCGCCACCGAACATCTCGCCGCCCAGTTTCAGCAGCACCCTTCGGTAGCCACCGTCGACCCGGTCACCCATTTGTGTGTCGCCTCCCGTGTTCACTCGCCGCGGACCCCTTCGTGAGGGAGCGTCCTCGGCCGGACCCGACTGTGCCCCGTCCCCGCACCGCGGAGACGGGGCACAGTCGCAGAACTTAGACCCAGTACCTCGCTCAGGCCTGGCCGACCTCGAACCGGGCGAACCGGGTCACGGTCACGCCGGCCTCGTCGAGCAGAGCCTTCACGGTCTTCTTGTTGTCCTTGACCGACGGCTGGTCGAGCAGCACGTTGTCCTTGTAGTACGCGGTGACCTTGCCCTCGATGATCTTCGTGAGGGCCTGCTCCGGCTTGCCCTCTTCGCGGGCGGTCTGCTCGGCGATGCGGCGCTCGTTCTCGACGATCTCGGCCGGCACCTCCTCGCGGGTCAGGTACTTCGCGCGCAGCGCGGCGACCTGCATGGCGGCACCGCGGGCGGCGTCGGCGTCGTCACCGGTGAACTCGACGAGCACGCCCACGGCCGGCGGCAGGTCCGAGCCGCGGCGGTGCAGGTAGGTGGCGGTCTTGCCCTCGAACGCGACCACGCGGCGCAGCTCGAGCTTCTCGCCGATGCGGGCCGAGAGCTCCTGCACGGTTTCGATCACGGGCTTGCCGTCGAGGTCGGCGGCCTTGAGGGCCTCGACATCGCTGGTCTTGAGGGTCTTCGCGACCTCGACGATCTTCGCGGCGAGCTGCTGGAAGTCGTCGTTCTTGGCGACGAAGTCGGTCTCGGAGTCGAGCTCGATGAGCACGCCGCCTTCGCCGGTGACGAGGCCCTCGGCGGTGGCGCGCTCGGCGCGCTTGCCGACGTCCTTGGCACCCTTGATGCGCAGGAACTCGACAGCCTTCTCGAAGTCGCCTTCGTTCTCTTCGAGGGCCCTCTTGCAGTCCATCATGCCGGCGCCGGTCATCTCGCGCAGGCGCTTCACGTCAGCGGCGGTGTAGTTCGCCATCGTGTTGAATCCGTCCGTTTCAGGTACGTGTGAGGTGATCAGCGCCCGGGCGGCCCTGCGCGGGCCGCCCGGACACGGTGGATCAGGAGTTGGCCGGGGCCTGCTCGGTCACGGCTTCGGGGGTCGCCTCGGTGGCGGCCTCGGTAGCGGCCTCGGTGGCCGCCTCCGTCGCGGCAGCCGCCTCGGTGGCGTCCGCGGCAGCGGTCTCCGAGCCGGCGAGCAGCTCCTTCTCCCACTCGGCCAGCGGCTCGTCCGACGCCACGCCCGGCTCCGGCTTCGCGTCGGCCGACGCGCCACCTCGGCTCGAACGGGCCATCAGCCCGGCGGCGGCGGCCTCGGCCACCACCTTGGTGAGCAGCGCGGCCGAGCGGATCGCGTCGTCGTTGCCCGGGATCGGGTAGTCGACCTCGTCCGGGTCGCAGTTGGTGTCGAGGATCGCGACGACCGGGATGTTCAGCTTGCGAGCCTCGCCGACGGCGATGTGCTCCTTCTTCGTGTCGACGATCCACACCGCGCTCGGCACCTTGGCCATGTCGCGGATACCGCCGAGGGTCTTCTCGAGCTTGTCCTTCTCACGGGTGAGCGTGAGGATCTCGCGCTTGGTGAGACCCGCGAAGCCGCCGGTCTGCTCCTGAGCCTCGAGCTCCTTGAGGCGCAGGAGGCGCTTGTGCACGGTCTGGAAGTTGGTCAGCATGCCGCCGAGCCAGCGCTGGTTCACGTAGGGCATGCCCACGCGCGCGGCCTCGTTGGCGATGGCTTCCTGAGCCTGCTTCTTCGTGCCGACGAACATGATCGTGCCGCCGTGCGCGACGGTTTCCTTGATGAACTCGAACGCACGGTCGATGTACGTCAGCGTCTGCTGCAGGTCGATGATGTAGATGCCATTGCGCTCGGTGAAGATGTAGCGCTTCATCTTCGGGTTCCACCGACGCGTCTGGTGCCCGAAGTGCACGCCGCTGTCGAGCAGCTGCTTCATGGTGACGACGGCCATTGCCGGAATCACACCTTCTCTGTAGTCGCGCACCCCCGCGGTTCGCGCCCGCGGACGTGCTCGTTCGGTTTGTCGCTCGCGGCCGGGTGACCGCTCGCCCTGGTGCTCGTGCCGGCATCCGGACCCCGCGGTTCTCACTTCCGAGAACCCCAGGGACCGCCGGGCGCCGTGCGACTCCTCCGTCCGGACCTCCGCTGGTGTTTCAAGCGGAACCGGCCGGGGCTGCGCGCACGAGCACGCGAAGTCAGCCCAGCGAGTGGGCTGCGGGAAAGATTCTACCCCCTGCCACCAGGGGCGCCCCCACCGGCAGCGCTCCCGCCCGGCGGAGTTGTCCACAACTCGGGCCACCTGTGGACAACTCGCCTTGTTGGCAGGGTGCCGGTCAGGGGGTGCCTCATGATCGAACCCGTGACGACGACCTCGTGTTCCTCGATGCGTTCCTTGATGCCGCGGCCAGGCTTTGCACTGGGGCGTGGCGGTTTGCGGCCGGTGCGTGTTCTGCGTGCTTCGGGCGTTGGCGCTTCTGCTGCGTTCGACGCTCCGGGTGTTCTGGCCGCTTCAGGCGGCCAGCGGTCTTCGGTTGCGCTGGGTGCTCTGCGGATGCCTTGGGTCTCCCGATCCGCTCCACCTGAGCAGTCTCCTCAGCGGGGACGACATCGGCGCCCTGCCCCACGGTTGTGGATGCGCTGGCTCGAGGTGCTGCGCCGGGCCGTGGCGCGGACCCGGTACGTGATGGCCGCCGCGCTGGTGCTGCTCACCGTGTTGCCCGGCGCGTGGGCCGGACGGGCACTCGCGGACGTCCCACCTTCGCCGAATGTCGGCGCGCAAGCGGGACGGTTGGCCTGGCCGCTCACGCCCCGGCCGAAAGTCACCCGGTTCTTCGAACCACCCGCCACGGTCTACGGGCCCGGCCACCGCGGCGTCGATCTGGAAGCCGCTGCGGGACAACAGGTTCTCGCGGCCGACATGGGCGTCGTGATCTTCGCGGGCGAGGTCGGGGGCCACGGCGTCGTCGCGGTGGACCACGACGGTGGCCTCCACACGACCTACCTGCCGCTCACCCCGGCCGTGGCCACCGGAGACCAGGTGTACCGCGGCCAGCCGCTGGGGACCGTGGCCGCCGGGCACCCCGGCTGTCCCACCGCCACGTGCCTGCACTGGGGCGCCCGCAAAGGAGAGGAGTACGTCGATCCGCTGGCCCTCGTCGGCACGCCGGGCCGAGTCCGCCTGAAACCCTGGGCCGACCCGCACTGACCGGGCGCGCGCTCAGGTGCTCGGCTGCTCCGTGAGCTTCGCGCGCAGCCGCATCACGGCGCGGGTGTGGAGCTGGCTCACGCGGGACTCCGTGACGCCCAGGACCTTGCCGATCTCGGCGAGCGTGAGGCTTTCGAAGTAGTAGAGGCTGACCACGATCTTGTCGCGCTC
This sequence comes from Amycolatopsis sp. DSM 110486, assembly GCF_019468465.1. Classification (NCBI taxonomy): domain Bacteria; kingdom Bacillati; phylum Actinomycetota; class Actinomycetes; order Pseudonocardiales; family Pseudonocardiaceae; genus Amycolatopsis; species Amycolatopsis sp. DSM 110486. The sequence goes on along the minus strand of NZ_CP080519.1, from coordinate 5,823,135 downwards.
GGTCAGCTGGGCGATGGCCTCCGCGAGCTGGCGGCGGTTGTCCTGGTCGACGAGGACGGCGACGGGGTCGACGGCGCCGTCGTCGGGGATCGTGTCGACGAGCGAGCCGCTGTCCTTGCCGGCCGCGACGAGGTCCTCCAGCGCGACGACGCTGGTGAGCTGGAGCTGGCCGTAGAAGTCGCGCAGGTCGTCGAGGCCGATGTTGAGCTCGGTGGCCAGCTCGGCGTCGGTGGGGGTGCGGTGCAGGCGCGCGCCGAGGCGCTCGAGGGCGCGCTCGGCCTCCTTCGCCTTGCTGCGCACGGCGCGGGGCACCCAGTCCTGGGAGCGCAGATCGTCGAGGATCGCGCCTCGGATGCGCTGCATCGCGTAGGTCTCGAACCGCAGCCCGCGCGCGGGCTCGAACTTCTCGATCGCGTCGACGAGGCCGAAGATGCCGGACTGCACGAGATCGCCCACGTCGACGTGCGTCGGCAGGCCCGTGCCCACGCGGCCGGCGACGTACTTCACCAGGGGCGCGTAGTGCAGCACCAGCCGGTCGCGCGACATCTGGTCCGGCTTGTCGGCGAACTGCTGCCACAAAGCTTGGATGCCCGCGTCGACGTCATGACCGGGGCGCCCGTCCTCGCTGACGGCGCCCTCGCCTCCGGCAGTGCTCACCCCGGCGTCCGTGACTTGCGGCGTGGAGGTCATTGCACGGTCGTTCTCGGCATGCGGCTCAGTATGGTCTCCGTGCTCGTGCGGATGCGCGTGCGCCGGTGGTTCGGCCCCGGGTTTTCCGGCCGAGCCGCCACCGGCCTCGTCAGGCCCGTGGGTGTGCTCGGTCATGGATCGCCTTCAGCCGATCGACGGTCACGTGAGTGTAGAGCTGGGTCGTGGCAAGCGTAGCGTGACCGAGCAGTTCCTGAACGCTCCTGAGATCGGCACCTCCTTCCAGCAGATGGGTAGCGGCCGAGTGACGTAGTCCGTGTGGCCCCATGTCCAGTGCTCCGGGTACCGCGGCCACTGCCTCGTGCACCACGCGCCGCGCCGCGCGCGGATCGAGCCGGCTGCCGCGAACCCCCAGGAAGAGGGCCTGTTCCGACTTCGGGCCGGCCAGTTCCGGGCGCCCCGCGTCGAGCCACGCGGTGAGTGCTTCGGCCGCCGGAACGCCGAACGGCACCGTCCGTTCCTTGTCCCCTTTCCCGATCACCGAGACGACACGCCGCCCGAAATCGACCGCGCCGACGTCCAGACCACACAACTCAGACACCCGGATGCCACTCGCGTACAGCAGTTCGACGAGCGCACGGTCACGCAGTGCAACCGGATCCCGCTGCTCGGCTCCCATCGCGGCCGCCTGCATCAGCTCGTCCGCCTGATCGGCCCGCAGCACGCCCGGCAATGTCCGGTGCGCCCGCGGCGCCGCGAGCCGGCCGCCCGGGTCCGCCTTCAGCCCGCCCTGCCTGTGTGCCCACGCGGTGAACGTCCGCGCCGCCGCCGCCCGCCGCGCCAAGGTCGTTCGACCCGCCCCGTCGGACCGCTGCCCGGCAAGCCACGCGCGCAGCAGCCCGATGTCGAGATCGGCGAGCCCGCGGCTGTCGTCCTCCGCCGCGGTCAGGAACCCCAGCAACGACACCACGTCGCCCACATACGCCCGCACCGTGTGCGGCGACAGCCCGCGCTCCAGCGTCAGATGCCGTTCGTACTCGGCCACCACCGCGCGCTCCGGCCCGGGCAACCCCTCGCGCACCGCCCGCAGATCCGGCCGCTGCGCGCCTTTCCGGTGCCCCGAGACACGCGGGACCGCGTCCCGGCGGGCGCTCGCTGACGACATGGCGATCACGCTGCGCGAACCACCGCCCGAGGTCAAGCATCGCCACGCCGTTTTCCTCTGTGCCGCATGCACATTCCGGGGCCACGTGGGTTGTGCGCCATCCGGCCGAGCGCCACGGTCGTCGCCGTTCACCGAGGTGCGAGCGGGTGGTGGGGCGCCGGCGGGTGCCGCACCACGCGACCGAACAGCCTGTCCGGCGCCGATCACGGTCCTGCGGACCTGCACGGATACCGTGCGGGCGTGCGGCCAAGCGCGGCGGCGTCCGGCGCCATCCGGCGGCGAGCGGTCAGGGGCCACCTACGAAATTCGGTGCCGTTCGCTGCAGATCGATCCGTGGCCACCCGTAACCGCCCTCCGTGCGGCCGAGCGCGACGACAAGCGCCGTTCACTTTGGTGCCGCGCGGACGATGCGGCGCCACCCGGTGTCGCCGCGGACGGCGAAGCCGTCGATTTCCAGCTCGGGCAACAGGGCGCGCACACGGTCGACCGGGACGCCCGATTCGGTGGCGACCTGATCGGCCGAGCGGCCGGCGCGGGGTACGAGTGCTTCGTAGACGCGGAGGGCTTCGGGGGCGAGGACGTCGGTGGGGCGGCGCGGCCGGGGGTTTTCCGGTTCGGCGGCGGGGCCGAACCGGCCGACGGTGTCGACGACCTCGTCGACGGAGGTGACGAGGGTGGCCTTGCAGTCGCGGATGAGGGCGTGGCAGCCGGCGGAGTTGCCGGACTGGACGGGGCCCGGCAGTGCCATCACGACTTTGCCGAGGGCACCCGCGGTGGTGGCGGTGTTGCGCGCGCCGCTGCGAATGCCGGCTTCGATGACGACGGTGCCGTCGGTGAGACCGGCGATGAGGCGATTGCGGACGAGGAAGCGGTGGCGCGCGGGAGGGGTGCCGGGGGCGTACTCGCTGACGACGGCGCCGCCGTTGTCGGCTATGCGCCTCAGCAGGTCGACGTGGCCGGCCGGGTAGCCGATGTCGACGGCGCAGCCCAACACCGCGACCGTGACGCCCCCTGCGCCGAGGGCACCGCGGTGGGCGGCGCCGTCGATGCCGAGGGCCGCGCCGGAGAAGACCGGGACGTCGCGGGTCGCAAGGCCGTGGCCGAACTCGGCGGAGTTGTGTTCTCCGTAGTTCGTCGCGAGGCGCGCTCCGACGACGGCGACCGCGCGGTCGGCTGCCTTCGCGAGGTTCGCGCCGCCGCGGACCCAGAGGGCGAGCGGGGCGGCGACGTTCTCGACTCCGCGGCCGCTCGCGACCGCCAGCGAGAGCAACGGCCACGCCGGCCACTCGTGGTCCTCGGGCACGACCAGACGGGCTCGGGTTTTCGCGGCCGTCTCCAGATCTTGCTCGGCCAGGTCGACATCGCGTCGGGCCGCGGTTTCGCGACGGACCTTGTCGGGACAATCGCCGCTGCGGACGCGGGCCGCGGCCTCGACCGGGCCGCGCTCCCCCACGAACGCGACCAACGCCGGCGCCGGCGGCTCGGCGACGCGCAGCAGGTAGGCGCGGGCGAGGCGTTCTTCATCGGTGGCGGTGGCGACCGGCTGTTCGGTGGGCAGGGCCGTCATGCCGCACCTCTCAGTCTCACGAGCGACAGCGGGCGCGGCACGAGAATGGCGCGGACGCGGGCGCGATCGCGTTCGGGCGGGTTGTGGGGATTCGGAACGAGACGCAGGTGGCGTTTCACGGCGGATTCCTTTCGGGGGCGGGTCATGCGGCGGTCCTTTCTCGGAAGTCGAGCGCGGCGGCGACGTGGTCGGGGGTCGGGTGGGGCGTGGCGGACAGGTCGGCGAGCGTCCAGGCGATGCGAAGGCAACGGTCGGCACCGCGGGCCGTGAGGAGGCCGCGGTCGAGGGCGCGGTCGAGCAGGGCGGTGGTGGGCGACGGCAACACGAACTCGCGGCGGAGGGCGGGGCCGGGGACGTCGGAGTTGGCGCGCCAGCCGTGCGTGCGCCAGCGGTGGGCCGCACGGTCGCGGGCGGCCAGGACGCGGGCGCGGACCGCCTCGGACGATTCGGGCTCCGCGGACTGGTGAGCGGAGATGGCGGTCAGCGGACGCAGGCGCACGCGGAGGTCGACGCGGTCCAGCAGCGGCCCTGAGATCCGCCCGAGGTAACGGCGGCGGACGATCGGCGAGCAGATGCAGTCGGTCTCACGCGGCGGCGCGCAGGGGCACGGGTTGGTGGCCAGGATGAGCTGGAAGCGGGCCGGGTAGCGGACGGAGCCTTTCACCCGCGAAATGCGGACCTCGCCTTCTTCGAGGACGGTGCGTAGAGAATCCAAACGCTGTGCGCCGAACTCACATACCTCGTCGAGGAAAAGAACTCCTCGGTGAGCACGGCTGATCGCGCCGGGGCTCGCGATCCCGCTGCCACCACCTACCAGTGCCGCAACGGTGATCGAGTGGTGCGGTGCCACGAACGGCGGGACGGTCACCAGCGGCGAAGCCTTCGACAGGGAGCCGTCGATGGAGTGGATGGCTGTGACCTGCAGTGATTCCTCCTTGGATAATGGCGGCAACAGACCCGGCATTCGCTTGGCGAGCATGGTCTTGCCGACACCCGGAGGACCGGTCAGCAACAGTTGATGCCCACCCGCCGCGGCGACTTCCAGCGCCCAACGGGCCTCTGGTTGGCCGACCACATCGGCAAGGTCCGGTACAGGGGCCGCTTCTGCCGCCACCGCTTCGGGGCTCGACTCGAGTTCGCCCTCACCCTTAAGCCAGGCGACCAGGTCAGATAGGCGCGACGCACCGGCGATCTCGAGGTCGTCGACGAGCGCAGCTTCGTAGAGCGACTCCATCGGGACGACAGCGCGCTCGTACCCCGCTGCCCGCGCAGCCAGCAGTCCGGGCAGGACACCGCGGACTGGGCGGATCCGACCGTCGAGCGCCAGCTCGCCCAACAGGATCGTGCGCAAGAGCTTTGTGGCCGGTACAGCGCCGTTGGCAGCAAGCACCGCGGCGGCTATCCCCAGGTCGTAGCCAGAGCCCACCTTCGGCAAGTTCGCGGGCGACAACCCGAGTGTGACTTTGCCGTCGGGCCAGGGCTGGCCCGAGTTGCGGATGGCCGAGCGCACACGATCCTTCGCCTCACGCAGCCCGGCATCGGGCAGTCCGACCAGGGTCACCCGGCTGAGCCCGCCGCCCAGGTCGGCCTCGATCTCGATCACCCGGCCTTCGATCCCCAGCAGTGCTACCGACCAAGCCTTCGCGATGGGCATCAGAAGGCTCCCGCGATGTGGTGGACCTGTGGGTGGGCCCCGGCGGGGGCGAAGACGGTCACGACGTCGTAGCGGGTGCGGCACCAGCCGACGCGGTGGGCGCGCAGCCAGCGTTGGGCGGCGCGGTGGACGCGGGTGATCTTTTCGGCCGTCACGGATTCCGCGGGGGAGCCGTAGGCGTTGGTGGCGCGGGTTTTGACCTCGCAGAAGACGACCTTGTCGCCGTCGGCCAGTACGAGGTCGAGTTCGCCTTCGCGGCAGAGCCAGTTGCGGCTGAGCACCACCAGGCCCGCGTTCTGCAGGTGCCGGGCCGCCAGGTCTTCGCCCCAGCGGCCGAACGCGCGGCGCCACTGGGCGCCCGGGTCCGGGCCGTCGTTCATCGCTCCCCCTCGGCCGCGCCGTCGCCGGGCCTTTGCCGGCTGTCACGATGCGTGTGCGATCAACCGTCGCAGAGTGACGAGGGAAGGCGCCACCATCGAAAAGCCGGGCTGTGGACAACTGGGGGGGTTGTGGATAACCGTGGCAAGCCTGACGGCAGGTGGCGTGAAAATGTCGGTGCCCGGTGCTAGCGCCGGGAACGCAAAACGGCCACCCGGGCGAACCCGGGTGGCCGGTGAAACCGAGAGGGACCTCAGCCCGAGAAGGGGCCGTCCTCAGGGAGGCGCAGGTCGGGTTTGTCGAGTTCCTCCACGTTGACATCCTTGAACGTGATGACGCGGACGTGCTTCACGAAGCGGGCCGGGCGGTACATGTCCCAGACCCACGCGTCCGACATGCGGACCTCGAAGTACACCTCGCCGCCGCCGTCGCGTACCTGTACGTCGACTGCGTTGGCCAGGTAGAACCGCCGCTCGGTCTCCACCACGTACGAGAACTGGCCGACGATGTCGCGGTACTCGCGGTACAGCGAGAGCTCCATCTCGGTCTCGTACTTCTCGAGATCCTCTGCGCTCATGAAATCCGCGCCCCTCCTCGCGTTCGTCTTGCTGCTCCGGCGGCGGAGCGTTCATTCTTACCCACCGAGCGGGCCAGGGCACGGACCGGCGCGCTCGGGTTTTCCCGAGAACCATTCTCCTCCGCGGCGGCTTCCGAAGCCGCGTTCTCCAGAGCAGCGTAGGTGAGCACGACCGGATGCGGTGGGGTGAGTCCGTGTGCGAGGGCCGCGGTGGCCACATTCGTGTAGGACCAGCGGTGCGCGGGGCTCGGGCCGTGCTCGGTGAGAGCCCGCAGGTGGTCGGCGGTGCTGTAGCCCTTGTGCACGTCGAAGCCGTAGTGCGGCAGCTCGCCGTGCAGGCCGGCCATGATGCGGTCACGCGTCACCTTCGCGAGCACCGACGCGGCGGCGATGCTGGCCACGCTGCGGTCGCCCTTGATGACCGCGACGTTGGGCGCCGGGATGCCCGGCACCGGGAAACCGTCGGTGAGCACATACCCCGGGTGGTCGCGCAGAGCGGCGACCGCGCGCCGCATCCCCTCCAGGTTCATCACCCGGATGCCAAGCAGGTCGACCTGTTCGGACGGGATCACGATCACCGCGTAGTCGAGGGCGCGCTTGAGGACCAGGTCGTAGACGCGGTCACGGGCCTTCGCGGTGAGCAGCTTCGAGTCGGTGAGCTCCGGCAGCCGCGCGCCGTCGCCGGGGCGCAGCACGCAGGAGGCCACCACCAGCGGGCCCGCGCACGCGCCAGCGCCGGCCTCGTCCACGCCGGCGACGGGGCCCAGGCCACGGCGTTCGAGAGCACCCTGCAGACCCCAGAACAGCTCGCCGCGCACGACGGCGCGCGGCGGCCGCAGGGGTTCGGCCGGGGTTCGGGGAGCGGGAACGGTCACTGCCAACCTTCTCGGGCGGGGCACCCTAACGGCGCGCCTTGCGCAGGCCCGCCTTCACTCGCCGGCCGACGAACAGCGTGGGCACGGCCGCGGCGAACCCGACGCCGAGCGGCAAGCCCTCCTGCCACGCCGGGGCACCGAGGGCCACCGGCTGCGCGTTCGCCTGCGGATCGTGGTCCGAGACCCCGCCCCAGCGACCCGGCGGGAAGACGATGATCCGGGCCTTGCCGATCACGTCGCTCACGGGCACGGCGCCGTTGGCACCGCCCTGGCCCTGGTAACGCGAGTCGGCCGAGTTGTTGCGGTTGTCGCCCATCACCCACAAGGTGCCCTGCGGCACCTTGACCGGCGCGAACGAGTCCTGCATCGCGTGGTCGGGGTTCTCCCAGTGGATGTACGGCTCGTCGAGGGCCTTGCCGTCGACGATCACGCGGTTCTGCGGATCGCAGCACTGCACGGTCTGGCCGCCGACGGCGATCACGCGCTTCACGAAGTCGCGCTCGTCCGGCGGGGCGAAGCCCACCAGCGAGCCGAGACCCCGCAGGCCGCGGACGATGACGTTGGTGGATTCCTGCGGCGCGATCTCGTTCTCAGTCCACGCGGGCGGACCCTTGAACACGACCACGTCGCCCGGCGAGGGATCCGTGAAGTCGTAGGTGACGCGGTCGACCAGAATCCGGTCGCCCGTGCAGCCGGGGCAGCCGTGAAGCGTGGCCTCCATGGACCCCGAGGGGATCATGAAGACCTTCGCCAGGAAGGCCTGGATCAGGATCGTGAGCACCAGGGCGATCACGATCAGGATCGGCAGTTCCTTCCAGAACGACCGCTTCTTCTGAGGCTTGCCCCGCCGGTGGGAGCCCCGACGCTCCTCGGAACGAGAGTCCTCCGAGCCGTCGGGGTCATCCTCAGCGGCGTTCTGGGGCACGGGGTCGACCACGTCGCCAGGCTACCGGGTACCGCCTTGCCACTCAGGAGGCAGAGGTGGTCTCGCGGTTCTCGCGACGCTCCTTGATCTTCGCCTTCTTGCCACGCAGGTCGCGCAGGTAGTAGAGCTTCGCGCGCCGCACGTCGCCGCGCTTGAAGACCTCGACCTCGGCCAGGTTCGGCGAGTGCACCGGGAAGGTGCGCTCGACGCCCACGCCGAACGAAACCTTGCGCACGGTGAAGGTCTCGCGGACGCCGCCGCCCTGGCGGCGGATCACGACGCCCTGGAAGACCTGGTTGCGCTCGCGGTTGCCCTCGATGACGCGGACGTGGACCTTGAGCGTGTCGCCCGGGCGGAAGTCCGGGATGTCGGAACGCAGGGAGTGCGCGTCCAGCGCGTCCAGGGTGTTCATCGGTGGTCCGTCCTCGTCGATTCGTGTAACTCGGGTACTTCTCCCCGGGCGCGCAGCAATGCTGCTGCAACTACACCAGGGGCTGATGGCGGGCTCGTGAACGAGGCGGTCCACTCACGCCAACCTGTCGATTATGGCAGAGGCGCTGGTGCTCGCTTCGCACGGGGTCTAGCCGAGGTCCTCGCCGAGCCGGTCGAGTACCTCGTGATCTCGGCTGTTCAGACTACCCTCCGGCAACCGGGCCAGAAGATCCGGGCGCCGCAGGGCCGTGCGTTCCAGCGCCTGATCGCGCCGCCAGCGCTCCACGAGCGCGTGGTTCCCGGAGCGCAGGACGTCGGGCACCGCCAGGTCGCGCCACACTTCCGGGCGCGTGTAGCTGGGGCCTTCGAGCAGCCCGTCGGAGAACGAGTCCTCGGCCGCCGACCGCGCGTTGCCGAGCACGCCCGGCAGCAGCCGGACCACGGCCTCCACGATCACCAGCACCGCGGCCTCGCCGCCGACCAGCACGTAGTCGCCGATCGACACCTCGTCCACGGGCATGCGGCGCGCGGCGTCGTCGACCACGCGCTGGTCGATGCCCTCGTAGCGGCCGCACGCGAAGACCAGGTGCTTCTCCCTGGCGTACGCGTGGGCCAGCTCCTGGGTGAACGGCTTGCCCGCCGGCGTCGGGACCACGAGCCGGGTCTCCTGCCCGCAGACCTCGTCGAGCGCCGGGCCCCAGATCTGGGGCTTCATGACCATGCCGGGGCCGCCGCCGTACGGCGCGTCGTCGACCGCGCGGTGGACGTCATGGGTCCACTCGCGCAGGTCGTGCACGCCGATCTCGATGAGGCCGCGATCGATCGCCCGGCCCAGCAGCGCGGCGCGCAGAGGGTCGAGGTACTCGGGGAAGATCGTGACGACGTCGATGCGCACGCTCACCACCTCCGGTGCGAGGGGAACGGGATCACGTCAGTCCTCGTCCAGCAGGCCTTCGGGCGGGTCCAGCACCACGCGCCCGCCCGCGACGTCGACCGTCGGGACGATCGCGCGCACGAACGGCACGAGCACCTCACGGCCGTCGACGTCGAGCTCCAGCAGCTCCCCCGCCGGCGAGTGGACGACCTCGACGACCTTGCCCACGACCGTGCCGTCGGCCAGCTCGGCGCTGAGGCCGGCCAGCTCGTGGTCGTAGAACTCGTCGGGGTCGCCCGTCGGCGGGAGTGCGGCGGTGTCGATGAGCAGCAACGCGCCGCGCAGGGTCTCGGCGACGTCGCGCGTGGGGACCTGTTCGAAACGCACCAGCAGCCGCCCGCTGTGTTCGCGGGCGGCTGTGATGGTGAGATCCCTCTTGCTGCCGTCACGCAGCTGCGTCGTGACGACCGCACCGACGGCGAACCGCTGTCCGGGCGAGTCCGTGCGCACATCCACCGCGAGTTCCCCGCGGATGCCGTGCGCCTTGGCGATGCGGCCGACTACGACGTCCATCCTGACCGTCCGAGTTCCGCCGCGGGTCAGCGATCGGTGTCGACGACGTCCACACGGACGCCGCGGCCACCGATGCCGCCCATCACGGTGCGCAGAGCGGTCGCCGTGCGACCGCCCCGGCCGATCACCTTGCCGAGGTCGTCGGGGTGCACGTGCACCTCGAGCGTGCGGCCACGGCGAGTGGTCAGCAGCTCGACCCGGACCTCGTCCGGGTTGTCGACGATCCCGCGCACCAGGTGCTCGAGGGAGTCAGCGAGAAAACTCACTCGGACTTCTCGCCCTCAGCGGCTTCGGCCTTCTCGGCCTCGGCCTTCTTGGGAGCGGACTTCTTCTTCGGCGTGGTGGCCTCGGCGGAGGGCTCCTCGCCGGCCGCGGCCAGCGCCGCGTTGAACAGGTCCTGCTTGGACGGCTTCGGCTCGGCCACCTTCAGGGTGCCCTCGGCGCCCGGCAGGCCCTTGAACTTCTGCCAGTCACCGGTGATCTCGAGGATGCGCTGGACCGGCTCGGTCGGCAGGGCGCCGACGCCCAGCCAGTACTGGGCGCGGTCGGTGTCGACCTCGATCAGGCTCGGCTCTTCCTTCGGGTGGTACTTGCCGATCGTCTCGATGGCCTTGCCATCCCGGCGGGTGCGCGCGTCGGCGACGATGATGCGGTAGTACGGCGCACGGATCTTGCCGAGGCGCTGCAGCTTGATCTTGACGGCCACGGGTGTGGGTACTCCTCAGTGCTGGTGCAGGGTGGGCGCTCGTCGACCGCGTGGGGACACGATCACAGGCGCCCGAAACAGGAGCCCCCGAACGGCGAGAGGGTCCGGACGGAAGCGGGCAAGCGAACATTCTGCCAGATGGCTCGAAGTGCCTGCGCAGGGCCTCGGAACAGACCCGGAACGCACCTCAGAACGAGCTGACCCCGAGCGAGCCGAGCAGGATCGCGACCGAGGGCAGGAAGTTGTTCATCGAGTGCGCCACCACGCTGCCCGGCAGCCGGCCCGTGGCGAAGCGCGCGAGACCGATCGGCACGGCGATGACCAGCAGGAGCGTGGTCCGCAGTGGTTCGAGGTGGCTGGCGGCGAACACGGCCGTGGACAGCAGGAAAGCCGCCATGCGACCCCACCGTTCGCTGCGCCACTGCAGCCGCTCCACCGCTCCCCAGAGCAGGCCGCGGTAGATGATCTCCTCGCAGATCGGCCCGAGCAGCCAGAGGTAGACGAACGTCACGATAGCCGCGGACACCGACATCTTCCGGTCGTCCACCAGCGCGCTGATCGCCGACGTCGCGTCGGCCGAGCCCACGATCTCGGTCCACACCCAGGCGCTCAGCGACGTGAGCACCAGCCCGAGCAGGCCGAACTTGAGCCCGATCTTCACGTCGGACCAGCGCCACTCCAGGCGCAGATCGATCTTGGGTCCGTTGCCGCGCACGACCGTGGCCAGCAGCGCGACGCCCGCGGCGATCATCGCGGGCAGCATCGTGCCCAGCAGCACCGTGCGGATCGGCAGCGGCTGCCCGGCCGGCGGATCGCCGAGCAACGCGCTCACGAACGCGGCCGATGCGATGAGCACGGCCTCCACGAGCAGGAACGCCCCGAAGCCCCACCGGTGCGGCGGGAACTCGCGCGGGGCGCTCACCAGGTCCTCCGGACGGATCGGCGTGGCGCCCGGAATCGGTTCCCGGGGCTGGGAAGTGGTCACGCCCGCCCTCCGGTGATCGCTCGGCTCACCGGTCGAGCCTAACCGCCGAGGAGACTTCGCACAGTACTCGGGCGATCACCGGTGAAGGAGGTGTTTCAGCCGAAAACCGTGCCGCGCAGGACGATGTGCGACGGGTGGCGCAACACCGCGAGGTCCTCACGCGGGTCGGCCGGGTACACGATCAGGTCTGCCGGGGCGCCGTCGGAGATGCCGGGGCGGCCGAGCCACTCGCGGGCGGCCCACGACGCGCTCGCGAGCGCCTGCTCGCGCGTCATGCCGGCGCGGTGCAGCGCTTCGACCTCGTCGGCGATGAGGCCGTGGGCGACCATGCCGCCGGCGTCGGTGCCGGCGAACACGCGCACGCCCGCCTCGACGGCCGCGGACACCATGTCGGCGACGCCCGCGTGCAGGGCCCGCATGTGGGCCGCGTACGTGGGGTACTTCGTGGCCTGGTCGGCGATGCCGGGGAAGTTCTCGATGTTGATCAGCGTCGGCACGAGCGCCACGTCACGGCGAGCCAGCTCGCCCAGCTGGTCGGGGTTCAACGCGGTGCCGTGCTCCAGGCAGTCGATGCCCGCGTTGATCAGCCCCGGCAGGGCGGCTTCGCCGAAGACGTGGGCGGTCACGCGGGCGCCGAGGTCGTGCGCGACGCCGACGGCCTCGGCCAGCACGTCGTCGGGCCACAGCGGCGCGAGGTCACCCTCGCCGCGGTCGATCCAGTCGCCTACGAGCTTGACCCAGCCGTCGCCGTCACGCGCTTGTTCCGCGACGGCCTCGGGCAGCAGCGCCACGTCGTCCAGCTCGATGGCGAAGCCGGGGACGTAGCGCTTCGGCAGGGCCAGGTGACGGCCGCACCGGATGATCGTGGGCAGGTCGGCGCGCGCCTGCAGGGGCCGCACGTCGAGTGGCAGACCGCAGTCGCGGATCAGCAGCGTGCCGGCGTCGCGGTCGGTCACCGCCTGCTCGGCGGCGTCGGCGACCGGCACCGCCCCGCGCGGGCCGAGGCCCGGGTGGCAGTGGGCGTCGACGAGGCCGGGCACCAGGAACCCGCCGGTCGCCAGCGTTTCCGCGCCGGGCACGGGCTCGAACGAGATGCGCCCGTCGGTGATCCAGAGCTCACGCGGCGAGCCGTCGGGCAGGACGGTGCCTGAGACGTGCAGGGCGCTCAATTGTCCGGCGCTCAATTGTTCTTGGGGTCCTTCGGCAGCTTGAACTTCGTCGGGTCGAAGCCCGGCACGTCGTTCATGCCGCCGAGCTGCGACAGGTCGGGCATGCCACCACCGGTCGGCATGCCGCCAGGGGGCAGCATCGGCATGCCGCCGGGGAAGCCGCCGCGGACCTTGGGCTGCGTGGGGCCGCGCCCCTTGCCCTTCTTCCCCTTCTTGCCCTTGCGTGTCTTGCTGCCGCCACCGCCACCGAAGCCGAAGCGCCCGGCCATCTGGGCCATCATCTTGCGGGCTTCGAAGAAGCGGTTGACCAGGTCGTTGACCTCGCGGACGGAGACGCCCGAGCCGTTGGCGATGCGCAGCCGGCGCGAGCCGTTGATCATCTTCGGGTCGTCGCGCTCGGCCGGGGTCATGCCGCGGATGATCGCCTGCAGCTTGTCGAGGTGCTTGTCGTCGACCTGCGCCAGCTGGTCCTTCATCTGGCCCGCGCCCGGCAGCATGCCGAGCAGGTTGCCGATCGGGCCCATCTTGCGGACGGCGAGCATCTGCTCGAGGAAGTCCTCCAGCGTCAGCTGCCCGCTGGTCAGCTTCGCCGCGGCCTTCTCGGCCTGGTCCTGGTCGAAGTGCTGCTCGGCCTGCTCGATGAGCGTGAGCATGTCGCCCATCCCGAGGATGCGCGAGGCCATCCGGTCGGGGTGGAAGGTGTCGAAGTCCTCGAGCTTCTCGCCGTTGGAGGCGAAGAGGATCGGCTGGCCGGTGACCTCGCGCACGCTCAGCGCGGCACCACCGCGGGCGTCGCCGTCGAGCTTCGTGAGCACCACGCCGGTGAAGCCGACGCCGTCGCGGAACGCCTGGGCCGTATTCACGGCGTCCTGGCCGATCATCGCGTCGACGACGAACAGGATCTCGTCGGGCTGCACGGCGTCGCGGATGTCCGCGGCCTGCTTCATCAGCTCTTCGTCGACACCCAGGCGGCCCGCGGTGTCGACCACCACGATGTCGTGCTGCGCGTGCTTGGCCTCCGCGATGGCGCGGCGGGCGACGTCCACCGGGTCGCCGACGCCGTTGCCCGGCTCCGGCGCGAACGTGACCACTCCGGCGCGCTCGCCGACGACCTGCAGCTGCGTGACGGCGTTCGGGCGCTGGAGGTCACAGGCCACCAGCATCGGCGCGTGGCCCTGCTTCTTCAGCCACATCGCGAGCTTGCCGGCGAGCGTCGTCTTACCGGCACCCTGCAGACCCGCCAGCATGATCACCGACGGCGGGTTCTTCGCGAGGTTCAGCCGGCGCGTCTCGCCGCCGAGGATGCCCACGAGCTCCTCGTTGACGATCTTGATGACCTGCTGCGCGGGGTTGAGCGCCTGCGATACCTCGGCGCCCTTCGCCCGCTCCTTGATCCGGGCGATGAACTCCTTGACCACCGGCAGCGCGACGTCGGCTTCCAGCAGCGCGATGCGGATCTCGCGCGCGGTGGCGTCGATGTCGGCGTCGGACAGCCGGCCCTTGCGAGACAGCGTCTGCAGGGCGGCGGTGAGCCGATCGGAGAGGGTGTCGAACACGGGTGTGCACGCTCCAGCTGGGTCGTCGTTCGCGTACCGGGCATCGCTGGGCGACCCCGGCAACCTCCCAGGGTAGCGGTCCGGGCTCGGCCGCCTCGCGGGTGCGCGAACCTTCAAGAGAAGGTTAGTACGCACATGCGTAATAACTCCATGGGACGTCCTGGGTCAACACAAGAAAATCGCTCGACTCGACAGCGCGAATCGGTAAACATCTGCGTATGACTTCAGCAACGACACCGCGTCCGACGCTGGCCGAACCGGAGGCGGACACCGACGAGAAAGTGCCGTTCAGCCGCATCGCCGCGCTGTTCCGGCCGCACCGGAGACCGATGGCCGCGCTGTTCGTGCTGCTGGTGGTGCAGGCGGGTCTCGGCGTCACCTCGCCGTTCCTGCTGCGCGAGATCCTCGACACCGCACTCCCCCACCGCGACGCGCTACTGGTGTCCCTGCTGGCGATGGGGATGATCGCCGCGGCGCTGGGCTCAGGCGCGCTCGGCGTGGCGACGACCGGGCTGTCGAACACGATCGGGCAGCGCGTGATGAACGAGCTGCGCGTGTCGGTCTACGGCCACCTGCAGCGCATGTCGCTCGGCTTCTTCACCCGCACCAAGACCGGCGAGATCCTGTCGCGGGTCTTCAACGACATCGGCGGCGTGGACAACGTGGTCACGACCACCGCGGCCTCGATCGTGCAGAACGGCACCACGGCTCTGGCGATCACCGTCGCAATCCTGATCATGGACTGGCAGCTGGCGCTGCTCTCGCTCGTGGTCGTGCCGCTGTTCCTGCTGTTCACGCTGCGGCTGGGCGGCAAGCAGCGCAAGCTCGCCCGCGGCCGGACCCGGCGGATGGCGCGGCTGACGACGATCGTCGAGGAGTCGTTGTCGGTCACCGGCGTGCTGCTGGCCAAGACCATGGGCAACGAACGGCGGATGCGGGAGCGCTTCGCCGAGGAGTCCCGCGAGGTCGCGGCGCTCGAACGCAGCGCGGCGCTGGCCGGGCGCTGGCAGCGGGCCTCGCGGGTGATGAGCCTGACGATCATCCCGGCACTCGTGTACTGGGTCGCCGGGCTGGAGCTGGCCGGCGGTTCGGCGCCGGTGTCACTGGGCACAGTGGTGGCGTTCACGAGCATGCTCAACCGGCTGCTCGGACCGGCCACGGCGATGCAGACGGTGAGCCAGAGCGTGGGCGCGGCGAAGGCGCTGTTCGGGCGGATCTTCGAGGTGCTCGACCTGCGCGTGGAGATCGACGACCGACCGGGGGCGCGGGAGCTGGCCGTGCGCGAGGGCGCGGTGTCGATGCGCTCGGTGTCGTTCCGCTACGACGACGACGGCGCGTGGACCCTGCGCGACGTCGACCTCGACGTGGCGCCGGGGACGACCACGGCGCTGGTCGGCTCGACGGGCTCGGGCAAGACCACGCTCGCGTACCTCGTGGCGCGGCTGTACGAGGTGACGGAAGGCCGCGTGACCATCGACGGCACGGACGTCCGGGACGTCACGCTCGCGTCGCTGGCGGCGGGAGTCGGGTTCGTGTCGCAGGAGACGTACCTGTTCCACGCTTCGGTGCGGGAGAACCTGCGCTTCGCGAAGCCGGACGCCACCGACGCGGAGATCGAGGAGGCCGCGAAGGCCGCGCACATCCACGACACGCTCGCGAAGCTGCCCGAGGGCTACGACACCGTGGTGGGGCAGCGCGGCTACCGGTTCTCCGGCGGGGAGAAGCAACGGATGGCGATCGCGCGGATCCTGCTGCGCAACCCGCCCGTGCTGATCCTCGACGAGGCCACGAGCGCGCTCGACAACCGCACCGAACGGTCGGTGCAGGCGGAGCTCGACCGGCTCGCCGCAGGCCGCACGACGCTGACCATCGCGCACCGGCTGTCCACTGTGGAGAACGCGGACCAGATCGTGGTGCTCGACGCAGGCCGGATCGTGGAGCGCGGCACGCACTCGGAGCTGCTGGCGCTCGACAGCCGATACGCGCGGCTCGTGCGCGGGGAAACCGCCTAATGTGGCGGTATGCAGACCGAAGCCGACACCCGCCGTGCCGACGAGCTGGCCGAGCTGGCCCGCCACGTCCGGGAGGGAGTCGGGCGGCTCAACTGGCGCATGCGCTCGGAGGCGGACTCGCCGTCGCCGGGTCCGACGGTGCTGGCCGTGCTGTCGCGGCTCTACCGCGCGGGCACGCACACGCCGAGCGAGCTGGCGGAGGCCGAACGGATGCATCCGCAGTCGCTGACGCGGGTACTGGCTTCGCTGGCGTCTCGCGGGTTGATCACGCGCACCGCGGACCCGTCGGACGGGCGGCGGTCGTTGCTCGACATCACGCACGCCGGGCGCGTGGTGCTGCGGGACTACTCGATTTCGCGGGAGCAGTGGCTGGCGGCGGCGATGGCGCGCGCGTTGAGCCCGACGGAACAACAGCTGTTGCGCATGGCCGCGGATCTGATGGTGCGGATGGCGGATTCCTGAACTCCCCCAGGGGTTCCGGGACGCGGCCGCTCCCCACGGCCGGCCCCGGAACCTTGGCGGAAGGGCTCACCTCCCCGGGAGCCTTCCGCCGCGTGCACGCCAGACGGGTGCCCCGTCCCCCGCTCGCCAGACCCCCAGTACCGGGCGAACGCGCTCCGCCTTGCGTTGGGGAGAAGTCTGCCGGGGCGCGGGCCGGCGGGGCAGTGTGAAAGCCCCCAACCGGAGTTGCGTAGAACTACTCAAGCCGCGGTTCTTCACCGCGCGCTCGGCTCGGGAACGGGCGCTCGCGGCCTTTTCGAGGGCGGCGCGGGCCGTGGCCACCAACGGTCCTCCGGTGGAGGGGCTTCAGCAACCCGGTGACGCCTTCGGCCTGTTCGCGTGCGGTGGGCGGGACAGCTACAAACGAGTGTGAGGTCCTGCGGATTCGCTCACGCATTCGAACGACGGCTCGGCCTCGGCCAGCGCTTCGGCCGAGCAGCCCACCGCGCACGCCGCCGCTTGGAGCACCTCGATGACCACCTCGACGTCCACGGACGGCGCGGCCGCCAGGGCCCCGTTTCGCACGTCCACACGCCGCGCGAGACCGGCCAGTGCGTGCGCGAGCGCGTGCTGCCCCGCGACGAGCTGGGTGACGACCTCGGTGAGCTCCCCCAACGTCGCCGCTTCGCCGTCGGTGCGCAACGAGCCGGCCAACTCCTCCGCACACGACCTCAGATGCGCCGCGACCACGGTGGGCGGCAACGAAAGCCTCGGCAGGTTCTGCTCGGACCCCAGCACCCCACACCCCGCCCTCCGCACAGCCGCTCCGGACCCGCGCCATATTGCCACCGGGGCCTGCCTTCGCCAGCGCGACACCCCGATCGTGTGACGGGCGGGTTGGGTAACGGGGCTGGTCAGCCTGGTTACGTGCTGGGTCGGGGGTGGGTGGAGGTGTTTACAGGTGTGGACGGTCAGGAGGTCGGGGCGAGCTTTTCGAACCACTCGGCGAGGGTGGTGAAATCGGCTTCGGTCAGACCGGTGCGGGGATCGACGCGGTGCAGCAGAGCGGCGCCGGGGTGGTGCGCGGACACCCACACGCGGTCCGCGGCCGAGATTTCGTCGTCGACCCAAGCGAAGGGCCGGCCGGCGGCAAAGGTCACCAATGGCCGGGTTTTCCAGTACAGGCCGTCGACGTCGTAGTCGGCCGGCTCGTCGACAAGCGGCAGAGCCGGCAGGCCGAGGCGCGGGGCGATGACGTCGTTGGCGTCGGTGAACCACGTCGTGGCCCAAACGAGCTCACACGGCAGGGCGGCGAGACGCGCGCCGTGGGCTGGGTCGAGACGCTCCAGGAGCGGGTGCTCAGCCGGGCCGGGCAACGGTGAGAAGTGCGGGTAGTCCGCGGCGCCGAAGGGGATGAGGGGACCGTCGACGTCGAGGAAGAGGAGGGGGCGGGCCACGGGAGAACCGTAGCCCGCCCCCACGCTCACGAAGCGGCGGTGAGCACGGCATCCTCGACTTTGGCGCGCCAAGGTGAATCGATGGGGCCCGTCGACGGGCTGACGGCGAAGGAGTCCACGACGGCGCCGCCCAGGGTGGTGGCTTTGGCCCAGTGCACGGAGGCGCCCGAGCGGCTCAGGGCGCGGGCGACGCGGAAGAGCAGGCCGATGCGGTCGGTGGCGCGCAATTCCAGCACCACGGTGTTCGGGCCGCTGGTTTCGTCGTCGAACCAGAGGACCTTGGGGGCGACCACGGACGACGCCATGGTGGCGTAGTCGCGTTCCTTGGCGGCGAGGCGTTGCGTCAGGGGCAGAGTGCCGGCGACAGCGCGGGAGAACTGTTCGCGCAGCAGCGTCGAGTCGGGCAGGGAGCCGAACTTGGGTGAGGCGGTGAAGACGCCGACGCGGTCGCGCAGGACGGCGGCGTGGACTTCCAGCGAGTTGAGCGCCAGGACGCCCGCGGCGGGTGCGAGGAGCTCGGCGCGCGACGGGACCGCGAGGGTCACCGTGACGACCTTGCCGTGGGCGGTGATGCGGACCTCGCCGATCCCCGATCGGACGGCTTCGGCCATGAGGTCGCGTTGTGAACTGTCCAGGGGCTCCGGCGCGGTGAAACCCGTGCCGTGCAAGGCTTCCTCGCCGGCGGCGACCAAGTCGGCGAGCAAGCGGTCCTTCCAATCCGTCCAGACGCCCGGGCCGGTGGCCAGCGAGTCGGCGCGCGTCAGGGCGTGGAGCAGGTCCAGCAGCACGACGTCGCCGTCCAGGGTTTTGACGACGCGGGAGACCGTGGCGGGGTCGGCGATGTCGCGGCGGGTGGCCGTGTGCGGGAGCAGGAGGTGGTGACGGACCATCGCGGCCACCGTTTGCACGTCGGCGGAAGGCAAACCGAGGCGTGCGGCCACTTGCGCGGCGATGTCGGCGCCCAGCTCGGAATGGTCGGCGTCGCGGCCTTTGCCGATGTCGTGCAGCAGCGCGCCGATCAGCAGCAGGTCGGGTCGCGCGACCGTGGTGGTCAGGCGGGCGGCCTCGACGCACGCCTGTACGAGGTGCCGGTCCACCGTCCACTGGTGCACGGGCGAACGCGGCGGGAGGTCGCGCACCGCGCCCCATTCCGGGAACAGCCGGGCCCACAAGCCGGTACGATCCAGTGCCTCGACCGCGTCGACCAGGCCCTCCCCCGCGCCGAGCAGCTCGACCAGAGCGTTGCGCGCCTCGTCCGGCCACGGCGCGCGCAGCTCGGGCGCGGAGTCCGCCAGCGTGCGCAAAGTGCCGTGCGCGATGGGTTTGCCCGTGCGCGCCGAAGCAGCGGCGACGCGCAACAGCAAAGCCGGGTCCTTCGCTGGGACGGCGTCGCGGGCCAGCGACACCTCGTCGCCGTGCAGCACGACGCCCTCGGCCAACGGGGTGCGCGAAGGTCGACGACCGAACCGCGGCCGGGAAGGTTCCACAGTGGACCGCAGGGCGACGTCCACCGCATAGGCGACCGTCCGTCCCGCCCCGGAAAGCTTGCGCGCCAACGCGAACCGGTCCGCCAGACCCAGCTCGGCGGCCACGACCTCGGCCTCCGGTGCGCTCAACACGTCCCGTTCCCGGCGAAGCTCCCGACGCAGCTCCGTGCGCACGTCGAGCAGCAACGCCTTGGCCGCCAGCAGCTCCTCGCCCGGACGCGCCGTGAGCTGCGCCAGCGCCAGCGCCTCCAGCACCGCGAAATCCCGCAGCCCCCCGCGGCCGTGCTTGAGATCCGGCTCCGCCGACTGCGCGATCTCGCCGCTGCGCCGCCACCGGGTGCGGACGGAGTCGGCCAGCTCGTCGAGCCGCTTGCGGGCCGTGCGCCGCCACTGGTCGCGCGCGGCGGACGCGAGGCGCGCGGTCAGCTCGCCGTCGCCCGCGAGGTGGCGCGCATCCAGCAAGCCCAGTTGCGTCCGCAGGTCCTCCGAAGCGACCTTCAGCGCTTCACCCGGCGTACGCACCGAATGGTCGAGCCCGAGCTTCGCGTCCCACAGCGGATACCACAACGCGTCGGCGAGCTCGCCGACGCGCGGGTTCCCGTTGTGCACCAGCACCAGGTCCAGATCGGAAAACGGCACCAGCTCACGCCGCCCCAGGCCGCCGACGGCGACCAGCGCGACACCGGGATCAGCGGTGTCCACGCCGGCCGCCGTGGCGCCCTTCGCGAGCCAGAATTCGTACAGATCCACCAAGGCCGCCCGCAGCGCGGCCGGGCCGTGGCGACCTGTGAGCAGCTGCTCTCGAGCCCGGACCAGTTCACCCCCGTGAGTGCTCACCTAGAGCGCATCCGCTCCGCGCTCGCCGGTGCGCACCCGGATCACGGTCTCGACCGGTGTCACCCACACCTTGCCGTCGCCGATCTTGCCCGTGTGCGCGGCGGAGGTGATGGCGTCGAGGACCTTCTCGACGTTCGCGTCGTCCGTCACGACCTCGATCTTCAGCTTCGCCACGAAGTCCACGGAGTACTCGGCGCCGCGGTAGACCTCGGTGTGGCCCTTCTGCCTGCCGTAGCCCTGGACCTCGCTCACGGTCATGCCGAGCACGCCCAGCTGCTCCAGCCCGGAGCGGATGTCGTCGAGCGTGAACGGCTTGACGATCGCGGTGATGAGCTTCATGCCTTGGTCTCCTCGAGCTTCGCAGGGGCGGTGGCGGACTTGACCGGGATCGTGGTCGGCTGACCGAGCCCGCCGCCCATGCCGGTGAAGTCGTAGGCGCTCTCCGCGTGCTGCGCCTCGTCGATGCCGCTCACCTCGTCCTCGGTGCTGACGCGGAAGCCGCCCGCCTTCTTGATGACGAAGCCGATGATGGCCGTCAGAATGAAGGAGTACCCGAACACCGCGCCCGCCGCGGCCGCCTGCTTGCCCAGCTGGGCGAAGCCGCCGCCGTAGAAGAGCCCGTCGGCGCCGAGGGAGTTGACGCTCGTGGTGGCGAAGAAGCCGATGAGCAGCGTGCCCACGATGCCGCCGACGAGGTGGACGCCCACGACGTCAAGCGAGTCGTCGAACCCGAAGCGGTACTTCAGCGACACGGCCAGCGCGCACAGCACACCGGCGATCACGCCGATCGCGATCGAGCCGAGCGGGCTCACGAAACCACACGCCGGGGTGATCGCGACGAGGCCGGCGACGGCACCGGAAGCGGCACCCAGCGTGGTCGGCTTGCCGAACTTCAGCTGCTCCACCAGCAACCAGCCGAGCACGGCGGCCGCGGTGGCCACGGTCGTGTTGGTGAACGCGACGGCCGCGAGGTCGTTGGCGGCCAGCGAGGAGCCGGCGTTGAAGCCGTACCAGCCGAACCACAGCAGCGAGGCACCCAGCAGCACGAACGGCACGTTGTGCGGCCGTCCGGTGTCCTTCGGCCAGCCCTTGCGCTTGCCGAGCACGATCGCGAGGGCCAGACCCGCCGCGCCCGCGTTGATGTGGACCGCCGTGCCACCCGCGAAGTCGAGGGCCTTCAGGTTGTTGGCGATCCAGCCGCCGACGGAGTTCTCACCGAGGAAACCGTTGAACGAGAACACCCAGTGTGCCACCGGGAAGTACACGACGGACACCCAGATCACCACGAACAGCGTCCAGCCCCAGAACTTCGCGCGATCCGCGATCGCACCGGAGATCAGCGCCGGCGTGATGATCGCGAACATCAGCTGGAACATGCAGAACGCCAGCAGTGGCAAGGCGTCCGGGCCCGGCCACGGGACAGCCGGCGCGGAGTCCGTGGCCGCCGCGGCGAAGCCGACCAGCTTGCCGAAGGTGTCCGACAGCCCTGCGAGGTCGAAGTTGCCGACCAGGCCGCCGAAAGCGTCGTTGCCGAAGGACATGGAGAAGCCGAAGAGGACCCACAACACCCCCACCACGGCGAGGGCGATGAAGTTCATCATCAGCATGTTCAAGACGCTCTTCGCGCGGACCATGCCGCCGTAGAAGAACGCCAGTCCGGGTGTCATGAGCATGACCAGCGCGGCGCCGGCCAGCACCCACGCGGTGTCTCCTGCGTTCAGCACAATCGTCCTCCCGTGCCCTGGGTAGATGACCCGGAAGTCTTGGTTCCGGGTGTTTCGCGGGGCGGCGCTGAAGGTTTCGTGGGCGTGAACTGTCGGGTCGCGGTTGTTACGGGAAGGTTTCCCGCCACGCGGGGTGGGGTGTCCGATTGCGAAACGTCATGGTCGAATAGCCGCATGACCTCGGCCGGACCCGGAAATGACCCACTGCCACGGCGGGTCGTGGACGCACTCCGGTGCTCGGTGTGCCTTGCCCCGGTCGGGTTAGCGGGCCGCACGGTGCGTTGCGAAGACGGTCACTCGTTCGACTTGGCGCGCCAGGGTTACGTCAACCTGTTGCACGCACGCATCCCCGCCGGCACCGCCGACACCGTGCCGATGGTCGAGGCGCGTTCGGCGCTCCTGAATTCCGGCGCGTACGCACCGCTGGCCGACGAGCTCGCGCGCGTCGCCGCGCCGGCCGCCAGGGGCCTCGTGATCGACGCGGGCGCCGGCCCCGGTTACTACCTCGCGCGCGTGCTCGACGCCGCGCCCGAGGCGACCGGGCTCGCGCTCGACGTGTCCGCCGTCGCGCTGCGCCGGGCCGCCCGAGCGCACGAGCGGCTCGGCGCCGTGGTGTGGAACCTGTGGGAGCCATGGCCCGTCGGTGACGGCGTGGCTTCCGTGGTGCTCGACGTGTTCTCCCCGCGCAACCCCGCGGAGTTCCACCGCGTGCTCGAACCCGGCGGCGTGCTCGTGGTGGCCGCGCCGCTGCCCGGGCACCTCGCCGAGCTGGGCGACCTCGTGCTGTCCGTGGACGAGCGCAAGGAAGAGCGGCTCGAAACGGCGCTGGGCGATCATTTCGCACGGGTGTCGCGAGTGGACGTGGTGCATACGGCGCCCTTCACCGCGAGCCAGGTGCACGACGTGGTCGCCATGGGTCCCGCCGGTTTCCACCTCGACCGCGACGGCCGTCGCGAACGCCTCGAAGCCGCCTCGGCGCGGGACGTGACGCTCGCGGTGGGGGTGAGCGTGTGGCGGAGGCAGCCGTGACACCGGCCGCGCTGCTGGCCGACGCGACGTGGGTGCGTGCCCGCATCGGCGGCGCCGCGAAGCTGTACGGCTGCGCGGCGCCCGAGGTGATCGGCACGATCTGGTGGTACTCGCTGTCGTCCGTGCTCGTCGCGCCGACGATGGAGTCGCTCGCCGCAGGCGGCGAGGTGCTGGACCCGTCGCTGGACGCCGTCGAGCTCGACATCGTGCCCGACGGGCGGTTCCTGGGCGCCCGCTCGACGCGGGCGCTGAGCGGGCCGCTCGGCCCGGCACTCGGCGCCGCACTGAACACGGCCATCACGACCATCGCTTCGGTCACGGGCGCGCGGGCGCGCGCTTTGGGCGCCATCGCAACGGACTCCATCGCCAACCGGCTGTTGTGGGCTTCGGCGCCGCAGCTGGCGGCCGACGTCGTGGCGTCGACCGGCCTCGACCTGCCCGCGCCGCGATACGTCAGCGTCGGCCGGACGCAGGCCGTGAAACGGGCGTCGTGCTGCCTGATCTACGAAGTGGGCAACCCGAAGTGCGTCAGCTGCCCGCGGCAGACGCCCGAGGAGCGCGACGCCCGGTTGCGCGCGGCCCTCGGCGGCTAGGACTCACACCCCGAATTGGCGCCACATCGAGCACCGGCTGCGAGAAGCATCGCCACGATGATCAGCACCTTGCGCACATCCGGCCCCGAGTCGAAGATCACCACGAACGGTAAGCGGCCCATCGCCGTGCGGCATCACCAGGAAGAACGGCCCGAGGTCCTCCGAAAGCGCGACGACCACGCTTCGAGAGGGATGGCCGCTGACCTCCCGGCTGAGTAGCGTGACCGCTGATGAGTGAACGCACCTGGGGCTTCCGCACCCGCGCCCTGCACGCCGGTGGCACGCCCGACCCCGCCACCGGCGCGCGCGCCGTGCCGATCTACCAGACCACCAGCTTCGTGTTCGAGGACGCGGCCGACGCGGCGAACCTCTTCGCGCTACAGAAGTACGGGAACATCTACAGCCGCATCGGCAACCCGACCGTGGCCGCGTTCGAGGAGCGCCTCGCGAGCCTCGAGGGCGCCATCGGCGGCGTGGCCACGGCGAGCGGCCAGGCCGCGGAGTTCCTCACCTTCTCCGCGCTGGCCGAGGCGGGTGAGCACATCGTGTCCGCGAGCGGCCTCTACGGCGGCACCGTCACGCAGCTCACCGGCACGCTCAAGCGCTTCGGCGTCGAGACGACGTTCGTCAACGGCGGCATCGAGGACTACGCCAAGGCCGTCACGGACAAGACGCGGCTGATCTACACCGAGGTGATCGGCAACCCGTCGGGCGCCATCGCCGACCTGGCCGGGCTCGCGGACCTCGCGCACTCGCACGACATCCCGCTGGTCGTCGACGCGACGCTCGCGACGCCATACCTGTGCCGCCCGATCGAGCACGGCGCGGACATCGTGCTGCACTCGGCCACGAAGTTCCTCGGTGGTCACGGCACCACGCTCGGCGGTGTGGTCGTGGAGTCGGGCCGCTTCGACTGGGGCAACGGCAAGTTCCCGCGCATGACCGAGACCGTCGATTCGTACGGCGGCCTGAAGTACTGGGAGAACTTCGGCGAGTACGCGTTCTGCACGCGCCTGCGCGCCGAGCAATTGCGCGACATCGGCGCGGTGCTCTCGCCGCACTCGGCGTTCCTGCTGCTGCAGGGCGTGGAGACGCTGCCGCAGCGGATGGACGCGCACGTGGCCAACGCGAAGGCCGTGGCGGAGTACCTGAACGCCGATCCGCGCGTGGCCTGGGTTTCCTACGCCGGGCTGCCCGATCACGCCGACCACGAGCTGGCGCGCAAGTACCTGCCGGCCGGGCCGGGCGCGGTGTTCTCGTTCGGGGTGAAGGGCGGCCGGGCCTCGGGTGAGAAGTTCGTGGAGTCGGTGGAGCTGCTGTCGCACCTGGCGAACGTCGGCGACGCGCGCACGCTGGTGATCCACCCGGCGTCGACCACACACGCGCAGCTGTCGGACGACCAGCTGGCGGCCGCCGGCGTCGGCCCGGACCTGATCCGGCTTTCGGTGGGGCTGGAAGACCTCGAGGACATCCTGTGGGACCTCGATCAGGCGCTGGAACGGGCGGCGACCGGCAAGGGAGTGGCTTCGGAATGAGCACGGCGGTGAGTTACGACGTTTCGGCCGTGGAGCGGCGGCACATCCTCGGCCGCACGCGGTCGGTGACGGTGATCGGCGCCTCGGCCAACCCGGCGCGGCCGAGCTACTTCGTGGCGACGTACCTGACTTCGTCGACGCGGTACGAGGTCAACTTCGTGAACCCGCGCCTCGACACGCTGCTCGGCAAGCCCGTGTACCCGACGCTGGCCGACGTGCCGGGTGAGATCGACCTGGTGAGCGTGTTCCGCAAGCACGACGACCTGCCGCAGGTGGCCGAGGAGATCATCGCGGCGGGCGCGCGCACGTTGTGGCTGCAGCTGGGCCTGTGGCACGAGCAGGTGGCCGACCGCGGCCGCGAGGCCGGGCTCGACGTGGTGATGAACCGCTGCGTGAAGATCGAGCACGCGCGCTTCGCCGGCGGCCTGCACCTGGCCGGCTTCAACACGGGCGTGATCAGCTCGCGGCGCCAGGCCGCCCCTTAACGGACGGCCAACGGCACCACGACCACCGCGGCGATCAGCACCACGAACCCGCCGATCGCCACGGGGTTGCCGAAGTTCAGCGTCCAGCCGAGCCCGAACCGCTTAGGCACGAACACCGCGTGGTCGGCGCGGTTGACGTAGAGCAGGCCGCCTTTCCAGAAGCGGTCGTCGTCGCGTTCGACGGCGTCGCGGGGCGGCTCTTCGTCGGTCTCCAGGCGGCTGCCGCCCTGGCCGTAGCGGACGGCGAAACCCAGCAGGCCCGCGGCGCCCACCAACGTCGGCAGGATGATCGGCACCACCGAGACCGACGCCGGGGCCGACCAGATCTGCCCCGCCGCCAGGGCGATCGTCAAGTTGACGCACGCGCCGAACAGCAGCAGCAGGCGCGGCATGGCCTCGATGAAGCGCCGGTGCTGGCTGGCACTGGCCTTCGGGCGCGCCGGGTCGAGATCGGGCCGGAACCGCGGCGCGACGTAGGCCAGCGCGGAGAACAGCACCGTGAGCCCGGCCTGCACGAACACCAGGCCGAACGCACTGCCCACCGATTTCGCGGCGGTACGATCGGGGGTGCCGGAAGCGGTGTAGTGCAGCGTCAACGTCGCGGGCAGGTCCGGGTAACGCACCACGCCGACCACGACCGTCGCGGCGAGCACGAGGACCGCCGGGACCGCCCACAGCCACGGGAACGGCGGCCGCGTGACGCGGGAGGTGTCGGCGGTGACCGTCTGGCGCAGCCCCTGGTACCAGTCCTCCCGCCGCTTGGCCGAGCGGATCACGGCGCGCGCCCGCACGTACGCCGGCGTGACGACCCCCAGCAGCGCCACGACCACGAGCACCGGCACCAGGACCTTCTGCACGACCACGCCCACGATGAGCCCGGCGACGACCAGCGCGGTCCCGGCCACGCCCACCCACCAGCGGTAGATCCGCCGCTGCTCGGCGATCAGCGGGTCGGCCACCCGCGCCGCCGGCACTCGCACCCCGAACGGCACCGTCGGCTTCGCCACCGACGGCATCACCCACGCGCTGACCAGCAACAGCACCGGGACCAGCAGGTCCCGCAGGACGATCACCCCGATCACGCGCGCACCTCCTCGAACGCCCGCAGCGTCGTTTCGCAGTGGCCGAGGACTTCTCGTTCGGCCAGCCCGTGGGCGATCGCCTCGGCCAGCAACGTCTTCAGCCGTTCCTGCCAGTCGGCCGCGAAACCCGCGGTCGAGGCCCGCCGTACCACCGCGCCGCTTTTCCGGGTGATCAGCAGCAGACCCTCGCGCCGCAGCTGGTCGTAGGCCTTGTTCACGGTGTGGAAGTTGATGCCGAGGTCCACGGCGAGCTGACGCGTCGAGGGCAACGGGTCGCCGTCGGCGAGCTCGCCGGCCGCGATCGCCTCGACCACGCGGTCGTGGATCTGCTGGTAGATCGGGACCTCGCTGGTGAGGTCGACGTCGAGGATCATCGGTGCTCCAGGAAGGTCCGAAGGGCGGTGACCACGCTCGGGTCGAGTACCTGGTCGTTGACCGGTGTGCCCGGCGCGTGCTGGAAGTGGTCCACGGGCAGGGGCCGCGGCAGCGTTCGCAGGGCGGCGGCCAGCGGCGACGTGGTCCAGCAGGGCACTTGGGTGTCTTGCGTTCCGCACGTCAGCAGTACGTGCGGGCCCGGCCGCGCGACCGACGGCGGGTAGACGGCATCGTCGCTGCGGACGAACCGGGTGTTGACGGGGCTGAAGATGGCCTGCTGGAGGAAGGTCGCGAGCTGCGTGCTCATCCCGGTGTAGTCGAGCTCGCGGCCGGCGCGGAAGTCGGTGATCACCTTGGTCAGCGCGGCCTGGTCGGCCGCGGTGGCCTGCGCGTCGAGCTGGATCTTCAGCAGGTCCAGCAGCCGCAGGTCCTGCGGCGCGAGCAGCACGAGGCTCTTCACGCGGACCCGGCGCGCGACGAGCATCGCCTGCAACCCGCCTTCGCTGTGCCCGACGATCGACACCTCGTCGCGGTCGACCTCGGGCTGCTTGGCCAGCGTCTGTTCGGCGACGACGGCCTGGCTCGTGAACGTCGGCAGGTCCAGCGCCGCCGGGTCCAGCCCGCCGAGGCCCGTGCGGCCGGTGCCGTACTTGTCGAACCGCAGCGTGGCGACGCCGTCCTGGCCCAGGGCGTTGGCGAGCAGCTTCAACGTCCCCGGCGTGACCGTGGGCGGCTCGTCGCCGTCGCGGTTCGTCGGGCCGCTGCCGGGGATCAGCAGCGCCGCCGGCACCCGCGCGCCCGCCCGGTGCGCGGGAACGTGCAGCGTGCCGTAGGCCGGCACGCCGTCGGACACGAACCTCACTTCCCGGTCGGACGCCGCCACCGTGCCGGGTGCGGCGGCGGCGATGCCGCTCGCGACCAGTACGGCGGCGGTGAGGAACACGGCGAGGGTCATTGGTCTGTTCTACAACTCATAGAACAGATGCGCAAGTCGTGCCGCCCGGGCCGGCGCAGACACGCCACGCCGGCGCGGAGGCGACACCTCGCGCAAACCGCGCTGGGCCCGAGCACCGGAGATCTCCGCTCGGCAGCCGCCGCGACCCGATCGACACCTCGCCGGACGCCGGACCATGCCCGGCCCAGCCACCAACCGCACGCAACAGACCCGCGCGCGGGAACCTCACTCCCTCACCCGGCCCGACCCGCGTACGGCCGCGCAAGCCGCGCCGCCCGTCGCGGTCCGCAGCCGGGGCGCCACGGTCCGCGAAGCAGCTCGATCATGGCCGGTCCTGCCGTGAGCGGCTGGTCAGGCCCGTGAGAAGGTGGCGGAATGGCCAAACCGACCCCGCTGCAGATGCGCAACGCCCTGGCCGCCGTGTTGATGGCGGCGGGGTTCATCTGGAACGTCGTGACCGGCGGACCGTGGTGGCTCGGGGCGATCTTCGCCGTCGGCACGCTGCTGTCGTGTGCCTCGATCTACCTGAACCGGCCCGGCGCGAACTCCTAGAACCTCACGCCCTCGTTTCGGTGAAGCGCGTGGTGACGGCTTCGCGGCCGCGTTTGGTGAGCTCGCCGTAGAGGCGCAGGCGGGCGAGGCCGCCGTCCGGGTAGATGTCGAGGCGGGCGTCGGTGATCTGCGGGCCGTCTTCGAGTGCGAAGCGGTGGCGGGTGTCCGGCTGCAGGCGGGTGCGGGGAAGCAAAGAAACCCATTCACCGTCGTCGAGGCGGCCGGAGATCGCGGCCCAGCCCGGTGCGTTGCCCTTGAGGTTGCTCGTGTCGACCTCGGCGAAGCGGACGATGCCGGCGCCGGCGAGGCGTACGGTCACCCAGTCGTTGCCGTCGTCGCGGCGGCGCGCGGTTTCCCAGCCCTCGGCCTGGTGCGCGGCGAGCCCGGGCGAGAACAGGTTGTTGGGCGACGAATAGAACATGTTGCTGCAGCCCGTGACGACGCCGCCGTTGACCAGCGCGGCGAGATCGAGCGAGCGCGGGTCCAGCAGCGCCGGGTCGGGCACCGGCGAGCCGTGCACGCGCAGGCGGGCCACGCCGCCGTCCGGGTGCTGCGTGAGGCGGACGTGGGTGAACCGCCGGGGCGAGGAGACCTTGAAGAAGTTCTCCGAGTCACCGACCACCGGCTCGTGGTCGACCAGCACTTCCCAGTCCACTTCGGACAGTTCGGCCGCGCTCGGGTATCCGGGCACCGACACCGCTTCCACCGACACGAACGGCGGGTAGTTGCCCTTGAAGAACGCCGTATCCACCACCACGCCGGACACCACACCGGCGACGCCGAGGCGCAGCACGGCCTGGTCGTCACCCGGTTCGCGGTGCCGGCGCGTCTCCCAGCCGTCGTAGACCTGACCCTTCGGCCCGAACGTCTCGGCCCGGTGCGCGGGGCGCCACGGGTTGACGAGGTTCTCCTTCTCGGCGAACAGCTCGTCGCTCGCCCACATCACCGTGCCCCCGAACACGCGGGAAGCGAAGTCCGGCTGGGCTGTCCACTCGGGACGGTCGTGCGACACGTGGTCCTCCATCTCTAGCAGTTCCCCCTGGTCAACAGCTCTCCCCGCGGCTCGTCGCCGGTCACCGGCGAACCCCGCAGCCACGTACCGCGCACCACTCCGGCCAGTGGCCGCTGGTCATACGCGCTCACCGGGTTGCGGTGCTTCAGCGCGGCGACGTCGACGACGAACGCCTCGTCCGGCGCGAACACGGAGAAGTCCGCGTCGTAGCCCACGGCGAGGTGGCCCTTGCGCGTCATCCCCACCTGCGCCGCCGGACGCTCGGCCATCCACCGCGCCACGTCGGCGAGGCCGAACCCGCGTTGGCGCGCCTGCGTCCACACCGCGGGCAGCCCCAGCTGCAGGCTGGAGATCCCGCCCCACGCGAGGCCGAAATCGCCGGTGTCGAAGCGTTTCAGCTCCGGCGTGCACGGCGAGTGGTCGCTCACGATCGTGTCGATCACGCCGTCGGCGAGCCCTTGCCACAGCAGTTCCCGGTTGGCCGCCTCCCGGATCGGTGGGCAACACTTGAACTGCGTGGCGCCGTCGCGGATCTCCTCCGCGACGAAACTCAGGTAGTGCGGGCACGTCTCCGCCGACAGCGCCACGCCCTCGCGGCGTGCGCTCGCGATCAGGGGCAGAGCGTCCGAAGAGGACAGGTGCAGCACGTGCGCGCGGGCGCCGGTGCGCCGGGCCGCCTCGATCACGTGCGTGATGGCCAGGTTCTCGGCGCCGCGCGGGCGCGAGCCGAGGAAGTCGGTGTACTTCTCTCCGTGCGGGTCCGGCGCGGCGTCGATGGCCTCGGAGTCCTCTGCGTGCACGATCATCAGCGCGTCGAACGAGGTCAGCTCACGCAGCGCCGCCTCCAGACCCGCGGCGTCGAGCGGTGGGAACTCGTCGACGCCGGAGTGCAGCAGGAAACACTTGAACCCGAACACCCCCGCGTCGTACAGCAGACGCAGATCGCTGATGTTGCCGGGGATCGCGCCGCCCCAGAAGCCGACGTCCACGTGCGTGCGCCCCGAAGCCGCCTTGCGCTTCACCTCCAGCGCGGCGACGTCGACCGTCGGCGGCAGGCTGTTGAGCGGCATGTCGACGATCGTCGTGACCCCACCGGCGGCGGCCGCGCGCGTCGCGGTCTCGAAGCCCTCCCACTCGGCACGGCCGGGGTCGTTCACGTGCACGTGGGTGTCCACGAGCCCCGGCAGCAGCACCTCGTCGGCCGAGAGCTCGACCACGCGAGTGCCGGCCAGGTCGACGATTCCCTGCTCCAGCACGACAATCCGGCCACCGTCGACCCCCAGCGTCGCGGGGCCCTCACCGGCCGCCGTCACCGCACGTGCGGCGCGCACCACGAGATCCATCTGCGGGCACACTCCTTCTCCCGTCGACAAGAACGACGGGTTGTTTCACAGTACGGAAAGTATCTTTCGCCAATCGAGATTAACCACGACGCTCTCGCCTCGTCAACGCCTCGCCCTCCACGTTACGGTCACCAGGTGGAGCTAGAAGCCGAGTTCACCAGCGAACCCTTCCAGGGCGAGGGCGCCCCGCCGGAGCACGCCGTGCGCGCTCGCGACGCGGCGCGCGACGCCGGACTCGACACCGACTTCGGTCCACTCGGCACACTCGCGCGCGGCCCGGCCGACCAGCTGATGAACGCATTGCCGGCCATCGCGCGAGCCGCCCTCGAAGGCGGCGCCACGCGCGTCACGGTCCAGCTGCGCCGCACGGACGAACCCGGGCCGACCCCGCCGGTCGAGCTCAACACCGCGCTGGCCCGGCTCATCGCCGACGTCGAGCGCGAGCTGGGTGCGAAGCTCGGTGACCTCGACCGCCCGGACAAGCAGCGGGCGGTGCGGCTCCTGCGCGAACGCGGCGCGTTCAGCTTGCGGAAATCGGTGTCCGCGGTGGCCGAAGCGCTGGGCGTCACGCGCTTCACGGTCTACAACTATCTCAACCGGGAAGTGGACTGACCAGCGCGTTCAACAAAATGTTGACGGCGGCGCGAGGGCGCCGTACCGTCGGCAGGCACCAGCTCCCCCGCAGCGAGGAGATCCCGTGCCACTCGCACTCGCCGAGTTCAACACCGCCGACGCCGCCGACGTGCGGCCCGCGCTCACGGCCTGCCTGGCCGTGCCGCGCTGGGTCGACGCGGTGCTCGCCGGCCGGCCGTACGCGGATTTCGACGCGCTCCTGACCACCGCTGAAAAAGCCACTCCCCTGCACCGCGACGAGGTGAGCGCCGCCATCGCCGCCCACCCGCGGATCGGGGAGAAGCCGACGAGCAAGGGCGCCGACGCCGAGTGGTCGCGCTCCGAACAGTCCGGTGTGGACAACGCCGACGAGTTCGCCGCCGCCAACGCCGAGTACGAAGCCCACTTCGGCCACGTGTTCCTCGTGTGCGCCGGCGGCCGCAGCGGCGCCGAACTGCTCGCGAACCTGCGGTCGCGGCTGGGCAACGACCCCGAGACCGAACTCGACGTGGCGGGCGCGGAGCTGGCGAAGATCGCCGCGCTGCGCCTGCGGAAAGCGATCCTCGAATGAGCTTGGTGACTACGCACGTGCTCGACACGGCAGCGGGCAAACCTGCTTCAGGCATCCCAGTGCACCTGGACCACCAGGATTCCGGCTGGAACCCCGTGGCCTCCGGGGTCACCGACGCCGATGGCCGAGTCCGCGACCTAGGACCCGAGACGCTCGAACCTGGCGTCTACCGCCTGATCTTCGAGACGGGCGCCTACCTCGGGCCCGAAGCGTTCTTCCCCGACGTCACCATCGCGTTCCGCATCACCGACGGCACCGCGCACCACCACGTGCCGGTGCTGCTGAGCCCGTTCGCCTACTCGACCTACCGTGGCAGCTGAAAAGGAGCTGACTGTGGGAATCTCCCTGGGCCCCAACCAGTACGGCAAGGCGGAGGTCCGCCTGGTCACCGTCCGCCGCGACGGTCCGGTGCACCACCTGCGCGACCTCACCGTGTCCACAGCCCTGCGCGGCGACCTCGCCGCGACGCACCTGACCGGCGACAACAGCGCCGTGCTGAGCACCGACGCGCAGAAGAACACCGTCTACGCGTTCGCCAAGCAGCAGGACGTCGGCGAGATCGAGGATTTCGCGCTACGCCTGGGCCGGCACTTCGTGGCCACGCAGGAGGCGATCACCGGCGCGCGCATCACCGTCGCCGAACACGCCTGGGAACGCATTCCCGTCGACGGCCGGCCGCACGACCAAGCCTTCAGCCGCTCCAGCGGCGAAAGCCGCACCACCACCGTGACCGTGCACGCGGGCCGCGCGTGGGTGGTGTCCGGTGTGGACGGTCTGACCGTGCTCAAGTCCGGCGGCTCGGAGTTCCACGGCTTCCCGCGCGACGAGTACACGACGCTCGCGGAGACTGACGACCGCATTCTCGCCACGGCTGTCACCGCGCGCTGGCGGTACGACGGCGACCCGGCCGACACCGATGTTGATTGGGCCAAGAACCACCAGGAGATCCGGCGGACGCTGCTGCAGGCGTTCGCCACGAAGCACAGCCTGTCGTTGCAGCAGACCCTGTACACGATGGGTGAGGCCGTGCTGCTCGCACGGCCCGAGGTCGCCGAGGTCCGGCTTTCCCTGCCGAACAAGCACCACTTCCTCGTCGATCTGAGCCCCTTCGGCCTCGAGAACCACAACGAGGTGTTCTACGCCGCCGACCGCCCCTACGGCCTCATCGAAGGCACCGCGGTCCGCGACGAAGCCGAAGAGCCCGGCCCGGCCTGGACCGACGCCGTGCTCTAGCCCCGAATCCCCACCGGGAGAGCACATGTCAGAACGACCATCCCGTCATCCCGTCGATGTGCGCCCGAAGTGGCCACAGCTCGTGCTCGGCGGAATCCAGCACGTGGCGGCGATGTACGCCGGCGTGGTGGCCCCGCCGTTGGTGATCGGCGCGGCCGTCGGGCTCTCGCCCGGGCAGCTGAGCCTGCTCATCAGCGCGTCCCTGTTCACCGCAGGCCTCGCGACGCTTCTGCAGACGCTCGGCGTGTGGCGCTTCGGCGCGCGGCTGCCGCTGGTCAACGGCGTCACGTTCGCGTCCGTCGCGCCGATTCTCTCGATCGCGCAGCAGCACGCCGGCAACGCGCTGGGCGTCGTCTACGGCGCGACGCTCGTCGGCGGCGTGTTCGTGGTGCTGGCCGCGCCGTTCTTCTCCAAGCTCACACGGTTCTTCCCGCCGGTGGTGACGGGGACCGTCATCACGCTGATCGGCGTCTCACTGCTGCCCGTGGCCGTGCAGTGGATTACCGCGCAACAGCCGGCGGCGCGGCCGAGCGGGCTGCTGCTGGCGGGCGTCACGCTGGTCGCGGTGCTGGTGTTCACGCGGTTCCTCAAGGGTTTCTGGAGCCGGATCGCGCTGCTGCTGGGCCTGGTCGCCGGGACGCTGCTGGCGTGGCCGCTGGGCGAAGTCGACACATCGACACTCAAGCAGGCGCCCGTATTCGGCATCGCCACGCCGTTCCACTTCGGGGCGCCGGTGTTCGACATCGCGGCGATCGTCTCGATGCTCATCGTGATGCTCGTCGTGATGGCCGAGAGCACGGCCGACCTGCTGGCGCTCGGCGAGATCGTCGGACGGCCGACCACGAGCCGGACCCTGGCGGACGGCCTGCGGGCTGACGGGCTCGCCACCGCCGTGAGCACCGTGTTCGGCGGGTTCGCGTGCACGGCCTTCGCGCAGAACATCGGGCTGGTGTCGCTGACGCGGATGGTCAGCCGGTACGTGGTCGCGGCCAGCGGCGTGGTGCTGGTGGTGCTCGGCGCACTGCCGGTGACGGGTGGGATCGTGGCGCTCGTGCCGCAGCCGGTACTCGGCGGGGCCGGGCTGGTGCTGTTCGGCAGCGTGGCGGTGAGCGGCGTGCGGACGCTGGCGAAGGCGTCGTTCGAGCATCCCGGCAACGTCGCGATCGTGGCCGCGTCGCTGGGCGTGGGCCTGATTCCCATCGCGGTGCCGGGTTTCTACTCGGGATTTCCGGCGGCGCTGCAGGTGGTGCTGAACTCCGGCATCAGCGCGGGCTGCCTCACGGCCGTGGTGCTGAACCTGGTGTTCGGCGAACGGTTGACAGAACGCTCTACCGCCCCGGAGCTATCCTCGGTGCCGTGACAGGCACGAAGGACCGCATCCTGGCCGCGGGCGCGGAGCTCTTCCGCCGCGGTGGCTACACCGGCACGGGCGTGAAGCAGATCGTCGAAAAGGCCGGCGCGCCCTTCGGCTCGCTGTACCACTTCTTCCCCGGCGGCAAGGAGCAGCTCGCCGAAGAGGTCATCCGCACGTCGGGGATGGAGTACGCGCAGCTGTACGACCTCTTCATCGCGCCCGCGCCCGACGTCGTGAGTGGCATCGAAGCCTTCTTCGCCGCCGGGGTGACCACACTGCTGGACACCGACTACGTGGAGGGCTGCCCGATCGCCACGGTGGCTTTGGAAGTCGCAACGACGAGCGAACCGCTGCGCCAGGCGACGGCCGACGTGTTCACCGCCTGGATCTCGGTGGGCACCGAGAAGTTCGCCGCATTCGGCCTGCCGCCCGAGCAGGCACGGGTGCTGACGATCGCACTGATCACCAGTCTGGAGGGCGCGTTCGTGCTGGCGCGCTCGATGCGGTCGCCGGAACCGATGGCGGTCGCGGGCGCCGCCGTGGTCGACGTGGCCCGCCGGATCCTCGACGAACTCGGACACGACGGGAAGAGGCGCTAGCGGTACTCGGGCGTCCAGCGGGCTTGCCGGACTGTTTCGGCGAGGTGGTCGTTCGCCGGGGCGACGCCGTCCTTCACGGCTTGCTCGGCGACGGCCGTGGCGATCTGCGTGGCGACCTCGGGCACGTCCTCCCACGCCGGCAGCAGCGGTTCGTCCGGGTCGTCGAGGGCGGGTGACGCCTCGCCGAGCGTCTTCGCGGCGACGCGCATCATCGCGTCGGTCACGCGGGTGGCGCCGACGGCTGTGACGGCCAGGCCGATGGCCGGGAAGATGTAGACGTTGTTGCACTGCGCGACGCGGTGCTGCTTGCCGTCGCGCTCCACCGGTGCGAATGGCGATCCCGTGGCGACGAGGGCGCGGCCGTCAGTCCACTCGTCGAGCTCCCGAGGAGTCGCCTCGGCGCGGCTGGTGGGGTTGGAGAGCGGGAAGATGATCGGCCGGTCGGTCTTGGCGGCCAGCTCGCGTACGAGGTCCTCGGTGAACGCGCCCGCCGCCGTCGAGAGGCCCAGCAGCACGCCGACGTCGACGTTGTGCACGACGTCGGCCAGCCCGGTGCCGGTCCAGCCGTGGGTTTTGGCGGCGGGCTGGGCAAACCGGCGCTGGCTTTCCGACAGGTCGGTGCGGTCGTCGGTGAGCAGGCCCGCGATGTCGACGACCCAGATCCGCTCGGCCGCATCCGCGTCGGACAGACCCTGCGCCACCATCTCCTGGCGGATCATCTCCAGCACGCCGATACCGGCCGAGCCCGCGCCGAGCATCACGATCTGCTGTTGCGACAGCGGCCGCCCGGCCACCTTCGCCGCGCCGTGCAGCGCCCCGACCGCGACGGCGGCGGTGCCCTGGATGTCGTCGTTGAAGGTGAGCAGGCGGTCGCGGTAGCGCTCGAGGATCGGCTGGGCGTGCGCGGTGGCGAAGTCCTCCCACTGCAGCAGCACCTCGGGCAGCTCTTCGCGCACCGCCGTGACGAAGTCGTCGACGAACGCGTAGTACTCGTCGTCGCCGATGCGCCGGTGGCGCCAGCCCAGGTACTGCGGGTCTTCGAGGCGCTCGACGTTGTCGGTGCCCACGTCGAGCATGATCGGCAACGTGCGCGCCGGGTCGATGCCGCCGATGAGCGTGTACAGCGACAGCTTCCCGATGGGGATGCCCATGCCGCCGATGCCCTGGTCGCCCAGCCCGAGAATGCGCTGGCCGTCGGTGACCACGATGACGTCGACCTCTTCGCGGGGCCGGTTCCTCAGCACTTCGCGCAGGTGCTCGCGGTCGGGGTAGGCCACGTACAGGCCCCGTGGGCGGCGGTAGATCTCGCTGAACCGCTGGCACGCCTCGCCGACGGTGGGCGTGTAGACGATCGGGAGAGTTTCCTCGAGGTGCTCGGCGAGCAGCCGGTAGAACAGCGTCTCGTTGCGGTCCTGCAACCCGCGCAGGAACACGTGCTTGTCCAAGTCGGCCGGCTGGCGGGCGAACTCCTGGTAGGTGTGCGCCACCTGCTCGCCGATCGTCTTCTCGGCGAGGGGGAGAAGGCCGAGCAGGCCGAGTTCCCGCCGCTCGTCGTGGGTGAACGCGGTGCCTTTTGTGGTGAGTGGGTCGAAAAGGCGGTCGTGTCCGCGGTCCGGCATGCGCGCTCCCCCGTCTGATCCACATCGGACGTTCCGCGTCGGAGACTACGCCGGGTTCAGGTCCCCGTCAGGTGTTCCGGCCGGACCGGCACCCGGGTGAGTGCCAGGCCCGTCGCGGCGCGGATGGCGGCGACGATGGCCGGGGTGGAGGAGATGGTGGGGGGTTCGCCGACGCCGCGGAGGCCGTAGGGGGCGTGGGGGTCGGGGCGTTCGAGGACGTCGATGGACATCGGGGGCACGTCGAGGACGGTGGGGATGAGGTAGTCGGTGAAGGAGGGGTTGCGGACGCGGCCGGCGTCGACCTGGATTTCCTCCATGACGGCGAGGCCGAGGCCCTGGGCGGAGCCGCCCTGGATTTGGCCGAGGACGGCTTGCGGGTTGAGGGCGCGGCCGACGTCTTGGGCGCAGTCGAGCGCGACGACCTTCACCAGGCCCAGCTCCACGTCCACGTCGACCACGGCGCGGTGGGCGGCGAAGCCGTATTGCACGTGGGCGATCCCCTGGCCGGTAACAGGGTCGAGCGGGTAAGTGGGGCGGTGGCGCCATTCGACCGTTTCGTCGAACGTCGAGGACCCCAGCACCGACGCGAGGTCCGTCAGCACCACACCGTCGGACGCGACGAGTTTGCCGCCGGCCACACGCGTCGACGCAGAAAGCCCGGCCTGGGATAGCAAGCGGGAGCGCACGGCAGCGGAAGCGGCCTGCACAGCGCCGCCGGTCACGTAGCTCTGGCGGGACGCCGACGTCGAGCCGCCGTTGCCGATGGAGGTGTCCATGGGCAGCACGGTCACCTGCTCCACGCCGAGCTCCGTGCGCACGATCTGCTGCATGATCGTCACGAGCCCCTGCCCGACCTCGCACGCCGCGGTGTGCACGGTGGCCGCGGGTTCGCCGCCGACGAGCTGCAGGCGCACGCGCGCGGTGGAGTAGTCGTCGAAGCCCTCGGAGAAGCAGACGTTCTTGATCCCCACGGCATACCCGACACCACGCACCACGCCTTCGCCGTGCGTCGTGTTGGAGACACCGCCAGGCAGGTGGCGCAGGTCGAACGAGCGCGAAGCGGGCAACGGCTTGGCGCGCAAGCGTTCCAGCAGCTCGGCGACGGGCGCGGCCGAGTCCACGACCTGGCCCGTCGGCATCACGGCGCCCTCGGTCATCGCGTTGCGGATGCGCAGCTCGACTGGGTCGAGGCCGCACGCGGCGGCCAGCTTGTCCATCTGCGACTCGTACCCGAACGCCGCCTGCACCGCGCCGAAGCCACGCATCGCGCCGCACGGCGGGTTGTTCGTGTAGGCGCCCCAGCAGTCCACCGCCACATTGTCCACTGTGTACGGTCCGACGCCGAGCGTCGCCGCGTTGGCCACCACGGCGCCGGTGGACGACGCGTACGCGCCGCCGTCGAGGAACAGGCGCGCGCGGACGTACACGAGCCGGCCGTCGGAGGTGGCGCCGTGCTCGTAGTACATCTTCGCCGGATGCCGGTGCACGTGGCCGTAGAAGGATTCCTCGCGGTTGTAGACCATCTTCACCGGCTTGCCGGTGTGCAGCGCGAGCAGGCACGCGTGCACCTGCATCGACAGGTCCTCGCGGCCGCCGAACGCGCCACCGACGCCGCCCAGCGTCAGCCGCACCTTCTCGACCGGCAGGCCGAGCGCGGCGACGATCTGCTGCTGGTCGACGTGCAGCCACTGCGTCGCGACGTACAGGTCCACGCCACCGACGGTGTCGGGCACCGCGAGCCCCGACTCCGGCCCCAGGAACGCCTGGTCCTGCATGCCGACCTCGTACACGCCGGACACCACAATGTCGGCCCGCACGTCCTCGGAGCCACGCCGGATCCGCACGTGCCGGACCACGTTGCCACCGTCGTGCAACAAAGGCCCGTCGCCCCGTACCGCCGCCTCGGAACTGGTGACGGGCGACAGCTGTTCGTACGCCACCTTGATCCGCTTCATCGCCCGCCGCGCCGTCTCCGGGTGGTCGGCGGCGACGAGCGCCACCGGCTCCCCCTGGTAGCGCACGACCTCGTCGGCCAGCACCGGCTGGTCGGCGTGCTCCAGCCCGTAGCGGTTGACGCCGGGCACGTCCTCGTGGGTCAGCACGGCGTAAACCCCTTGCACCGCAAGGGCTTCCGTGAGGTCGATCCCGGTGATCCGCGCGTACGGGTGGGGGCTGCGCAGGGTCGCGCCCCACAGCATGTCCTCGTGCCACAGGTCCGAGGAGTACGCGAACTCGCCGCGCACCTTCACCGTGCCGTCAGGCCTCGGCGCGTCGGCCCCGACGCCGTTGGTGGTGCCGGTGGCCTTCCAAGTGGTGGTGGTCGTCGTCATCGGTCCTCCCGCAGCCGGGCGCTCGCGGCGGCCAAGTCGCGGGCGATCGCGGACTCGTCCTCCTCACGCAGCGTGCCGTGCTCCACCACGGTCCGGCCGCCCACGAGCAGCCGCGCCAACGGTGGGGTCGCGCCCAGCACGAGCGCGGCGACCGGGTCGGTGATGCCCGCGTACTCGAGCCCCGACAGGTCCCACACGGCGAGGTCACCGAGCTTGCCGGCCTCGATCGAGCCCAGTTCGGCGTCGCGGCCTAGGCAGCGCGCGCCGCCCATTGTGCCGAGCCACAGCGCTTCCCGCGTGGTCAGCGCGGTCGGCCCGCCGCGTTGCCGAGCCTGCAGCAGCGCCTGGTGCAGCTCCTCGCCGAGGCCGCCTGACTCGTTGGACGCGGCGCCGTCGACCCCGAGGCCCACGGGCGCGCCGGCGTCCAGCAGGTCCCGCACGGGGGCGATGCCCGCGCCGAGCCGGCCGTTGGACGTCGGGCAGTGCGCCGAGCCCGTGCCGGTGGCGCCGAAGCGGCGGATCGCGTCGGGCGAGAGGTGGATGGTGTGCGCGAGCCAGACGTCACCCGCCAGCCAGCCGAGCTTGTCCGCGTACTCGGCCGGCGTGCAGCCGACCTCGGCGAGGCACTGGCGTTCCTCGTCGAGCGTCTCGGCCAGGTGCGTGTGGAGCCGCACGCCCTTGCGGCGCGCCAGGTCCGCCGCGCCGGTCATCAGCCGCTCGGTGACGGAGAACGGTGAGCACGGGCCGACCGCGATCCGCAGGTGCGCGTCGGGCGACGAGTCGTGGAACCGGTCGATGACCGCCTCCGTGCCGAGCAGCGCGGCGTCGGTGCCCTCGACGAGGTTGTCCGGCGGCAGCCCGCCGTCGGACTCGCCGCGGTCCATCGATCCGCGCACGAGGTGCATCCGCACGCCGACGCGCTGGCGGGCCGCGACGAGCGCCTCGACCTGGTCGCCGCCGTCGCGCGGGAAGACGTAGTGGTGGTCGGCCACGGTCGTGCAGCCGGTCAGCGCGAGCCGCGCCAGCCCGGCGGTGCCGGCGGCGTGCGTGATCTCCGCGTCGAGGCGACCCCACACGGGGTAGAGCGCGACGAGCCACTCGAACAGCGTGTGGTCGGCCGCCATCCCGCGCGTGGCCCACTGGTAGAGGTGGTGGTGGGTGTTGACCAGGCCGGGTGTCACGAGGCAGCCGGACGCGTCGACGTGCTCCTCGGCGTCGCCGGTGAAGGTGCCTTCGCCGACTTCGGCGATCACGCCGTTGTCCACGAGCACGTACCCCGAGCCGTACTCGGGGCCGCTGACGGTGGCGATCGCGGCGTTCTCGATGACCGTCCTCATGCGACACCACCCTTCACGGCGTCGCCCTTCAGGACAGCGGCGGCGCGGACGGCGTCGAGGATCTTCTCGTACCCCGTGCACCGGCACAGGTTCCCGGCCAGCGCCTCGCGGATCTCCTCGTCGCTGGGCTGCGCCACGCGGTTGAGCAGGTCGTGAGCCGCGACGACGAGACCGGGCGTGCAGAAACCGCACTGCACGGCGCCGTTGTCCACGAAGGACTGCTGCACGGGATCCAGCTTGTCGCCGTCGGCCAAACCCTCGACGGTCCGGACCGAGTGGCCCTCGACCTGGCCGGCCGCCACGAGGCACGAGCACACCGGCACGTCGTCGAGGTACACCGTGCAGGACCCGCATTCGCCCTGTTCACAGGCGTTTTTCGAGCCCGGCAGGCCGAGCCGCTCGCGCAGCACGTAAAGCAGGCTCTCGCCTTCCCACACGTCGTCGGCCTCGCGGGCCTCGCCGTTGACGTTCACGTTCACGCGCACGTGCGCTCACTCCCCCGGTGTTCGTCCCAGGCCCAGGTCAGCGTGCGCCGAGCGAGCACGGCCAGGGCGTGTCTGCGGTAGTCCGCGCTGCCGCGGACGTCGTCGATCGGTGCGGCGGCCTCGGCGACGAGCTCGCCGAAGCGCCGTTTGAGCGAGTCCGCCAACGCCGTGGGCGCGTCCCACGGCAGTTCGGCGGCGAGGAACTCCTCGGCCGCGCGGGCTCGGCGCGGGGTGGGCGCGGCGGACCCGACGGAGGCGCCCACCTGGCGCTGCGAAGGCCGCAGGTTCACCGCGAAGGAGCAGACCGCGATCACCATCGCGTTGCGCGTGCCGACCTTCGCGAACTGCTGCGGACCCGCGTGCGCGGGCAGGTGGACGGCGGTGATCAGCTCGTCTGGCTCCAGCGCGTTGCGCTTCACGCCGAGGTAGAACTCCTCCGCCGGCAGCACGCGCGTGCCCCGGACGGACGCCACCTCCACGCGCGCGCCGAGCGCGAGCAGCACCGGATGCGTGTCGCCCGCCGGTGACGCGGCGCCGAGGTTGCCGCCGACCGTGCCGCGGTTGCGGATCTGCGGCGAACCGACCGTGCGCGAGGCCATCGCCAACGCGGGCAAAGGTTCACCCAACTCCGTGATCACGCGCGAATAAGACACGGCCGCGCCGAGCCGCACAGTTCTGTCTGAAAGAGTGCTGCCCTCAAGAGCGCCGTCCGAAAGAGTGCCGTCCGAAGTGGACCACTCCGCCAGCTCCGCGACGCCGGTGAGATCGAGCAGCGCGGCCGGGCGGCGGTGGTCGAAGTTCAGCTCCACCATCACGTCCGTGCCACCGGCGATCGGCACCGCGTCGGGGCGTTCGGCCTTCACGGCCAGCGCCTCGGCCAGGTTGGCGGGTCGCAGGAAATCCACGCTCGAGCTCCTCCCCACGGGCTGATGTCCCAGTACACGCCGAACGCGCCCGCGCGGCAACGGTGCCCCGCCATGAAAGCCGTCCCAGCGGAAGACCACCCGTTTGTGCTTTCCTACAAGCCTGATGACGACCGTGAGAACCCTGCTGGGCCTGCCCGGCCTGCGCCCGCACCCGAGCACCGCCGAGGACCTGCTCGACCGCGCCGTCACGCGGATCTACGTGACCGAGCTGCCCGACCCGGGCCGCTACCTGACGGCGGGTGAGCTCGTGCTGTCCGGGCTGCTGTGGTGGCGCGCGCCGGGCGACGCCGAGCCGTTCGTGGCGGCGCTCGCGGCCGGGGGCGCCGCCGCGTTGGCCGCGTCGGGCGCCGACGCCGGCAGCATTCCCGAAGACGTCATCGACACGTGCGCGCGCCACCGCGTCCCGCTGCTGGAAGTGCCACCGGACCTGTCGTTCGCCGTGGTCACCGAGCGCGTGGTGCTCGCACTCGCGGCCGCCGCCGACGGAGCGCGCAAACGCTTGCTCACCGCCGCCGCGGAGGACGCGCCGCTGGAAGACCTGCTGGCCCGCGCAGCCAAGGAGCTCGGCACGGCGTGCTGG
This sequence comes from Amycolatopsis sp. DSM 110486, assembly GCF_019468465.1. Classification (NCBI taxonomy): domain Bacteria; kingdom Bacillati; phylum Actinomycetota; class Actinomycetes; order Pseudonocardiales; family Pseudonocardiaceae; genus Amycolatopsis; species Amycolatopsis sp. DSM 110486. Next base: position 5,780,486 of record NZ_CP080519.1, on the reverse strand, counting down.
GTCCTCTCGGGCGTGCCCCGCGTGGTGGCCGGCACGGCGGCGCTGCCGGTATCGGCGGCCGAGCCCGTGCGCCAGTTCGCCGCCGCCCGCGCCCGCCCGACGGCGGCGGGCGGCCTGACCGTGCTGCCGGTGGAGAGCCGCCACGCGGTGCCGTGGCTGCTCGCCGTGGACGGACCGCTGAGCACCGCGCAGACCGAGCTCGCCGAGGAGCTGGCCGGGCTGGTCGGTTTGGCTCGCGCACGGTCGCGTCCGTCGCCGGCGCCGCTCGGCGGGAACGTCCGCGCGGTCGCCCTGCGGACCGAGGACAGCGCAGAGGCCGACGACGTCCTCGCCGAACTCCTGGCCACCACCGGGAGAGCCGTCACCCCGACCGGCAGCCGCGACCACACGGAGGCGCTCGCCCTCGTCGCCGACGACGGTTCGTGGCCCGCCGGTTGGGCCGACGACGCGGTGACCGCTCTGTCCACAGTGGAACCCCTGCTGCGCGCGACGCGGATCCTCGCCGGCGTCAGCGATGCCGTGCCCGCGGCGGAGTCACGCGGCGCGTTCGAAGTCGCGCGCCACGCGCTTTCCCTTGCGGCCGACCGGGAAGGCGACGTGGTGGTCGTGCCCGCCGCCGCGCTCGGCGTGCACCAGCTCCTGCTCGCCGGCGCGTCCACCGACCTGCGCGCCGCGTTGCGCCGGCGCCTGCTCGGGCCACTGCTCGACTACGACGCCGAGCAGCACTCGGACCTCGTGCGCACCGTGCGCGTGTTCCTCGAGTGCTCCGGCTCCCCCACGCGCGCGGCGAAAACCCTGCACATCCACGTGAACACCCTGCGTTACCGCATCGGCCGCGCCGCCGAGCTGCTCGGCGTGGACCTCACGGACTTCGTCGCGCAGGTCGACGTCTACCTGGCGCTGACCTCGGAGTCCTGAAACGCCGTGAAGGGCACCTTGGGTTTCCCGCAAGGTGCCCTTCACGGACCGGTGGTCAGAGAGCCTTCGCGGCCCGGTCGGCGACCAGCTTCAGGAACCGGCCCGGGTCGGCCAGCTCGCCGCCCTCGGCCAGCAGCGCCATGCCGTGCAGCAGCTCCGCCGTCTCGGCCAGCGAACCGTCCGCCGGGTTCTCCGCGAACGCCTTGCGCAGCCCGGAGACCAGCGCGTGCTCCGGGTTGAGCTCCAGGACCCGCTTGATCTGCGGCATCTCCTGGCCCATCGCGCGGTACATCTTCTCCAGCGTCGGCGTCATGTCACCCGAGTCGCCGACGATGCACGACGGCGAGGTGGTCAGCCGCGAGGAGAGGCGAACCTCCTTGACGCTGTCGGTGAGCGTCGCCGACATCCACTTGAGCAGGTCCTCGTACTCGGCCTTCTGCTCGTCGGACGTCTCGTCGCCGCCGAGGTCGACCTCGCCCTTGGCCACGGACTGGAACGACTTCTCCTCGAACCCGCCCACTCCGTCGACCCACATCTCGTCGACCGGGTCGGTGAGGATGAGGACCTCGTACCCCTTGGCGCGGAACGCTTCCAGGTGCGGCGAGTTCTCGATCACCGTGCGCGACTCGCCGGTGAGGTAGTAGATGTGCTCCTGGCCTTCCTTCATCCGCGAGACGTAGTCGCGCAGCGAGGTCGGCTTCTCCGCGTGGTGCGTGGACGCGAACGACGAGATGTCGAGGATGGCGGGGCGGTTCTCCGGGTCGTCGAGCAGACCCTCCTTCACCGCGCGGCCGAACTCGCGCCAGAACGTCGCGTACTTCTCGGCGTCCTCGGTCATCATCGTCTTGATCGTGGACAGGATCTTCTTCTCCAGCCGCCGCCGGATCGCGCGGATCTGGCGGTCCTGCTGCAGGATCTCGCGCGAGACGTTGAGCGAAAGGTCCTGCGCGTCGACGACACCCTTGATGAAGCGCAGGTAGTTCGGCATGAGCGCTTCGCAGTCGTCCATGATGAACACGCGCTTCACGTACAGCTGCACGCCGCGCTTCGCGTCCCGCATGAACAGGTCCATCGGCGCCTGGGACGGGATGAACAGCAGCGCCTGGTACTCGAACGTGCCCTCCGCCTGCATGCGGACGGTTTCGAGCGCGTTGTTCCAGTCGTGGCTGATGTGCTTGTAGAACTCCTGGTACTCCTCGTCGGAGACTTCCGAGGAGGGGCGGGCCCAGAGGGCCTTGCGGGAGTTGACGGTTTCGAACTCAGGCTCGGTGCGTTCTTCGGAGCCCTCTTCGGCGCCTTCCTCGGCGGCCTCGAGGGGGCTGGCCTGCTTGGCCATCCGCACGGGCCAGGTGATGAAGTCGGAGTACCGCTTCACGATCTCGCGGACCTTCCACTCCGACGTGTAGTCGAAGAGGTGGTCCTCGTCGTCGGCCGGCTTCAGGTGCAGCGTGACGGCAGTGCCCTGCGGCGCGTCGGCCACCGGCTCGATCGTGTAGGTGCCCTCGCCCTCGGACTGCCAGCGCACGCCGTCGGCGGTGCCGGCCTTGCGCGTCACGAGGGTGACCTTGTCGGCGACCATGAAGCTGGAGTAGAAGCCGACGCCGAACTGGCCGATCAGGTCCTGCGAGCTTCCGTCTTGCGACTCTTTGAGCTTGCGCAGGAACTCGGCGGTGCCCGACTTGGCGATCGTGCCGATCAGGTTCACGACGTCGTCGCGGCTCATGCCGATGCCGTTGTCGCGGACGGTGAGGGTGCGGGCGTCCTTGTCGAGGGTGAGCTCGACGTGGAGGTCCGAGGTATCGGCTTCGAGGTCCTTGTCGCGGTAGGTCTCGAGACGGAGTTTGTCGAGGGCGTCGGAGGCGTTGGAGATGAGCTCGCGGAGGAAGATGTCCTTGTTCGAGTAGATCGAGTGGATCATCAGCTGGAGGAGCTGGCGGGCCTCGGACTGGAATTCGAGGGTTTCGGGCTGTGCTGCTTGAGTCGCCGCTTCTTGAGACATGGTGTCGCGTTTTTCCTTTCCCACCCCACACCAGAAAGACGGCAGCGAGCCTACCTGGGGTGGGTTGGATGGGTTGCGGGTGCAGTCAGCTCTGTGTGGTTTCTGGTCCTCGCAGGGCGTGTTGCGTGGGGTGTGCACCCCGAAGCTGGATTGTGTTGACCGCCGGTGAGCCGTCCGCAAGAAGGCTTCGGATCGGGGTGCCGGGGCGGGTCTGGGTGCAGGGTTCCGTCGCGTGATTGGGCGGCGGTCATGAGGGTGAACGCGGCCTGGGTGGGGGCCGATTTGGCAGGCGGGCGGCGGTGAGTGGGGCGTCAAAGCACTTCAATTGTGGCGTTCGGTGCGTTGGGCGCAACGAACGCCGCATTGGGCGCGGTGAGCGCAACGAACGCCGCGTTGGGGTGCGTTCAGAGGGGCGTCAGGTGAGGCGGCGGGCGTAGCGGTCGAGGGTCGCGGCGTCGAAGGGGAGTTCGGCCGCTTCCAGGGCGCCGCAGTGGAGGCCGCCGAGGAGGTAGTGGGCGAGGGCGGCGGCGGTGGCGGGTTCGTCGAGGACGCCGGACGACGTTTGGGAGGCGTAGTCGCTGAGGCGTTTTGCCGCGGTGGGGAAGCCTTCGCGGTAGAAGGCGTAGGTGGCGGCGAAGCGCGTCGGCAGCTGGTTCGGGTGCAGGTCCCAGCCCTGGTAGAAGCCGTTTTCCAGGGAGCGGCGGACCAGGCGCAGGTGTTCGGCCCAGGCGCCGGGCAGGTCGTCGCCGATCGGCAGGCGGTTGGTGGAGCCGTCGGAGAGGCGTACGCCGGTGCCGGCGGCCGCGACCTGCATGAGGTGCTTCGCGAAGTCGGCGGCCGGGTGGGCCATGCTCTGGTAGGCGGCGCCGATGCCGAGGCCCGCGCTGTAGTCGTAGGTGCCGTAGTGCAGGCCCGAGCAACGGCCGGCGGCGGCCTGGATGATGCGGGCCACTGCGACCGTGCCGTCGTGGGCGAGGATCGATTGCGCGGTCTCGATCTGTACCTCGAAGCGCAGCGCGCCTTCCGCCAGGCCGTAGGCGACCTCGAGCTGTCCGAGTACGTCGGCCGCCACCGAGACCTGCTCGACGGCAGTGACCTTCGGCAGCGTGACCACGAAGCCGTTGGGGAGGTCGCCGTTGCTGAGCAAACCGGTCAGAAACAGGTCCAGTGTGCGGATGCCGCGCCGGCGCGTGGCGGCTTCGAAGCTCTTGAAGCGGATGCCGACGAACGGCGTGCCGCCTGTGGTCGCCAGGGTCTGCCCGGCGGCCAGGGCGGCGGCGTCCTCGGCTTCGTCGCCCGGGTTGCCGTAGCCGTCCTCGAAGTCGATTCGGAGGTCCTCGATCGGCTCGGTGAGCAGTTTCGTCCGCACGCGCTCGGCGACGTCCGCGTCGAGGCCGAGCACGTCGCCGCGCTCGACGAACACCCGCATGGCCTGCTTGCCCCAGTCGGCGACCAGGCGCGTGCGGTACTCCGACGCCGGCACGTACACGGTGTGCACGGGGCGGCGGCCCGGCGGCTCACCGGGGTACAGCGCCGCGACGCGCGCGTCGGCCTCGGCCAGGCGCGCGTCGGCGGCGGTGTAGACGTCCTCGGTGAGCCTGCCGTCCCGCATTACTTGATGTGCTCGTAGGCCGGCAGCGTGAGGAAGTCCGGGAACTCGTCGGCGAGCGCGACCTGCTCGAACAGCTCGACGGCCGGGGTGAGCACGTCTTCCTTGACCTCGGCCGAGAGCTCGCCGCGGACCTCGGCCAGCACGCCGCGCACCAACTCCGCCGTAACGGTGTCGCCGGTGTCGAGCTGGGTGCCGTTCTTGACCCACTGCCAGATCTGCGACCGCGAGATCTCGGCGGTGGCCGCGTCCTCCATGAGGTTGTGGATGGCCGCCGCGCCGTTGCCGCTCAGCCAGGAGGCGATGTAGCGGATGCCGACCTCGACGGCGGCGCGCAGGCCGGCCGCGGTGGCGCTGCCCGGCGTCGAGGCGACGTCGAGGAGCTGGTCGGCGGTGACGCTGACCTCGTCACGGGTGCGCTCGAGCTGGTTCGGCCGGTCGCCGAGAACCTTGTCGAACTCCTCCTTGCAGAGGGCGACCATGCCGGGGTGCGCGACCCAGGAACCGTCGAAGCCGTCGGCCGCCTCGCGCGCCTTGTCGGCGTGGACCTTCTCGAACGCGCCCTCGTTGACCTTCGGGTCCTTGCTCGGGATGAACGCCGCCATGCCGCCGATCGCGAACGCGCCGCGCTGGTGGCAGGTGGCCACGAGCAGCTCGGTGTAGGCGCGCATGAACGGCGCGGTCATGGTCACCGAGTTGCGGTCCGGCAGCACGAACTTCTCACCGGCGTCGCGGAAGTACTTGATCACGCTGAACAGGTAGTCCCAGCGGCCCGCGTTGAGGCCCGAGGCGTGCTCACGCAGCTCGTAGAGGATCTCCTCCATCTCGAACGCGGCCGGGATCGTCTCGATCAGCACGGTGGCGCGGACGGTGCCGTGCTCGATGCCGAGGGTCTTCTCGGCGTGGGTGAACACGTCGTTCCACAGCCGCGCCTCGAGGTGGCTTTCCATCTTCGGCAGGTAGAAGTACGGGCCCTTGCCGCGCTTGAGCAGCTCGGCAGCGTTGTGGAAGAAGTACAGGCCGAAGTCGACCAGCGCGCCGACGCCCTGGCGGCCGCCGAAGGTGAGGTTGCGCTCGTCGAGGTGCCAGCCGCGCGGGCGGACCACGATGGTGGCGTGCTCGACGTCGTCCTTGAGCGCGTAGCTCTTGCCGCCGCTCTCCAGCGTGATGGTCTCGCGGATGGCGTCGGACAGGTTGACCTGGCCGGACACGACGTTGGCCCAGTGCGGCGTGTTGGCGTCCTCGAAGTCGGCGAGCCACACCTTGGCGCCGGAGTTGAGGGCGTTGATGGTCATCTTGCGGTCGGTGGGACCGGTGATCTCCACGCGGCGGTCGCGCAGCGCCGGCGGCGCCTCGGCGACCTTCCAGTCGCCCTCGCGGATTTCCTTCGTCTCCGGCAGGAAGTCGAGCCGGCCGGTCGTGCGGGCCTCTTCGCGGCGCTTGCCGCGGGCCGCGAGCAGCTCGTCCCGGCGCGCCGCGAAGGCGTCGTGGAGCCCCGCCAGGAAGGCGAGGGCTTCCGGCGTCAGGATCTCTTCGCCGCGCTCCACCGAGCCGCCGAGGACCTGGACTTCAGACATGCGAAACACCCCGAGTCGTACTTTGGATAACGTCCCTACGGTTTTTACCTGACGGACTATAGTTTCTGCATAGCGGAAGCTCAAACGCTCGGAAGAAGAGGACCTGTGAGGAGGACCACCGGTGGCAGCTGAGAAAGGCGGACGGGACGGCGGCGTCCAGTCCCTGCAGCGCGCGTTCGAGCTGCTGGAGCACCTCGCGGACACGGGTGGGGAGGCCAGCCTGTCGGAGCTCGCGACCCTGTCGGGGCTGCCGATGCCGACCATTCACCGGCTGATCCGCACCCTCGTGGACCTCGGGTACGTCCGGCAGAACACCAACCGCCGCTACGCCCTCGGCGCGCGGCTCATCCGCCTCGGCGAGAACGCGAGCATGCAGTTCGGCTCGTGGGCGCGGCCGTTGCTGGTCGAACTCGTGGAGGAGGTCGGCGAGACGGCCAACCTCGCCGTGCTGGAGCGCGACGAGGTCGTGTACGTGGCCCAGGTGCCCTCCAAGCACTCCATGCGCATGTTCACCGAAGTCGGCCGGCGCCTGCTGCCCCACGGCACCGGGGTCGGCAAGGCGATGCTCGCGCAGCTGCCCGCCGACGACGTCGCGGCGCTTCTGGCGCGCACGGGCATGCCCGCGTACACCGAACACACCTTCACCGACCCTTCTTCGCTCGCCGACGAGCTCACGCGCATCGCGTCGCAGGGTTACGCGCTGGACGAGGCCGAGCAGGAGCTCGGGGTCCGGTGCATCGCCGTCGCGGTGCCCGGCATGCCGGTACCCGCGGCGGTGTCCGTGTCCGGTCCGTCCGGCCGGCTGACCGCGGACGCGGTGGCGAGCATCGCGCCGGTGGTGCAGAAGATCGCCGACCGGCTTTCGCAGCAGCTGCCGGTCACCTGAGCTCGCCCGCCAGGAGGTCCATCAGCAGGCCGTCGTGGAAGGTGCCGTCGGGGCCGCGTTCGTACTGGCGCAGCAGGCCGACGGGCCGGAAGCCGAGCTTGGTGTACACGTGCACGGCCTTCTCGTTCGCGGCGGCCGGGTCGATCGTGAGCCGGTGGTGGCCCTGGGCGAACAGGTGCTGCGCGAGCACGCGGATCGCCTCGGGGCCGTTGCCGTGGCCATGGTGGGCCGGGTCGACGGCGATGTCGATGCCGGCGTGGCGGTACTGCGGGTCGAGTTCTTCGGAGCTCTGGATGAGCCCGATGACGTCCCCGTCGAGTTCGATGGCGTAGCTGGAGTAGCCGGCTTCCTCCTCGAGGAGGGTTTCGACCTCGGGCTCGGCTTCGCCCCACCATCGGGCGACTTCGGGTGTGGACAGGATTTCCTGGGCGCGCTGCCGATCGTCACGCGTGAGCGGACGCAGGCGGACGCGCGGGCCTTCGATGATCATCACCGGGTTTCCTCTCGTCGGGGGGTGTTCGGGTGACGAGGGGAAACGGGCGGTCCACGCGGGCGTCAATACACACCGCGAGTGTGCGCCGGTGGGGACCGGTGTGTCACCTCAATTGCTGATGACGTGGTCGTCCACCTTCACCGAGTAGCGGACGTCGCTGCCGTTGACGGTGTTGATGGTCGCTGTGAGGCCCGCCCTGGTCGTGCCGGCGCTCAGCTCGCAGCGCATCTGCTGCCCGACTTTCGCGTCGATCGGCCCTGGGCACGTCACCGTGTCCGGCCGCTGCCCGATCGAGCTCTGCAGCGCGTCGGCGATCCCCTTCTCCAGATCGGCCTTCGCCACCCGCCGCGTCACCTCCACGTGCGCGGAACACCCGGCCACCAAAGCGATGCCACACACCGCGACCAACAAACGACGCACCACAGCCAGCCTCCTCTAGGCCCAGACGGAACGCGGAACCAAATCCAGCAGGTCGCACCGCAAGTCCAATGCGGCGACGAGTTTTTCGGGATCACGGTGATCGACGAGGCGGTCGAGGACCACGAAGTTCGCGCCGAACAAGGTGAACCCGCGGAATTCGCGAGGGTCGGTCTTCAAGAACTGGGTGACCTGCGGTACGAGCACCGCACGGGCGAAGCGATCGTCGCCGGTGAGCACCTCGTAGCGCTCGTCGAACTCGGGGTCGCCCACTCGAAGGTCGCCGCGTCCGATCGAGTCGTTCACGCGGCTCTCGAGCGCCACCGCCGGGCCCACCTGCAGGGCAGGGCCGAGTTTCGGAGTGCGCACCCACACGGCCCGCGTGTAGTGGATGGCCACGCCGCGTTGGCGCACCTTGAACCTGGCGCCGAGGAAGGGGCGTCCCCGGTGCGTCCCGCTCACGATCTCGTGCGCCTCGAACGCCTCGGGCAGCCGCGCGAACGGATCGCTCGGTGAGAACAGCTCGTCCGCGAAGGAACGCTGCAGATAGTGGTCGCCTTCGTTGTAGAAGGCGCAGTAGGAGTCGTTGCGCTCCTCGTACTGCCAGCCCCGCCGCGGCGATTCCTGGCTCAGCCGCTGCAACACCCCGGCTTCGGCGCGCTGCATACCGCGGTTGTTCCACACCACGAACCACGTCACCGCGGCCGCGATCAGGAGCGTGCCGCCGATGACGATCACGAGGATGAGCGCTGTGCTCACCGGGTCGGCTCTTGGTCGTAGACGCTGAAGTCGTCGAACTCGTCGTCCGCGGGCGCTGCTCGAGTCGGCTTCGGCGGGGCCGGCGCTGCCGGGCGAGGAGCGCCGAAGAGCTGCTCGTCGGAGTCGAGCACGCGGTTGAGGAACTCGGTACTGCCGAGTCCGCGGCGCACCACGTCGGCCTGCATCCGCGCCGCCGCAGCCTGCGCTTCGCCGATCGCGCGCATGACGTCCGACGACAGCACAGCGGGATCCGTTTCCCGGGCCCGTTCGCTGAAGGTGACCGACGCGATCGCACCGCCGGGACCAGCGACTACGGCGACCACGCCGTCCGGTGAGGTGGCGCTGCCCATCGCGTCTTTCAGTTCGTCGGCCACGCGCTTGTATGCCTCGGCCCGCAAGCGGTTGTCCGCCGCGGCCGTGTCGATCGCCTCGATGCGGGCCAGCAGCTGCCGTGCGGTGTCGTTCATGCCGCCTGCTCCGGTTTGACGGTGGTGAGGAACTTCTGGAAGTCGTCGATGACGTGCTCGAACTGGTTTTCCAGCAGCGCGGACAGCACGATGTGCAAGACCGCGCGCCGCTCCGGGTTTTGCTGGTCTCGCATGACCATGAACACCTGGAACTGCACGAGGTCAACCTGCTTGCCCTTGAGGCCGACGGTCAACTTCACCGCCTGCGTGAGACCCGGGTTCTCCGCCGAGCCGACCTCGTTGCGCCGCCCGAGCTGCACGCCCTGTGCGCCCGCGCTCCGCAACCGCTCGACGGCCTCGTCACCGATGGCCGTGAGCGGCGCGTCGTCCTCGCGGAGCTCGCCGGTGATCGTGATGTTCGCCGTGAAGCCCTCGCGCGAACTGCCGGTGTTGAGCGCGACGAACGCGGCGTCCGGCGTGCCGACTTCGTCGGGCGGAACGGATCGCCATCCGTCCGGCAGCTCGAAGACGATCGGGACGGGGAGAGTGCCTGCCACTGTGTCTGCTCCGAATCTCTGGTGGTCAGAAGCCGAGGAAGTCGCCCACCGCGCCCGCGGCGTTCGCGATGCCGTGCCCGACGTCGGAGGCCACGTCGGCGACGTCACCGGCCACGTCCTGCACGGTGTCGACGACCTCACCCGGATCGATGCTGAGGTCGAACCCGACCTTGCCACCGATACCCAGGGCCACGCCGAGCGAAGCGCCGACGTGGAACTTCCCGTCGTCGCCCATGCCGAACTGGGCGCTCGCCTCGGCCCCGACGCCGGCCCACGCCTCGCCGTGCGCACCGGCGGTGACACCGGCGACCTCGGCGCTCGCGTTGGCCTCGATGCGGCCGCCCGCGAATCCTTCGACGCTGCCCTGCATCCCGGACCAGCCGAGCGATCCCTGGGCGGACGCCTTGGCTCCGACCTCGGCCGAGGCATCGCCCTTGACCGAGACGTGGTCGCCGTAGTGGACCTCACCCTGGGCACTGCCCTTAGCCAGGTACGCCTCGGCCGACGCGCCCGCCGTGAGACCCAGCGGGCCCGCACCGGCGTGCGCCTCGGCGCCGGCGCCGAGGGCCGCGCCCTCGATTTTGCCGCTGCCGCCGAAGGTTCCGTCGCCGAACTTCCCCTCCAGCGAGCCGTCGACGAGGTCGACACTCGCCGACGCCGACACCGTGCTTTCGGAGGTGTCGATGCCGAACTTTTCGAGGAGGCCGCCGAGTTTGTCGGTGAGCATGCCGTCGGACTGCGAACCGAATTCGCGGGAATAGTTCTTGCCGCCCTTGTGGTCCTGCCAGCCGCCGGGGTCCTCCTCGACCTTGACCCACTTCTTCTTGTCGGGGTCCCACTCCGTCTTCGTCTCTTTGTCGCGGTGCGCAGCGCCGAACTCGTGGGAATCCCCGAGATCCTTTTTGTACGTACCGTCGGCCTTCTTCTCGAAGCCCAGCTTTTCCGCCGTGGAACCGCCGGCCTCTTCCAGAGCGGCGCGGGCGGCCCTCAGGATCCGCTCGGCCTCCTGCGTCGCGCCCTGACCGGGGTCGGCGAAGGCCGGGACCGAGTACCCGCCGGTGAGGGCCTTGTAGGCGTCCACAATCCACTGCGCGGACGCGGCCCGCGTGGCGGCCTGGCCCTGCGTGTACAGCTCGATCGCCCGCTGGGCTTCGGACTGGCTGCGCGTCAGGGCGTCGCCGTAATCGGCGAGGGCGTTGGCGCCGGTGCCCAGGACGCCGATGGTGTCGAACCACTTCTTCGGCTCCCGGCCGAAGGTCTCGCGGAACCGGTCGCTCGCTACGCCGGACCACTGCTTCGCGTCGACGCCCGAGAGGCCGTCGGAGATCGCGGCCATCTTCTGGATGTTGCGGACGAGATCCTTCAGGTCGCCCGAGATGAAGCGCGGCTCGCCGGGGACGAGGTCCTTCGGGTCGGTCGTCTCCCCCATTTCGGCGGCCATCAGAACACCGGTCCTTCGCCGTCCGCCTCTGTTACGGGGTCAGGGCCCTCCACCTCGGACTTCGGACGGGGGAACAGCTCCCGGGAGCGCTCGGGACTCATCACGTCCGGCGGGAGTTCGTCGATCGACCCGCTGATGCGGCCGGTCGCGCCGCCGGTCCACGCGGGACCGAGCTTCTCGCCGTCGCCCGGCTTCGGGTCAACGGAGGTGTGCAGGATCTCGCCGAGTGGGCCGAAGATGCCGCCGCCGGAAGAGCCGCCGAACGCCTTCGCCGCGGTCTTCACGATCGAGTCGCTCGCGGTGTCGTCGGCGCCCGCGTAGCGGACCGCCGCCGTGCGCAGGTCCTCGCCGTGGCCGTGGGCCTTACCGGTGAGTCCTTCGACGACGGACTCGATGTCCGCGATGAAGCTGCCCCAGCCCGCCTGCACGCCGGGGTGCCCGTAGTCGCCGCTCGGGCCCTGCCACAGCAGGCCCGCGGCGCCCCCGACGACGTCGCCGATGGTGTCGGCGGCGCGTTCGAGCTCCTCCGTTACGGCGTCGAACCCGCCCGTCATCCCCCGTGAACCCCTCGTCCGGCCTGCAGCGACGAGTCCACCGTGGCAGAAACCCACGAGGGTTCCGCCCGCTTCGCCGGTTGATCACCTCAACGGGCGAATCCTGTCTCAGCCGAGCAGGGCGTCCACGAACGCGCCGGGCTCGAACGGTGCCAGGTCGTCCGGGCCCTCACCGAGGCCGACCAGCTTCACCGGCACTCCGAGCTCCTTCTGGACCTGGAAGACGATGCCGCCCTTGGCCGTGCCGTCGAGCTTGGTCAGCACGATGCCCGTGACGTCGATGACTTCGGAGAACACGCGGGCCTGGGCGAGGCCGTTCTGGCCCGTAGTGGCGTCGAGCACCAGCAGGACCTCGTCGACCTTCGCCTGCTTCTCGACCACGCGCTTGACCTTGCCGAGCTCGTCCATGAGGCCGGTTTTGGTGTGCAGGCGGCCTGCGGTGTCGACGAGGACCGCGTCGGCGCCTTCGTCGATGCCGCGCTTCACCGCGTCGAACGCGACGGCCGCGGGGTCGGCGCCTTCCTTGCCGCGCACGACCGACGCGCCGACCCGGTCGCCCCAGGTCTGGAGCTGGTCGGCGGCCGCGGCGCGGAAGGTGTCGGCCGCGCCGAGCACCACGGTGGATCCCTGCGAGACGAGCACGCGCGCGAGTTTGCCGGTAGTGGTGGTCTTGCCGGTGCCGTTCACGCCGGCGACGAGCACGACGGCGGGCTGCTTCTGGCCGTCGACCTCGTGCGGCAGCGCGCGCACGGCGCGGATGCCGTCCGTGGACAGCGAAGCGGTCAGGACCTCGCGCAGCACTTCGCGCGCTTCGGCGGGCGTGCGCACCGCGCGGCGCGACAGCTCGTCACGCAGGCGTTCGACGATCTGGGTCGTGGTGGCCGCGCCGAGGTCGGCGATGAGCAGCGAGTCCTCGACGTCCTGCCAGGAGTCCTCGTCGAGGTCGCCGGCGCCGAGCAGGCCCAGCAGGCTCTGGCCGAACATCGAGCGCGACTTCGACAGCCGGCCGCGCAGGCGATCCAGGCGGCCTGCCGCGGGGTCGATCTCCTCGATCGGGAGGACCGGCTCGATCGGTTCGACGGTGCCGGCGACCGGCGCAGCCGCGGGGCCTTCCGACTCCGGCTCGGGCAGCTTGACGTCGCGCATCGTGCGCTGGTCGGAGTCGCGCGGCACCGCGGCGTCGTCGCCCACGGCGGGCTGGCCGTCGACCTCCGGGCGGTCCTCGACGGGGTGCTCGGCCGGCACCGGTTCCGCCTGAGGGGCAGCCTCGGCCTCACCTCCGGGCGCGAAGGTGATGCCGCCGGACGCGGTGTACCCGCCACCCTTCGGCTTCTCCTCGACCTTGCGCGTCTGTTCGAGGCTGATCCGCCGCCGACGTGCGATGAGCAGCCCGGACACCAGCACGGCGACCAAGACGACGACGGCGACGATGACGATCCAGAACCAGGTACTCGACACGCACCCATCCTGTCATCTGCTCCGAGGCTCCCCCGGACACCCCACCGCGCTGCACCCTTCAGGCCAACGGATCACACGCAGAGTTCCGATTCGGCCAAGACTTCACGACGTGGGTTGCGTCACCGCTTCACCCCGGCTAAACCACTCCGGATGAAAACCCACGGCTTCCGCGTCCTCGGCCTCCTTTCGGGGACTTCGGTCGACGGCATCGACGTCGCCGTCGCCGAACTGCACGCCGAAGACGGCACCGTGGTCCTCACCCCGCTCGGCGAGCTCGACGTGCCCTTCACGGCGGAAACCCGCGAAGCCGTGCTGGCCGCACTGCCGCCCAACCCGAGCAGCGCCGAAGCGCTCACCGTGCTCGACACTCGCGTCGGCCAGGCCTTCGCCGAAGCCGCCGCACAGGCCATCGCCGAGCACGGGCCCGTGGACGTGATCGCCTCGCTCGGCCAGACCGTCTACCACTGGGTGGAGAACGGCGTGGCGCTCGGCACGCTCCAGCTGGGCCAGCCCGCGTGGATCGCCGAACGCACCGGCACCCCCGTCGTCGCCGACCTGCGCATCCGCGACATCACCGCGGGCGGCCAGGGCGCACCGCTCGCCAGCACGCTCGACGCATTGTGGCTGCGTGGCCTCGCCGAGGAGACGGGCAAACCCGTGGCCGCGCTGAACCTCGGCGGCATCGCCAACATCACCGTCGTCAGCGGCAGCGACACCGTGCTCGCCTACGACACCGGCCCCGCCAACGCGTTGCTCGACCTCGCCGCCGCCCGCGTGACCGGCGGCGAGCAGCACGCCGACGTCGACGGGAAGCTCGCGCTCGCCGGGACCGTCCGCCGCGATCTGCTCGACCGGCTGCTCGCCGACCCGTACTTCGCCGCCGCACCACCGAAGTCCACCGGCAAGGAGCACTTCCACGGTGACTACCTCGACGCCGCCCTCGCCGGCGTGGCGCCGCTCACGCCCGAAGACCTCCTGGCGACGCTCACCGAGCTCACCGCCGCGACCGTCGCCGCCGAATGCCGGCGCCACCTCGCGGCGACGCTCGTCGTGTCCGGCGGCGGCATGCGCAACCCCGCCGTGATGGCGGCGCTGGCGGGTAACCTCCCGGGCGTCACCCTGCGCACCAGCGACGACCTCGGCCTGCCCGGCGCGGGCAAAGAGGCGTACCTGACCGCGTTGCTCGGCTGGCTGAGCTGGTGCGGCGTGCCGGCCACGCTGCCGTCCGCGACGGGCGCGCGCGGGCCCCGGCTGCTCGGCGCGCTCACCCCGGGCGCACACCCCCTGAACCTTCCGGCCCCACTGGGGGGCACCGTGAACCGCTTGCGGGTCACGGAAGTTGGCGCACGACGGTAGGAGAAACCCCATGAACCCAGTCGATCTGGTGATCGTCATCGTGTACCTGGCGGCGATGCCGATCATCGGCGTGCTGGTCGGCCGCAGACAGAAGTCCGCGAACGACTACTTCGTCGGCGAACGCAGCATGCCCTGGTGGGCCGTCACGCTCTCGGTCGTGGCCACCGAGACCTCCACGCTCACCGTGATCTCGACGCCGGGCCTGGTCTTCGGCAGCGAGTTCCTCTTCCTCGAGGTGGCGTTCGGCTACATCCTCGGCCGCATCGTCGCCGCGTTCGTGCTACTGCCCCGCTACTTCCGCGGCAACTACGTGAGCGCGTACGAGTTCCTCGGGCGCCGCTTCGGGCGCGGGCTGCAGGGCACGGCGTCGGTCACGTTCGTCGTCACGCGCCTGCTCGCCGAAGGCCTGCGGCTGTTCGCCGGCGCCATCCCGATCAAGGCGATCCTCGACCACTACGGCATCCACACGTCGTACTGGCACATCGTGGTGCTGCTGACCGCGCTCACGCTCATCTACGCGTTCGTCGGTGGCATCAAGTCGGTGATCTGGGTCGACGTGATCCAGTGGTCGCTCTACGTCCTCGGCGCGATCGGCGCGGTCGTGTTCCTCTCGACCAAGCTGCCGGACGGCTGGACGTCGATCGCCGCGAGCCAGGGCCGCTTCCAGCTCACCGACTTCACGTCCAACATCATCACCAGCCCGTACGCGTTCATCGGCGCCGTGGTCGGTGGCGCCTTCCTGTCGATGGCCTCGCACGGCGCGGACCAGTTGATCGTCGGGCGGCTGCTGTCGACCAAGAGCCTGCGCGACGGCCAGCGCGCGCTGATCGGCTCGTCGTTCGTGGTGTTCGTGCAGTTCGGGCTGTTCCTGGTGGTCGGCGCGATGCTGTGGGTCTACACCGGCGGCAAGACGGGCGCGACGGCCACCGCGGTCGCGGCCGGGAAGATGTCCGGCGACGACGTGTTCTCCAATTTCATCGTCAACGACCTGCCCGTGGGCCTGGCGGGCCTGCTCATCGCCGGCATCCTCGCGTCCACGATGGGCGCGCTGGCCTCGGCGCTCAACGCACTGTCCACTTCGACCATCGCCGACCTCTACCAGCGCTTCACGAACCGGTCGGTCGAGGACTCGAAGCTGCTGCGCCACGGTCGCATGTGGACGCTGATCTGGGCGGTCGTGTTCGCGATCTTCGCGTCGCTGTTCACCAACTCGAAGGACCCGGTGATCCAGCAGGGCCTCGGCATCGTCGGCTACACCTACGGCGCGCTGCTGGGCTCGTTCTTCCTCGGCCTGATCGTGAAGAAGGCGCGCCAGCCCGACGCGATCGTCGCGTTCGCCTGCTCGGTGGTGTGCATGGCGTTCCTGATCCTGTTCGTCAAGTTCGACAAGGCGACCACGGCCGTGCACATCCAGTTCGGCGCGGCCACCAAGACGCTGGTGCCGTTGGCCACGTACTGGTACACGTTCGTCGGCGTGGTGATCACGATGGTCGTCGGCGGGCTGCTCGCGCTGCGCCACCGCGACGTCGACCCGAACGCCACCGAAGTCGACCTCCCGAAGGAGGAAGTCACCGTCTGATCACCGCTGCGAGATTTTCCCCGATCGGGTGAACCGTCCCGGGGTGGGCGCTCGTGCACCTGACGAGCGCCCGCCACCGGATGGCGGGCCCGGATCAGGCGGGGACGATGAAGCGGATTTCTCTGGCACTGGCGGCTGGTTCGATGATCCTCCTGGGCGGTGCGACGGCGTGTTCGTCGGCCTCCGGGGCCGCGGCGGCCGACCCGGGCGCGGCGAAGGCGGCGGCCGGGGCCCAGGCCGGAGCGCCGGCGCAGTCGCAGGCCGGCACCCAGGATGGCACCCCCGAGGTGATCGCGGCCCCCGCGCAGGTGCAGGTGCCGCCGGGCAACAAGCGCGTGGCCACCTTCCACGGCGAGGGTGTGCAGATCTACGGCTGCACCGACGGCGCGTGGACCCTGATCCAGCCCGCGGCCATCATGTCCGACAACGGCAAGGCCGTGGCCCTGCACAGCAAGGGACCGGTGTGGACGTCCACTGTGGACGGCAGCACGGTCGCCGCCACCGCCGTGCCCGGCAAGGCCGTGCAGCACACCGACGCGATCCCCGAGATCCTGCTCAAGTCCGACCAGGACACCGGCAAGGGCGTGTTCGGCACCGTCACCTACGTGCAGCGGCTGGCCACCAAGGGCGGCCTCGCCCCGAAGGGCGCGTGCACCACGGGCCAGCAGACCTCCACGCCGTACTCGGCCGAGTATGCGTTCTGGGCCGCGAACTAAAAGCAACAACGGAAAAGGGGCTTCCCGGGCACCCCGGGAAGCCCCTTTTCGCACGTCCGCACTCAGCCCGCGGGCACCGGCTCCTCGTCTTCGGCGCGCAGGCGCTGCGAGATCACCTTCGTGATGCCGTCGCCCTGCATGCTCACGCCGTAGAGCGCGTCGGCGATCTCCATGGTCGGCTTCTGGTGGGTGATGATGATCAGCTGCGACGAGTCGCGCAGCTGCTCCAGCAGCCCGATCAGCCGGCGCATGTTGGTGTCGTCGAGCGCCGCCTCGACCTCGTCCATCACGTAGAAGGGTGAAGGGCGGGCGCGGAAGATGGCCACCAGCATGCCCACGGCCACCAGCGACTTCTCGCCACCCGACAGGAGCGACAGCCGCTTCACCTTCTTGCCCGGCGGACGCGCCTCGACATCGACGCCGGTGGCGAGCAGGTCGTTGGGCTGGGTGAGGACCATGCGGCCCTCGCCGCCAGGGAACAGCACGCTGAACACGGTTTCGAACTCGCGCGCGACGTCGGCGTAGGCCGAGGCGAAGACCTCCAGGATCTTCTCGTCGACCTGCCGGATCACGGCTTCGAGGTCCTTGCGCGTGTCCTTGAGGTCCTCGAGCTGGGTCGAAAGGAACTTGTAGCGCTCCTCCAGCGCCGCGAACTCCTCCAGCGCCAGCGGGTTGACCTTGCCCAGCAGCGTCAGGTCCTTCTCCGCGCGCTTGGCGCGGCGGGCCTGCGTGTCGCGGTCGTACGGCATGGGCGGCGGCATGGTCACGTCCTCGCCGCGCTCCTTGGCCGCCTCGTACTCGGCCATCTCGCCCGCGCTCGGCGGCACTGGCACGTCGGGGCCGTACTCCTGGACCAGGTCCGCGAGGCCGATGCCGAAGTCCTCGGCGATCTTGGCCTCGAGCGTCTCCAGCCGCAGCCGCTGCTCGGCACGGAGCACCTCGTCGCGGTGCACGGCGTCGGTGAGCTTCTCGAGCTCGCCGGACAGCTCGCGGACCTTGGCGCGCACCGCGGTGAGCGCGGTCTCGCGGGTCTGGCGCTGTGCCTGGGCTTCGTCGCGCTCGGCGGCCGCGCGCTGCACGGAGTGCTCGATGCGTTCCAGCGCGAGCTCACCGGCGTTGACCACGGCGTTGGCGATCGCGGCGCCGCGCTCCCGCGCCTCGCGGGCCTTGGCGGCGCGTTCCCGGGCCTGCTGCTCGGCGAGCGCCGCGCGGCGCAGCGACTCGGCCCGCCCGGCGATGCTGCGCGCCCGCTCCTCGGAGGTGCGCTGCGCGAGCCGCGCCTCCATCTCCTCCTGGCGGACCACGGTCAGCTGGGCCACGGCCTCGTCGCGCTCGGCCGTGTCGGGATCGTCCTCCACCGGCTGCTCGGCGACTGCGGCGAGCCGCTCCTCGAACTCGGCCAGCTGCTCCAGCGCCTGCTCGCGGCTCTGCTCCACCTTCGCGCGCTG
The DNA here is from genome assembly GCF_019468465.1 of Amycolatopsis sp. DSM 110486. Lineage (NCBI taxonomy): Bacteria > Bacillati > Actinomycetota > Actinomycetes > Pseudonocardiales > Pseudonocardiaceae > Amycolatopsis > Amycolatopsis sp. DSM 110486. The sequence continues at coordinate 5,762,312 of NZ_CP080519.1, read as the reverse complement.
CCCGGCGAGGCGCTCGACCTCGGCCTGCGCCGAACGCGCGGCCTGCTGCATCCGGTTCAGCCGCTCCGACGACCGCGCCTTGCGGACCTTCGCGTCACCGAGGGCATCCTTGGCCTGGCCGACCTCTTCGCGCCGGGCCTGCTGCTCGGCGCGGGCGCCTTCCAGCTCGGCGGTGTGGCGCTCCAGCGCGCGCTCGGCCGTGCGCAGCCGCTCGCCCGCCTCGTCGACGGCGGCCTGGACCTCGATCACGCTCTCGCGCGCGGCCGAGCCGCCGGCGACCCAGCGGGCGCCGAACACGTCACCTTCGCCGGTGACCGCGCGGACGTCCGGGTGGCTCGCGACGAGCTGCCGTGCCACTTCCAAGTCGTTGACCAGCGCCAGCTTGTCCAGCGCCTGCTCGACGGCCGGGCGCAGCTGCTCCGGCGCGGTCACGACCTCACGGGCCCAGCGGGCGCCGTAGGGAAGCACTGGCCACGACGACGTGTCCACGCTTTGAATATCCACAGTGGATCCGTAGCTGCCCAGCACGATGCCGGCACGGCCGGAATCGGTGTCCTTCAAGTACTTCAGCGCGGTCAGCGCCTGCTCGCCGCCGGCCACGGCCACGGCGTCTGCGACCGGCCCGAGCGCGGCGGCCAGCGCCACCTCGTGGCCCGGCTCCACCGTGAGCAGCGCGGCGACCGACCCCAGCAGGCCCGGCAGCTCGTGCGACGCGCCCAGCAGCGCGCCGGCGCCGTCCTTGCGCTTGAGACCCATCGACAGCGCCTCGACACGTGCCCGCTCCGACGCGATCTCGCGTTCGGCGGAGCGCTCGGCCTTCACCAGCTCTTCGACGCGGGCCTTGGCGGCGTTGTTGGCCTCGACCGCGCGGTCGTGGCGCTGCATGAGGTCGGCGTCGTCGGACTCCTCGACGCCGCCCTCGGCCTTGGCCTCTTCGAGCTCCTCCAGCGCGATCTCCGCGCGCTCGGCGGATTCCTGCAGCGACACCGACAGGCGGTCGATCTCGTCGGCGGTGGCGCCGTTCTTGCTGCGCAGCGCCTCGACCTGGCCGGTCAGCTTCGCCATGCCCTCGCGGCGGTCGGCGATGGCGCGCACCGCGGCCCAGTGGGCGCGTTCGGCGGCCTGCACGCGCTGTTCGAGGTCCTCGCGCCGCAGCACGGTCTCGGCCAGCAGCTCCCGGGCCTCCATCACGGCCTCGTTGAGCTCCTGCTCGCGCTCGGCGACCTGCTCGGCCTCGGCCAGCAGCTCCTCGGGGTCGCGCCCGCCCGTTGGGGCCGAGACGTCGGAGGACAGGTGGCGCTGGCGCTCCACGGCGAGCCGGACAGTGCCGCGCAGGCGCTCGGCCAGCGCGGAGAGCTTGTACCAGGTCTCCTGCGCGGTCTGCAGCTTCGGCGCGTCCTCGGCGAGCGAGGCCTCCAGCTCCGTCTCCTCGGCGGCCACGACCTCCAGGGCCTGTTCCACCTCGGTGCGGCGCTGACGCGCGGTGCGCTCGTCGGCCTCTTCGCGGGCGATGGCGCCTCGCTGGGTCACCAGGTCGTCGGCCAGCAGGCGCAGACGGGAGTCGCGCAGCTCGGACTGCACCGACTGGGCCTTGCGCGCGATCTCGGCCTGCTTGCCCAGCGGCTTGAGCTGGCGGCGCAGCTCGGTGGTGAGGTCGCCGAGGCGGTCGAGGTTGCCCTGCATGTTCGCGAGCTTGCGCAAGGTCTGTTCCTTGCGCTTGCGGTGCTTGAGGACGCCCGCGGCCTCTTCGATGAAGGCGCGGCGCTCTTCGGGCTTCGACTCGAGGATCGCCGCCAGCTGGCCCTGCCCGACGATGACGTGCATCTCGCGGCCGATACCGGAGTCCGACAGCAGTTCCTGCACATCCATCAGACGACAGCGGTCGCCGTTGATCTCGTACTCGCTCGCGCCGTCGCGGAACATGCGGCGCGTGATGGAGACCTCGGTGTACTCGATGGGCAGCGCGCCGTCGGCATTGTCGATGGTGAGCGTGACCTCGGCGCGGCCGAGGGGGGCGCGGCCCGCGGTGCCGGCGAAGATGACGTCTTCCATCTTGCCGCCGCGCAGGTCTTTCGCGCCCTGAGTACCCATGACCCAGCGCAGCGCGTCGAGGACGTTGGACTTGCCCGAACCATTGGGCCCGACCACGCACGTGATCCCTGGTTCGAACCGCAGCGTGGTGGCCGAGGCGAAGGACTTGAAACCCTTCAGCGTCAAGCTTTTCAGGTGCACGTGGTGCTGACCCTTCCGGCCGCGGGTACTGGCTCTACAGTCGGCCAAGGCTACCTGGGCACCCGCCGTGATCGCGGGAGGCCGCCTTCTCCCGGCGCGCCTAGCACAGAACGCAGCGCACCGGCAACCCCTTGTGTCCCACCCGTCACAGCGGTCACCCGGGCGGCGCAGTGCCCCCGGCGCTGCCGCTCAGCGCTCGGCGAAGCCCGTCAGACCACCCTTCGCCGGGCTCCAGCGCTCGACGACGTGATCCACACTTCCGGGTGATTCTCCCGACCTCAGGGTGGCCAACAACCGCTCACAGTGGTCGCGACCACCCTCCGCTACCACCTCGACACGGCCGTCGGGCAGGTTGCGGGCGAAGCCGACCAGGCCGAGCTCCAGCGCGCGGCTCCGGGTCCACCAGCGGAAACCGACCCCCTGGACTCGCCCGTGGACCCACGCCGCCAGCCGGATGTGTGTTTCTTCCTCACTCACGCGTCCATCCTGCCCCACGCCACTCGCTGCGGACAGTGACGGGACAGGCCCCGTACCTGCGCGAATGGGTCACAGGCGGTGATAACCTCCCGGCCGGGGTCCGCGTCCGGCGCCCCGATCCCCCGAACCACTCCGGGGAGCCGGACCGAACCGCGCCACGACTTCCGGCGTCGACCCGGGTGCCGACTCGTCCGTCAAAAGACTGCCGCACCCGACGACGCCGAAAACCGGCGACGACCCGACTGCCTCGACCCGTACAGCGTTGAACCGCATGTATGTAAGGAGCCTGCATGTCCCGTCCCGACGGGCCGGATCCGAGCTCACGCATCTCCGTCGCGCCACCGAAGGCCGCGAGCGGCCTCATGAACCGGGCCGGCTACGCCATCCTCGGTGTGAGCGGCCTCGTGGTCGCCACCGCCTTCGCCGCGGTCGCCGAACTGGCGGGCCCTGGCACCACCACCGCCACGTCCACCACCATCCCCGGCGGCGGCCAGGGCACCCTGCCGGGCAGCTCGCAGGTCGTTCCGGGCAACGCCGTGCCGGGCGCCCCGATGACCGTGACCGGCGAGCCGACCCCGGGCGACCCGACGTCGGTCCCCTCGAGCCCCACGACCGTGGTCTCCACGGGCGCCAACGGCGTGCCGACCACCACCGTGGTCATCCCGCCGCCGAATAACCCACCCGGCCAGCCGGGCAACCCGGGCCAGCACCCCACGGGTGGCAACCCGCCCGGTAGCAGCAACACCGTGAAGCCGCCGCCGCCGTCGTCGAGCGACACCCCGCCGACGTCGACTGGCAGCCCCTCGTCATCGTCGTCTGGCAACCCGCCGACCTCGTCTCGATCGGACCCGCCGCCGAGCAGCAGCGGTGGCGGAGGTTCGAGCAGCAGTGGGGAGCCGCCGAGCTCTCCGCCGGTGTCGTCCTCCACGGACGTTCGCACGACCGACCCGACCGGCCCCACCAGCTGAAAACACAAGCCGCACAACACGATGGCCGCCCCGCGGGGCGGCCATCGTCGTGTTCAGACATCGTCGTGTTCAGACCTCGAAGCGGTACCCCATCCCGGGTTCCGTGAGCAGGTGCCGCGGACGTGAGGGCTCCGGCTCCAGCTTCCGCCGCAGCTGCGCCAGGTACACGCGCAGGTAGTGCGACTCCGTCTCGTACGACGGCCCCCACACCTCGTGCAGCAGCTGCTTCTGGGCCACCAACCGGCCGCGGTTGCGCACCAGCAGCTCCAGCACGCCCCACTCGGTCTTGGTCAGGTGCACCTCTTTGCCGTCGCGACGGACCTTCTTCGCCGCCAGGTCGATCGTGAAGGAACCCGTGTCCACCACGGCTTCCGCACCGTCGGAGCCGGCCACGGTCGAGCGCCGCACGGCGGCCCGCAGCCGGGCGAGCAGCTCGTCCATGCCGAACGGTTTCGTCACGTAGTCGTCAGCGCCCGCGTCGAGCGCCTGGACCTTGTCGGCCGAGTCGCCGCGCGCCGAGAGCACGATGATCGGCACCGTGGTCCAGCCGCGCAGGCCGGCGATCACCTCGGTGCCGTCGAGGTCGGGCAGCCCGAGGTCGAGCACCACCACGTCGGGTTTGGTCTCGGCCACGGCCTTGAGCGCCGCGGTGCCGTCGTGCGCCGTGATCACCTTGTACCCGCGGGCGTTGAGGTTGATCCGCAGCGCGCGCACGATCTGCGGTTCGTCGTCGACCACCAGCACGGTGGCCGCCTTGTCGGGACTCACGAGCCCACTCCCTCCACAGCCTCGTCAGCGACTGAGCCGGCGGCCTCGTCGATCTTGAGGAGGTCTTTGTCCGGATTCTGCCCGGTGTAGGCGGGCAGCGAGATCACCACGGTGAGACCGCCGCCCGGCGTGTCCTCGGCCCGGATGCTGCCGCCCATCGCCTCGATGAAGCCCTTCGCGACCGACAGCCCGAGCCCCACGCCGGGGGTCGAGTCGCGGTCGCCGCCCAGCCGCTGGAACGGCGCGAACGCCGAATCCGCCGTGCCCTTCTTCAGGCCGCGGCCGTGGTCCACGATCCGCAGCTCCACGTACTCGGAGTGCGCGCTCGCCCGCGCCGACACCACGCCACCGCCGTGGCGCAAGGCGTTGTCCAGGACGTTGGCGATCACCCGTTCGAGCAAGCCGGGGTCAGCCAGCACCGAAGGCAGGCTCACGTCCACGCCCACCTTCACGTCCTGCGAATTGTCCACGTTGGACAGTGCGTGGGCCACCACCTCGTCGTAGCCCACCGGCCGCAGGTGCGGCGTGACCGCGCCGGTGGCCAGGCGGGAGGAGTCGAGCAGGTTGTCGATGAGCCCGGCGAGCCGGTCGGCCGAGAGCTCGATGGTCTCCTGCAGCTCCGCGGTGTCCTCCTCGGACAGTGACAGGTCCGGCGCGCGCAGGCTGCCGATCGCCGCCTTGATGGACGTCAACGGCGTGCGCAGGTCGTGGCCGACGGCCGAAAGCAGCGTGGTGCGCAGCTCCGTCGCCTCGGCCTTGCGCTCGGCCGCCGCCGCGGCCGCGGCCATCCGCTGCTGGCGCAGCGCGAGCAGCGCCTGCCCGGCCACGGCGTCCAGCACTCGCCGGTCGGCCGCGGGCAGTGCCCGGCCGCGCAGGGTCAGGTGGACGTCGGCCGTCACCGCGATGTCCACGTCGGCCTCGTCCGGGTCGGCGCACGGGAACTGCCCTGCGATCGCGACCTTCTGCCACGCGCCGTTCTTCTTCTCCAGCAACGTGACCGATGTCAGGCCGAAGTTTTCCTTCACCTTCTCCAGCAGCCGCTCGATTGGGTTCGGGTTCGTCAAAACCGTGCGCGCGTACGACGCCAGCAGCGCCGCTTCCGTGCGCGCCCGCGCGGCCTGGCTGCCGCGCCGGGCCGCCGAGGCGACGACGAGGGCCACCAGCACGGCGACCACGATCATCGCCACGAGCGTGACCACGTTCTGCGGGCTGTGCACGTTGAGCGTGTACAGCGGTGGCGTGAAGAAGAAGTTGAGCAGGCCCGCGCCGAACACGGCCGCGATCACCGCCGGGCCGAGCCCGCCGACGAGCGCGACGATCACCGTCGCGAGCACGTAGAGGATCACGTCGGTGGAGAACTCGACGGTGTCGCGCAGCAGCACGCCCAAGCCGGTCGCGAGGATCGGCAGCGCCAGGCTCAGCACCCAGCCCACCACGAGCCTCGACGGCGCCAGCGGGCTCGCGCCGAGGCGCGCCCGCAGCCGGCCGCCGGCGTAGGAGTGCGTGACCATGTGCACGTCGATCGAGCCGGACTGCTGCACCACGGCCGCGCCGATGCCCTCGTCGAACAGCCGCGCCACCCGCGACCGGCGCGAGGTGCCGATCACGAGCTGCGTGGCGTTGACCCCGCGTGCGAAGTCCAGCAACGCTGTGGGCACGTCGTCGCCGACGACGGCGTGGAACGTGGCCCCGACTTCCTCGGCCAGCGTGCGGCTGCGCGCCATGGCCGTGGGCCCGAGCCCGGACAGCCCGTCGCCGCGCAGGATGTGCACCACCTGCAGCTCCGCACCCGCGCGCGTGGCGATGCGGCTCGCGCGCCGGATGAGCGTCTCGCTCTCGGGGCCGCCGGTGATGGACACGACAACGCGTTCACGCGCCTCCCACGTGTCGGTGATCTTCTGCTCGGCGCGGTAGCGCTGCAGGGCGACGTCGACCTGGTCGGCGACCCACAGCAGCGCCAGCTCGCGCAGCGCGGTGAGGTTGCCGGGACGGAAGTAGTTGCCCAGCGCGGCGTCGATGCGCTCGGCCGGGTAGACGTTGCCGTGCGCGAGCCGGCGCCGCAGCGCCTCCGGCGTGATGTCCACGAGCTCCAGCTGCTCGGCCTTGCGCACGACCTCGTCGGGCACGGTCTCCTGCTGCGTGACGCCGGTGATGCGCTCGACGACGTCGTTGAGGCTCTGCAGGTGCTGCACGTTGACCGTGGACAGCACGTCGATCCCGGACTCGAGCAGCTCCTCGACGTCCTGCCAGCGCTTGTCGTGGCGCGCGCCGGGCACGTTGGTGTGCGCGAGCTCGTCGATGATGACGACCTCGGGAGCGCGCTTCAGGATCGCTTCGAGGTCCATCTCCGCGAACTCGTGCCCGCGGTGGCTGACCGTGCGCCGTGGCACGATCTCGAGGCCGTCGAGCAGGTCTGCGGTCTTCTGACGGCCGTGGGTCTCCACGAGGCCCACCACGACGTCGGTCCCGCGCTCCAGCCGGCGGCGGGCCTCGCCCAGCATCGCGAAAGTCTTGCCCACGCCCGGAGCCGCGCCGAGGTAGATCCGCAGTTCTCCTCGGCGCGGCTTCGGGGTCGTACTCGGTGTGCTCACGCTGTCAGTGTGCTCCTGGCGCAGCGGAATGCACGGCCAAGTTGAGCAGCAGCACGTTCACGCCCGGCACGCCGATCCCGGCGCCCGTGGTGTTCGCCTCGACCAGCTCGCGCACCTTGTCCTCGCTCAGCCCCGTGTTCTTCGCGACACGCGGGATCTGGAGGTCGGCGTACGCGACGCTGATCGACGGGTCGAGGCCGGAACCGGAAGCGGTCACGGCGTCCGCCGGCACCTGGGCCGGGGCGACGTTCTCCCGCTTCGCGATGGCGTCCTTGCGCTCGGTGATGGTCTTCACGAGGTCCTCGTTGAACGGGCCCTTGTTCGACGCGCCCGAGGTGGACGGGTCACCGGGGCCGAGCGCGTCCTTCGACAACGCCGAGGGCCGGTTGTGGAACCAGGGGTCGTGCGCCGGGTCGGCCGCGACCGGGTCGATCCCGATCAGCGACGACCCCACGGCCTGCCCGTTCTGCGTGACGACCGAGCCTTCCGCGTTCGACTCCAGGCCCGGGATCCGCCCGATCGCCCACACGGCGAACGGGTAGATCAGCCCGAGCAGCACCGTCATCGCGATGATGACGCGCAGGCCCGCCCAGGTCTGCTTGACCAATGAGTTCATCAGATTCACCCGATTCCAGGGATGTGGCGCACGATCAAGTCGATCACCCAGATACCGAGGAACGGGCTCACGATGCCGCCGAGGCCGTAGATCAGCAGGTTCCGGCGCAGCAGCGCGGAAGCCGACGACGGCCGGTACCGCACGCCCCGCAGGGCCAGCGGGATCAGGGCGACGATGATCAGTGCGTTGAAGATGACGGCCGAGAGGATGGCCGACTGGGGTGTCGCCAGGTGCATGATGTTCAGCGCGCCCAGCTGGGCGAAGATGGACGTGAACATCGCGGGCAGGATGGCGAAGTATTTCGCGAGGTCGTTGGCGACACTGAAGGTCGTGAGCGCGCCGCGCGTGATGAGCAGCTGCTTGCCGATCTCCACGATCTCGATGAGCTTGGTCGGGTTCGAGTCGAGGTCGACCATGTTGCCGGCCTCCTTCGCGGCCGACGTGCCCGTGTTCATCGCGACGCCGACGTCGGACTGCGCCAGCGCGGGCGCGTCGTTCGTGCCGTCACCCGTCATCGCGACGAGCCGCCCGCCCTCCTGCTCCTTCTTGATGAGCGCCATCTTGTCCTCGGGCTTGGCCTCGGCGAGGTAGTCGTCGACGCCCGCGTCCTCGGCGATGGCCTTGGCGGTGAGCGGGTTGTCACCCGTGATCATCACCGTCTTGATGCCCATCGAACGCAGTTCCTGGAACCGTTCCTTCATGCCCGGCTTGACCACGTCGGACAGGCGGATCACGCCGCGCACGAACGCGCGTCCGCCGGCCGACTCCGCCACCACCAGCGGCGTGCCGCCCTGCTGGCTGATCTCGTCGACGACGCGCTCGGTCTCGTCCGGCATCGCGCCGCCGCGCTCGCGCACCCACTGGCGCACGGCCGAGGTGGCGCCCTTGCGGACCTCACGGTCGCCGAGGTCGACACCGCTCATCCGCGTCTGCGCCGTGAAGGGCACGAACTCGGCGAGCTTCTCGCTGTCGCCGGCCTTGTCGGGCAGGCCGTGGTTCGCCGTGATCAGCTCGATGATGCTGCGACCCTCGGGCGTGCCGTCGGCGAGGCTGGACAGCCGGGCCGCGCGGGCCAGATCGTCCATTGTGGACCCGACGACGGGGATCAGCTCGGTGGCCTTGCGGTTGCCGAAGGTGATCGTGCCCGTCTTGTCGAGCAGCAGCGTCGAGACGTCGCCCGCGGCTTCCACCGCGCGCCCGGAGGTGGCCAGCACGTTGCGCTGCACCAGCCGGTCCATGCCCGCGATGCCGATGGCGCTCAGCAGCGCGCCGATCGTGGTCGGGATCAGGCAGACGAGCAGTGCCGTCAGCACGATCACCGACTGTTCCTTGCCCGAGTACCCGGCCATCGGCTGCAGCGCCACCACGGCGAGCAGGAAGATGATGGTCAGGGTCGAGAGCAGGATCGTCAGCGCGATCTCGTTGGGCGTCTTCTGCCGGGAAGCGCCTTCCACCAACGCGATCATGCGGTCCACGAAGGACTCACCGGGCTTGGTGGTGATCTTCACGACGATCCGGTCGGACAGCACCGTGGTGCCACCCGTCACGGCCGAGCGGTCGCCGCCCGACTCGCGGATGACCGGCGCCGACTCGCCCGTGATGGCCGACTCGTCGACGGTCGCGATGCCCTCGACGACGTCACCGTCGCCGGGGATGATCTGACCGGCCTCGACGACCACCAGGTCGCCGACGCGCAGGTCGACACCGGGCACACTCTCCTCGGAGCCGTCCTCGGTCAGCCGCCGCGCGACCGTCTCCTTCTTGGACCTGCGCAGCGACTCGGCTTGCGCCTTGCCGCGCCCTTCGGCGACGGCCTCGGCGAGGTTCGCGAACAGCACGGTCAGCCACAGCCAGATCGCGACGAGGATCGCGAACACGCTCGGCTCCACGATCGCGAACACCGTGGTGAGCGCCGAACCGGCCCACACCACGAACATCACGGGGTTCTTCAGCTGGTGCTTGGGGTTGAGCTTGCGCAGCGCCTCGGGCAGCGAGAGCCAGAGCTGACGCGCGTTGAACGCGCCCGCCCCGACCCGGCCCGCGTTCTCCGCGTGGTGCTGCTGGTCTTCCAGGGGACTTCGAGGGGTTTCGGTGACTGTCATGCCATCGCCTCCGCAATGGGCCCGAGCGCGAGCGCCGGGACGAAAGTGAGGGCCGCGACGAGGACGATGGTTCCGGTGAGCATCGTGGCGAACAGCGGCCCGGTGGTGGGCAGGGTGCCGGCGGTCTCGGGAACCTTCTTCTGCTTGGCCAGCGAACCGGCGAGGCAGAGGACCGCGATGATCGGGATGAACCGGCCGAGCAGCATGGCGACGCCGAACGAGGACTGGAACCAGTTGCTCGTGGCGGTCAGGCCGCCGAAGGCGCTGCCGTTGTTGTTGGCGGTCGAGGCGTAGCCGTAGAGGATCTCCGACAGGCCGTGGGCGCCCGGGTTGCCCAGCGCGCTCTGCGTGTCGGGCATCGCCAGGGCGATCCCGGCGCCGACGAGCACGAGCGTCGGCATCGCGAGCATCGAGATCGCCGCGGCGGTGACTTCCCGCTTGCCGAGCTTCTTTCCCAGGTACTCCGGCGTGCGCCCGACCATGAGGCCCGCGAGGAACATCGCGATCACGGCCATCACGAGGATGCCGTAGAGACCGGTGCCGACGCCGCCCGGCGAGATCTCGCCGAAGAGCATGTTCAGCAACGGCCCGCCGCCGCCCAGACCCGAAAGGCTGTCGTGCGCGCCGTTGACCGCGCCCGTGGACGTACCCGTTGTCGTATCGGCGAAGATCGACGTGAGGCTCAGCCCGAAGCGTTGTTCCTTGCCCTCCATGTTGGCCCCGGCGGCCAGCGCGGCCGGGCTGTTGGTGAAGGACTCCGCGGTCCAGATCAGGACCAGCATGGCGCCCCAGAGCGCGCCCATCACCGACAGCAGGACGTAGCCCTGCTTCTTGTTCCCGACCAGCTGCCCGAAGGTGCGGGTGAGGCTCACAGGGATCACGAGGATCAGGAACAGCTCGATCAGGTTGGTCCACGCGTTCGGGTTCTCGAACGGGTGCGAGGAGTTCGCGTTCAGGATCCCGCCGCCGTTGGTGCCGAGCTCCTTGATCGTCTCCTGGCTCGCCGCCGGCGCCAGCGCGATGGTGCTCTGGCTGCCGTCGGGGTTCGTCACCGCGACGCCGGAGTGCAGGCTCTGCACCACGCCCAGCCCGATGAGCACGATGGCGAAGACGAACGCCATCGGCAGCAGCACGCGGATCGTGCCGCGCGTGAGGTCCACCCAGAAGTTGCCGAGGCGGTCGGTCTTCGAGCGGATGAACCCGCGCGTCACCGCGATCGCGACGGCCAGGCCAACACCCGCCGACACGAAGTTCTGCACGGTGAGGCCCGTCATCTGCACGAAGTGGCCCATCGTCGTCTCGGGGACGTAGGACTGCCAGTTCGTGTTCGCCACGAAGCTCGCCGCCGTGTTGAACGCGACCGAGGGCGACACCGCGCCGCGACCGAGGCTCAACGGCAGCACCGACTGCAGGCGCTGCAGCAGGTACAGCAGGATGATCGACGCGAAGGAGAACCCGAGCACCCCGGACGCGTAGGTCTTCCAGTGCTGCTCGGAGTCGGGGTTGACGCGGACGATCTTGTAGAAGACCTTCTCGACCCGCCAGTGCTTCTCGTTCGAGAAGACCCGGGCCATGTAGTCGCCGAGCGGTTTGTAGACCACCGCCAGGGCGACGAGCAGTAGACCGACCTGGAGGAGGCCGGCGCCGACATCACTCATCAGAACTTCTCCGGCCTCACCAGTGCGATGAACAGGTAGACGATCAGGCCCAGCGCCAGCAGTCCGCCGACGATGTTGGCCACGGTGCCGGCGCCGCTCACAGCTTCTCCATCCCGCGCAGCGTCAGGGCTAGGACCACAAACACGCCGATCGTCAGCAAGACGTACAACAAGTCGGCCACAAGGCACCTCTCAAGACAGGTCACCCAGGGCGGGTGACCGTTGGACGTCGCAACTGTGCGGTTGTAGCGCTGCGTGATGGAGACGGTCTGACGCCTCCTTGACGCGGTCTCCTTGGCCATTTACGCGTTCTTGACGCCGGGTGACCCCCGCCACCGCCGTTCGCCTGGTACTCGAGGACGTTCGGTTGATCTTGGGTGGTAACTCGACGTAGTTGGTTAGTGACTGGCATCACAAAACGTAGTGGATCTACGACGGAGCGTGCAATTCGGGCAGACATGGCCCGCCGGTCTGTGTTACACCAGTGTTTCGAATAGTTGTATTACCTAAGCAAAAATCACGGAGGCACGCGGATGTGCGGAATCGCCGGCTGGGTTTCCTACGACTCTGACCTGTCACAACGGCAGGAGATCGTCGACGCGATGACGGAGACGATGGCGTGCCGCGGCCCGGACGACCGTGGCACGTGGGTGCGCCGCAACGTCGCGCTCGGGCACCGCAGGCTCGCGATCATCGACCTGCCGGGCGGCCGCCAGCCCATGAGTGTGCGCACGCCCAACGGCGAGATTTCCATGGTCTACAGCGGCGAGGCCTACAACTTCACCGAACTTCGTGAAGAACTCACGAAGCTCGGGCACACGTGGGAGACCGACAGCGACACCGAGGTCGTGCTCCACGGGTACCTGCAGTGGGGCGACGCGGTCGTCGACCACCTGAACGGCATGTACGCGTTCGCGATCTGGGACGAGCGCGACCAGAAGCTCGTGATGATCCGCGACCGCATGGGGATCAAGCCGTTCTACTACTACCCGACGCGCGACGGCGTGCTGTTCGGCTCGGAACCCAAGGCGATCCTGGCCAACCCGCTGGCGAAGCGCGTCGTGGACAGCGACGGCCTGCGCGAGCTGTTGGCGTTCACCAAGCGCCCCGGCTGGTCGCTGTGGAAGGGCATGGCCGAGGTCGAGCCGGGCACCGTCGTCACGGTGTCGAAGGAAGGCATCCGCTCCCGCACGTACTGGAAGCTCGACGCGAAGCAGCACACGGACGACCAGGAGACCACCGTCGCGCGCGTGCGCGAGCTGATGACCGACATCGTCAACCGCCAGCTCGTGGCCGACGTGCCGCGTTGCGTGCTGCTCTCGGGCGGGCTCGACTCCAGCGCCGTCACGGGTCTCGCGGCCGTGCGGCTGGCCGAGCAGGGTGAGCAGCTGCGCACGTTCTCGGTCGACTTCACAGGCCAGGAGGAGAACTTCCAGCCGGACGAGATGCGCGACACCCCGGACTCGCCGTTCATCCGCGACGTCGCGAAGCTCGTCGGCTCGGCGCACCAGGACGTGGTGCTCAACCCGGGCGAGCTGTCCGACCCGGAGGTGCGCCGCACCGTGCTGCGGGCGCGCGACATCCCCGCCGGCCTCGGTGACATGGACACGTCGCTGTACCTGCTGTTCAAGGCGATCCGCGGCGAGTCCACAGTGGCCCTGTCGGGTGAGTCGGCCGACGAGGTGTTCGGCGGGTACCGCTGGTTCCACGACGAGTCGGTGCACGCCGACACGTTCCCGTGGCTGGCCTTCCGCTCGGGCCTGATGACGGAGCGGGAAGCGTTGCTGCGCCCCGAAGTCGCCACGCACCTGAGCCTCGGCGACTACGTGGCCGACCAGTACCGCACCGCCGTGGACAAGGTCGAGCACCTCGACGGCGAGTCGGAGCAGGACGCGCGCATGCGCACCATCTGCAACCTCCACCTGAGCCGGTTCGTGCGGATGCTGCTCGACCGCAAGGACCGCGCGTCGATGGCCGTGGGCCTGGAGGTGCGCGTGCCGTTCTGCGACCACCGGCTCGTGGAGTACGTGTACAACACGCCGTGGTCACTCAAGACCTTCGACGGCCGCGAGAAGAGCCTCCTGCGGCACGCGACCAAGCACGTGCTGCCGGACTCGGTGCGCGACCGCGTGAAGAGCCCGTACCCGTCCACCCAGGACCCCGGCTACCCCGCCGCGTTGCAGCAGCAGGTGAAGGAAGTGCTGGCGGAGCGCGACAACCCGGTGTTCCAGCTCGTGAGCCGCGAGTGGCTCACGAAGGTGTCCGAAGTGGACCCGGTGACGATCGAGCCGACGCAGCGGGTGGGGATGGACCGCGCGCTGGACCTCTACCACTGGTTCGACATGTACTCGCCCGAGCTGCAGCTGGACTGAGTTCCCTTGCTTGACGCCGTGGCCCGCCTCCCCCGCGTCCGGGAGGCGAGCCACGGCTCGTCTTCTCGGGTCGGCGGGTCAGAGTCCGAGGCTGGCGTCCACGTCGGCGCCGTGCACGTCGAGGTCCGCGCCGGTGCCGGTGAGCAGGCGGCGGGCGGCGGCGTTGTCCACGGTGGTCGAGGCGATGAACCTCGCCGCGCCACCGTCGCGCGCGGCTTCGAGCAGCACTTCCGTCACGCGCTTGCCGATGCCGCGCCCGCGCACCGAGCGGCCCAGCCACACACCGGCCTCCACCGCGACGGCCGAGGGCCCGTGCACCGGTTGCAGCCGCGCAGCCCCGGCCGCCCGGCCGCCGACCTCCACGAGCCACGTGGTTTCGATCGCGGTGTCCGGGTCGAGGCAGCGCCGCCGGTGGAACGTGAGAAACGCCTGGCGCCGCTCGGGCGTCCAGCCCGGCGGGCCCTCCACCGGAGGCATCACCTCGAGGGGGTCGGCGTCGGCGACCGCGGCCTCGAGCAGCCGGTGCAGGGCCGGCTCGTCGAGGGGGGTCAGCACGATCTCGGAATCGAAGGCTCCGGTCACGCACGGAGCTTGGCACGAGGATCTTGGTCGCGCGACCTGGTAATACGGCTTACCAACGTCTTCCCGGCCTCGCGGAGCAACCGGACGTACGGCGACCACCGCGCCGGGGCCACGACACCGCCGGTCAGCACCCGTTCCGCCTGGTCGAGGCAGTCCTCGATCAGCGCGTCGTGCAGCGGCCGCCAGAACAGCGGCCAGGTGATCCGCGCGGCACCGTGCAGGTGCGCCGCGAGCACGTGCCGCAGTTCACAACCGTCCGAAGTGTCCTGCACGAGGAACTCGTGGAAACCGTCGATCCCTTGCGGCGCCGTGAATCTGCAACGGAATGACCGTCCTTCATGGAAGCTTTCCACGACGTAGTGCACGGGCCCGTGGCCACCCGGGACACCGGGCGCGACCGGGCCGGCGAACCGCATCGGCGGCCACAGCTCGACCGGCCACAGCCGATCGCCGGGCGCGCCGAGCGTGTCGAGCAGGGCACCCGCCTCGGCGGCGGACACGGGGAACTCGCGAGCGTGAACGTTGAGCACAGCCATGGGACCGCTCCGTTCTAGAGACTTTCCTCCATAACGTATTAGAGCATAGTCTCCACAACATGGGCAGGCCTCCGGCTTACACGACCGCACAGTTCCTCGACGCGGCCACCGCACTGTTCGCCGGGGGCGGCGCACGCGCCGTGACGATGGCCGCCACGGCGAAAGCCGCGGGCGCCCCGAACGGCTCGATCTATCACCGCTTCGCCGACCGCCCGGAACTCCTGGCCGCCCTGTGGATCACGACACTGCGCGACTTCCAGGACGACTTCATTGCCCTGCTGGGTCCGGCCCCCTCAGTGGACGACGCCATCGCCGCCGCCGCCAGCGTCGTCCACTGGTGCCGCCGCCACCCGGCCGGCGCGCACGTGCTGGACGCGGGGAAGCAGGCGTTCTCCCCGGCCGACTGGTCCCCTTCCGCGACCGCCGACCTCGCGCGCGCCGAGAACGAACTGAAAGCCGCGATCAAACACGCCACGGCGACGCTGCCGTCCTCCGTCGGCTGCACCGCGGAAGACGTGGTGCTGGCGCTCGTCGAGGTGCCGCGCGCCGTGGTCCACCGCTACCTCTCCGGCGGCCGGACGCCACCGCCGAAGGCCGCCGACCTGGTGGCCCGCTCGGCCCGCAAGCTGCTCCGTCCCTGACCGCGCTCGCTCGCAGGTGCCCAACGCACCGAACCTCAGCCGCGTCCGGTTTAGGAAGATTTATCCCCTATTTGAGCCGTAACGACGTTTTGCCCTCATCGTCTTGACCCACATTGTGAACGTGTGCCCATAATTCGGGCCAACTTACCCGGGGAGCCGGGCGGACAGTGTGCAACGTCGCACGAGCGGACGGACAAAACTCTTATGTCGGACACGGCAATCTTGATCAACACGGCGGTCGCGATCATCGCGATCGCCGTGCTGATCGTCAGGTTCAAGCTGAACCCGCTGATCGCGCTGGTGATCGGCTGCTGCTATCTGGGGCTCGCCACCGGACTGGGCGTCGGGAAGACCGTCGACGCCATCAGCTCGGGCTTCGGCGACATCATGGCCGAGATCGGCCTGCTCATCGCCTTCGGCGTGCTCATGGGCGCGATCCTGCGCGATCTCAGAGCGATCGAGCGGCTGGTGGACCGCCTGATGCACGCGGTCGGGCCGAAACGGATCCCGTACGCGCTGGCGCTGACGATCTCCACTTTCCTGCAGTCGATCTACCTGGACGTGCTGCTGGTGATCGCTGCGCCGCTCGCCAAGGGCATCGCGCCCCGGCTGGGCAAGTTCGGCACCGCGCGGATGGCCACCGCACTGGCGATCGGGCTGGAGTGCGGCATCATCTTCACCGTTCCGGGCGTCGGCGCGCTCGCACTCGCCGGGCTGCTGCACGTGCCCCTGGGCACCTACTTGCTGTACGGCCTGATCGTGGTCATCCCGACGGTCGTCATCGCGATCTTCGTGTCCACTTTCCTGCTCACGCGCGGCTGGTGGAAGCCGGCCATGGACGAGCAGGACGTCACCGCCTCGGAAACCCCGAAGACCGAACTCGCCGATGACGATGACGATGACCGGGCTCCGACGGCCGCCGAGCCCGTCGCGGGTGGCGGCGCCACAGCCACCCTCGTCGAGACGCGGCAGCGGGCCGAGCCCCGGCTGTTCGTGCTCCTGGCCCCGCTCGTCGTCGCGTTGCTGCTGGTCGCCACCGGAGCCATCGCCGAGATGGCGCACTGGTCGAACCCGGTCGTCGCGCTGTTGTCCACGCCGATGGTGGCCCTGCTGATCGGGCTCGTCGGGACGTGTCTCGTCGGCCGCTGGTACGCCGGCCAGCCCCGGGTGGAGAAGGCGCTCGCGGCCGGACTGCGCCAGAGTGGGCAGATCCTGCTGCTGAGCGGTGTCGGTGGCTCGCTCGCGGCCGTCATCAAGGCCGTCGGCCTCGGTGACATCCTCGGCAAGTACCTCTCGGCCGGCGCGTGGGCGCCGCTGCTCGTGGTCTGGGCGATCGCCGCGGTGCTGCACATCGCGGTCGGCTCTGTGACGATCTCCGCGATCACCGCCGCGGGCCTGCTCGCCCCGGTGGCACCGGCGCTCGGGATCAACCCGGTACTCATCGCCCTCGCCGCGGGCGCCGGCTCGCTCTTCCTCGTGCACCTGACCAGCAACACGTTCTGGCTGCTGCAAGCACTGATGGGCCAGACGACGCGGGGCACGCTGAAGACCTGCTCGGTGGGCGTCTCGATCGCGTCGGTCACCGCGTTGGGCCCGATCCTCGCCCTGAGCCTGGTGCTGTGACCGAAACGAAAGAGGACCCGATGACCCAGCTGCCGCTTGCGGGCGTGCGAGTGCTCGAACTCGGCAACTACATCGCCGGGCCGACCGCCGGACGGCTGCTCGCGGACTTCGGCGCCGAGGTGATCAAGGTCGAGCGGCCCGGCCGCGGCGACGAGCTGCGGAACTGGCGGCTGCACGCGGGCGACACCTCGATGCTGTTCCGCACGATCAACCGCAACAAGAAGTCCGTGGTACTCGACCTGAAGACCCCGGACGGTCGCGCCGCCGTGCTCGACCTCGTCGGGCACTGCGACGTGGTGATCGAGAACTTCCGGCCGGGCACGCTCGAAGCGTGGGGCCTTGGCCCCGACCGGCTCGAGGAGGCGAACCCCGACGTCGTGCTCGCGCGCATCTCCGCGTTCGGGCAGACCGGACCGCTCGCGCAGCGGCCGGGATTCGCCGCGGTGGCCGAGGCCTTCGGCGGGTTGCGGGAGCTCGTCGGAGAGGCAGACCGGCCGCCGTCGCGGGTCGGGGTGTCGATCGGCGACTCGATCGCCGGGCTGTACGCGGCGTTCGGTGTGCTGGTCGCGTTGCGCGAGATCTCGGTGCGGGGCAAGGGGAAGCGCGGCCCGCTACGGGACCGGGTGGTCGATGTCGCCCTCCACGAAGCGGTGTTCTCCATGATGGAGTCGCTCGTGCCCGACCACCTCGCCCACGGCGTGGAGCGGCAGCGGGTCGGTGGCCGGATGGAGGGCATCGCGCCCAGCAACGCCTACCGGTGCGCCGACGGCACGAGCGTGGTGATCGCCGGCAACGGCGACTCGATCTTCGGTCGCTACATGCGGGCCATCGACCGGCCCGACCTCGCCGACGACCCGGGGCTCGCGACCAACGCCGGCCGGTGGGCGCGGCGAGACGAACTGGACCGCGCCATCTCGGAGTGGACCGCCGAACGCACCCGCGAGGAGGTGCTCACGGCGCTCGACGAGGCCGCGGTCCCGGCGGGTCCCATCTACACCGCCGCCGACATCTGCGCCGACGAGCAGTACCGCGCCCGCGCCATGATCCAGACGTTGCCGGTCGACGTCGGCGGCGACGAACCGGTCGACGTCGGGTTCCCCGGGATCGTGCCGGTGCTGGGCGCACGGTCGCTGCCGGTGCGCTCGGTGGGCCCGGATCTCGGCGCGCACACCCGTGAGGTGCTGCGCGACGTGCTCGGCCGGGGCGACGACGAGATCGAAGCCATCGCGGGAGGACGGGCATGACGCTCCGGGACGTGACACTGCGGGACGGGTTGCAGCTGACGGGCAAGCCGCTCCCGACCGACCACAAGATCGCCCTCGTGCGCGAACTTCTCGCGCTGGGTGTACCCGCCGTCGAGGTGGGCTCGATGGCCCGCCCCGACCTCGTGCCGTCGCTGGCCGACACCCCCGAGGTGCTGGCCGCGCTGACTCCGGCGGAGCTCGCGCGCTGCTGGGTGTGGGTCGCCACGCCGCGGCACGTCGAGAAGGCAGCGGCCGCCGGCGCGGTCAACTTCCAGTACTGCCTTTCCGCTTCGGACGCGCACAACCGGGCCAACCTCGGCCGGTCCACCGAGGACAGCCTGGCGGCCATGCCGGCGGCGGTGGCGAACGCGAGCGGCGGGCGGGTGCAGCTGTGTATCGCCACGTCGTTCACGTGCCCGTTCCGCGGCGAGGTGCACCCGGAGCGGGTGCTCGCGATCGCCGACGATCCGCGGACAGCCGGCGCTGTGGACGTCGTCGTGTGCGACACGCTGGGGCAAGCCGTGCCCGCGCAGGTCACGAGCCTGGTCGGCGAAGTCGCGCGGCGGGGCCGACGCGTCGTGTACCACGGCCACGACACCTGGGGGCTCGGCGTCGCGAACTCGCTCGCGGCGCTGGCCGCCGGCGCCGACGAGGTCGACGGCGCGCTCGGCGGCCTCGGCGGCTGCCCGTTCGCGCCGGGCGCCAGTGGCAACGCCGCGACCGAGGACCTGTTGTTCGCGCTGCGTCCCGAGTGGCTCACGCCGTGCGTGTTCGCTCGCCTCGTGCGCCTCGCCGGTGACCTGCTCGACGAGCTGGGCGAACCGAACCGGTCGCGCGCCGGCCAGGGCGCGCGCACCAGTGCCATGGCCTTCCCGTGGGCGCTCTGACCGGCGTCAGTCCGGCATCCGGCCGCCGAGCGCACGGGTGATGCGCTCGGCGTGCTCGACGACGAGGTCGACCCACTCGACGCACTTCTCGTACGGCATCCGTAGCGTCGGGCCCTGCACGACGACCGCGCCGACCAGGTCGGCGGCAGAGTCGAACACGGGCGCCGCGACACCCGACGCGCTGTCGACCCGCTCCCCCACTGTGATCGCGTACCGGTCGGCAGCGGTCTGCTTGATGAGCTTGCGCAGCTCGTCGCGGTCGGTGACCGTGCCGGCGGTCAGCTGAGGCAGCTCGTGGCCCAGCACCTGCTCGGTCAGGTCCGGGTTCCACGCCAGCAGGACGCGCCCCGACGCACCGACCGAGACGGGCGCGATCCGGCCGACCGACATCTCCCGGCGCAACCCGTGGCGGGTCTCGGCGACGGCGATGCACACCCGGTGCTCACCCTCCACCCGGAAGAAACACGCGGTCTCGCCGGTGACGTCACGCAGGTCCTTCAGCACCGGGTTGACCACCGCGAGCACGTCGACCTCCCGCGCGGCGGCGGCCGCCCAGTACGCCATCTTCACGCCGATCCGGAACCGGTCGTCGACCCGGTCGAGGAACCCGTGGGCGACGAGGTTCGTCACCAGCCGCTGGACCGTCGAGGACGGGATCCCGGTGGCTTGCTGGATGTCCCGCAACGTCAGCGACGGCTCCCGCAGGGTGAATGCGTTGAGGATCTCGGTGATCTTCCCGAGCACGAGCAGCGGTGTATGGCCGCCCGCACCACCGGCGAGGCCGGCCTCGTTCTCGTCACGACCAGGCATGGTTCGAACATACGACACGGCAGGTGTGCCGTCCCACCGCGCCGGTTTCAGGGGGCCGTTTGAGGGGATGAGGTCAGAAGCCCGCGGGCAGGTGCGGCGCGTAGTTCTCCTCGAGCCGCTCCAGGTCCTTGTCACTCAACTCGAGGTCCACGGCGGCGACCGCGTCCGCGACGTGGCCCGGCTTGGTGGCGCCGAAGATCGGGGCCGTCACGGCGGGCTTGTGCAGCATCCACGCCAGCGCGACCTGCGCCCGCGACACCCCGCGCTCCGCGGCGATCTCCGCCACCGCCCCCGACACCAGGCGGTCGGCTTCCTCGGCCTGCGAGTAGAGCTTCTGGGCGAATCGGTCGCTTTCGCTGCGCTTCGTCGACTCGTCCCAGTCGCGCGTGAGCTTGCCGCGCGCGAGCGGGCTCCACGGCAGCACGCCGACGCCCTGGTCGAGGCAGAACGGGTGCATCTCCCGCTCCTCCTCGCGCTGGATGAGGTTGTACTGGTCCTGCATGGACACAAACCGCGTCCAGCCCCCGAGGTCGGCGACGTACTGCGCCTGCGCGAACTGCCACGCCCACATCGACGACGCGCCGAGGTACCGCACCTTGCCGGCGCGCACGAGGTCGTGCAGCGCCTCCATCGTCTCCTCGATCGGGGTGTTCACGTCGTAGCGGTGGATCTGGTACAGGTCCACGTAATCCGTGCCGAGACGACGCAGGCTGGCGTCGATCTGCGTCATGATGGCGCCGCGCGACAGGCCCGCCCCGTTGGGTCCCTCGCCCATCCGGTTGTAGACCTTGGTGGCGATCACGACCTCTTCGCGCCGGGCGAGCTCCCCGAGCAGCTTGCCGGTGATCTCCTCGCTCGAACCGTCGGAGTAGGTGTTGGCGGTGTCGAACGTGGTGATCCCGGCCTCCACCGCCTCCCGGAAGAACGGCCGCGACTCGTCGAGCCCCAGCGACCACTCGTGGCCTCCCCGGCCCGGGCCGCCGTAACTCATGCACCCGAGGATCACCCGCGAGACCTGCAGGCCACTCGATCCCAACCGGACGTACTCCATCGAAGGCCACTCCTGTCGTGTCGCCGAAAACCCTCGCCGTCGCAGCCTAGCGACGGACGTCGGCCACGGACACCGGTCGGCGCTCGTGGCGGGAAAGCTCACACGCCTCGGCGATGTAGAACGCCTCCAACGCATCCGCCGCCGTCGCCGGGCTGGGGAGGTGGCGGGCGGCGACGGAGAGGAACGTCTTCAGCTCGGCCGCGTACGCGGGGCGGAACCGTTCCATGAAGCCCGGGTACGCGGGGCCGGGCAGCGGGGCGAAGCCGGGCTCGGCGGAGTGCAGCGGGGCGCGGTCGTCGAGGCCCACGATGGCGTTGCCGAGGGAGCCGAGGGCCTCGAAGCGGACGTCGTAACCCGCGCCGTTGTAGCGGGTGAGCGAAACCGTGGCGAGGGTGCCGTCGTCCAGCGTCAAGGTGGCGGCCGCGGTGTCGACGTCGCCCGCGGCGGCGAAGAACTGGTCGCCGCGGTTGGCGCCCAGGGCGTAGACCTCGGTGACCTCGCGGCCGGTGACCCAGCGGACGACGTCGAAGTCGTGCACGCCGCAGTCGCGGAAGAGGCCGCCGGAGTGGGGGACGTACTCCGCGGGCGGGGGTTCCGGGTCGAGGGTGGTGGCACGGATCGTGTGCAGCCAGCCGAGCTCGCCGCTCGCGACGGCGGCGCGCGCGGCCCGGTAACCGGCGTCGAATCGGCGCTGGAAGCCGATCTGCACCGGCACGTCGGAGCCGACGATGCGGTCGATCACCGCGAGCGTGCCCGCGATGTCCGCGGCCACCGGCTTCTCGCAGAACACCGGCAGGCCGGCGTCGACGGCCTTGACGATGAGTTCCGGGTGCGCGTCCGTCGCCGCGGTGACGACGAGGGCGTCGAGACCGGCCGCGAACAACGCGTCGATCCCGTCGGCGACCTCGACGCCCAGCTTCGCGGCCGCCGAGCGCGCACGGACCGGGTCGACGTCGGCGACGACCACCGAGGAGACCTCGGCGAAGCTCTTCAGAGTTTCGGCGTGGGCGGTGCCGATCCGGCCGGTGCCCGCAAGTCCCAACCTCATCGTGGCAGTCCTCCTCGTTGTCGTACGGGAAACGTCGTGCGGCGAAACGCTCAACGGCGCCCGGTGGTCGAGCGGACCACCAGGGAGGGGTGCAACAGGTGCCGGACCGGCGTCGTGCGCTCGCCGCGCACGCGCTCCAGCAGGGTTTCGAAGGCCAGCCGGCCCATCTCGGTGCGCGGCTGGTCCACAGTGGTCAGTGAGACGTGCCGCAGCGAAGCCAGCGACGTGTTGTCGTAGCCGACCACGGACACGCCACCAGGCACGCGCAACCCGTTGTCCTCCAACGCGGAGATCGCGCCCACGGCGTTGAAGTCGTTGCCCGCCACCAACCCGGTGGGCAGGTCGGCCCCGTCGTACGTGCTCAGCAGTTCCAGCACGGCCTTCTCCCCCGCCGTGTCGGTGTGCTCGCTGCGCACCACGATCGGTTCGAGCCCGTGCACCGTCATCGCCCGCCGGAACCCCCGCCGACGCGCGGCGGCACCGGCCGCTCCCCCACCGTCGAGGTGCGCGATCCGGCGGTGCCCCAGGCCCACGAGGTGCTCGACGGCCAGCGCCGACCCCGCCTCACCGTCGTCGTTCACCGTGTCCACCCCGGCCGCGCGCGAAGTCCGCGACACGAGCACCACCGGACATTGGCGGGCCGCGGCCTCGATCGCCGACGCGGGCACCACCGGCGACAGCAGGATCAACCCCGCCGGCCGAAAGGACAACAGGCTGCGCAACGCGGCGCTCTCCCGCGAAGGCACGCGCCCACCGGTGTTGAGAATGAGGTCGAACCCGGCCGCCTGCGCCGCCGCGTCGAGACCCTCGACCACGTCGGCGAAAAACGCGTTGCGCAGATCGTTCACCATCACGCCGAGCACGGTCGACGTGCGGCTGGCGAGCGAGCGCGCCATCACGTGCGGCGAGTAGCCCAGCTCGTCGGCCGCCTTCAGCACAGCTTCGCGCCGCAGCGCCGAAACATTGGGCGCACCCCGCATCACGAGGGACACGAGCGCGCGCGAAACCCCCGCCCGCGCGGCGACGTCCTCCATGGTGGGCTTCACGATTCGCTTGCCTCTCCGCCGGAACCGGCCGGAAACCGGCCCTTGACTCGGGTGTGGCCGACGCTACAAGCTTGGAGCGCTCTAATCAATAGAGCGCTCCAACGCGCACTGAACGGGCCAACGCCAGTCACCGCACGGAAGTGGGCAGCCATGACCGCGAACATCCGCATCGCCGCCGCACCGATCTCCTGGGGGGTGTGCGAAGTGCCGGGCTGGGGCCGCGTCCTCGACGCGCCGACCGTGCTCGGGGAGATGGCGGAGCTCGGCATCACCGCCACCGAGCTCGGACCGCCCGGGTACCTGCCGCGCGACCCGGCCGAGCTGAAAAAGCTCCTCGGCGGCCACGGCCTCGACCTCATCGGCGGTTTCCTCGCCGTGGTGCTGCACGAAAACCCCGAAGCCGCGCTGGCCGAAGCCGAGGACTCCGCCGCGCTCTTCGCCGCGTGCGGGGCCGAGGTGCTCGTGCTCGCCGCCGCGACCGGGCTCGACGGCTACGACGAACGGCCCGCCCTCACCGACGCCGAATGGACCACCCTGATCACCACCGCCGGCCGGATCCGCGACGTCGCGGCCGGCCATGGCCTCAATACCGTGCTGCACCCCCACGTCGGCACCCACGCCGAGACGCAAGCCGAGGTCGAACGGTTCCTCGCCGACTCCGACGTGGCGCTGTGCCTCGACACCGGTCACCTGCTGATCGGCGGCACCGATCCCGTCGAGCTGGCGCGGCGGTACCCGGACCGGATCGGGCACCTGCACCTCAAGGATGTGCGCGGTGAGCTGGCCGAAGCCGTCCGCAAGGGCACCGTCGGGTACACCGAGGCCGTGGGCAATGGTCTGTACGTCCCGCTCGGTGAGGGTGACGTGGACATCGAAGCCATGGTTCGCTTCGTGCACGAAGCGGGCTACGACGGCTGGTACGTGCTGGAGCAGGACACGGCGCTCGACGAGCGCAGCCCCGTGGACCTGCCGAAGCGGGACGTGGCGACGAGTCTGGCCTGCCTCGGGGCGATCGTCGGCCGCCTGGCCGGCTGAGAAGACAACGAGGAAAACGCAGCGAGGAGAGACGACGATGTCCCATCGCTTGAGGCGCGGGGTGCCGAAACCGCGCTTGAGGGCCGCCCGGGTCGTGGCGGGGCTGCTGGCCACCGGCCTGCTGCTGTCGGCGTGCACCGGGCCCGCGGCCGAGCCGAAGGTCACGGCCCCCGCCGCGGCACCGGTCGAGTCCGGGCCGCTCAAGGTCGCCGTGATCACCCACGGCACCGCGGGCGACGCGTTCTGGAACGTGGTCAAGAACGGCGCCGAGCAGGCGGGCAAGGATCTGGGTGTGCAGGTCGAGTACGCCTCCGACGGTGACCCGGGAGCGCAGGCCAAGCTGATCGACAACGCCGTCGCCCAGCAGATCGGGGGCCTGGTCGTCTCGATGGCCAACCCCGAAGCCCTGCAACCCTCGATCGAGGCGGCGGTGCGGGCCGGCATCCCGGTCATCACCATCAACTCCGGTGAGGACAAGAGCGCGGCTTACGGCGCGCTCACCCACGTGGGCCAGAACGAGTCCATCGCGGGCCAGGAAGCCGGCAAGAAGTTCAAGGACCTCGGCAAGAAGAAGCTGCTCTGCGTGATCCACGAAGCCGGCAACATCGGCCAGGCGCAACGGTGTGACGGCGCCAAGGCCGGCTTCGGCGGCGACGTGCAGACGCTGCAGGTGGACATCTCCAACCCCACCGACGCCGAGTCGCGCATCCGCGGCGCCGTGCAGACCGACCCGTCGATCGACGCCGTGCTGACCCTGAACTCGCAGGTCGCCGCGCGGGCCGTGAGCGCGATCAAGTCGGTGGGCTCGAAGGCGCAGGTCGGCACGTTCGACCTCAACTCCGACGTGGTGGCCGCCATCAAGTCGGGCGACGTGCTCTTCGCCGTCGACCAGCAGCAGTACGAGCAGGGCTACCTGCCGGTCATGTTCCTCAAGCTCTACCGCGACAACGCGAACATCGTCGGCGGCGGCAAGCCGGTGCTCACCGGCCCCGACCTGGTCGACAAATCCACTGTGGACAAGGTCGGCCAGTACGTGCAAAGGGGCACCCGATGACGACCCTCGACGAGCGGCTCGTGAAACCGACGCTCATGGACCGGCTGGTGGTCCGGCCGGAGATCGGCGCGCTGCTCGGCGCAGCTGTCGTCTTTCTGTTCTTCAGCCTCGTCACCGAGAAGTTCTTCAGCGCCAGCGGCGCCGCCACCTGGCTCGACGACGCGGCGACGCTCGGCATCATGGCCGTGGCCGTCTCCCTGCTGATGATCGGCGGTGAGTTCGACCTGTCGGCGGGCGTGATGACGGCGTCGACCTCGCTGGTCACCGCGATCCTCGCGACCGAGGCGGGCTGGAACGTGTGGCTCGCGCTGCTGGCCTCGCTGGTGTTCGCGCTGGTCGTCGGTGCGTTCAACGGCTGGCTCGTGATGAAAACGGGCCTGCCGAGCTTCATCGTCACCCTCGGCACGTTCCTGGCGCTGCAGGGCCTCAACCTCGGCGTGACGCGGCTGGTCACCGGCACTGTGCAGGTCTCGGGCATGCGCTCGACCGACGGCTACGCCTCGGCCGGGTTCGTGTTCGCCTCCACGGTGAACATCGGGGGCACGCCGTTCCAGATCTCCATCGTGTGGTGGATCGGGGTGACGGCGGTGGCCGCGTGGCTGCTTTCGCGCACGCGGTTCGGCAACTGGATCTTCGCCGTCGGCGGCTCGGCGGCCAGCTCGCGCGCGGTCGGCGTACCGGTGGTGCGCACGAAGATCCTGCTGTTCATGGGTACGGCGCTCGCGGCGTGGCTCGTCGGCTCGATCAACATCCTGCGGTTCGCCAGCGTGCAGGCCAACCAGGGCATCGGGCTGGAGTTCCAGTACATCATCGCCGCGGTGATCGGCGGTTGCCTGCTCACCGGCGGGTACGGCTCGGCCGTGGGCGCGGCGATCGGCGCCCTGATCTTCGGCATGGCGCGCCAGGGCATCGTGTTCGCCGGGTGGGACAGCGACTGGTTCATGCTGTTCCTCGGGATCATGCTGCTGGCCGCGGTCCTGGTCAACAACGCCTTCCGGCGACGCGCGGAAAGGGTCCGGCGATGAACGCTCCCCTGATCGAAGTCAAGGACGTCGGCAAGATGTACGGCAGCGTCGTGGCGCTGCGCGATGTGTCCACAGTGGTCAACGCGGGCGAGGTCACCTGCGTGCTCGGCGACAACGGCGCCGGCAAGTCCACGCTCATCAAGATCCTCGCCGGCGTGCACCAGCACGACCGCGGCGAGTTCCAGGTCGAGGGCGAGCCCGTGCGGTTCACCTCGCCGCGCGAGGCGCTGGACCTCGGCATCGCCACGGTGTACCAGGACCTCGCCGTGGTACCGCTGATGAGCGTCTGGCGCAACTTCTTCCTCGGCTCCGAGCCGACGACCGGGTTCGGGCCGTTCCGGATGCTCGACCGGAAGAAGGGCCGCGAGACCACCAAACAGGCGCTGGCCGACATGGGCATCGACCTGCGTGACGTCGAGCAACCCGTGGGCACACTGTCGGGCGGTGAACGCCAGTGCGTCGCCATCGCGCGGGCCGTGCACTTCGGCGCGAAGGTGCTGATCCTCGACGAGCCCACCGCGGCCCTGGGCGTGAAGCAGGCCGGCGTGGTGCTCAAGTACGTGGCGCAGGCGCGCGACCGCGGCCTCGGCGTCGTGCTGATCACGCACAACCCGCACCACGCCTACCCTGTGGCCGACCGGTTCCTGCTGCTCAAGCGGGGTGCCGCGCTCGGCTCGTACGAGAAGCCCGAGATCGGCATCGCGGAGCTCACGCGGCAGATGGCGGGCGGTGCCGAGCTGGAGGCCCTGGAACACGAGCTGCGCGCGGTGGAGACGTGAGTCTCGAGGCGCTGACCGTCGGCCGGGTCGGGGTGGACCTCTACCCCGAGCAGAGCGGCGTGCCGCTGGCCGAGGTCGCCACGTTCGCCAAGTCGCTCGGCGGCACCGCGACCAACGTCGCGGTCGCCGCCGCGCGGCTCGGCCGGCGCACCGCCGTGCTCACGAAGGTGGGGCCCGACGGGTTCGGCGACTACGTGCGCCAGGCGCTCACGCGCTTCGGCGTCTCACCGGACCATGTCGGCACCTCGCCGGATCTGCAGACGCCGGTGGTGTTCTGCGAGCTGAACCCGCCGGCCGACCCACCGCTGCTGTTCTACCGCTCCCCCATCGCGCCCGATCTCACGCTGACCGACGCCGACGTGCCGTGGGACGTCGTCCGCGAGGTCCCGCTGCTGTGGGTCACGGGCACGGGCGTCTCCACGGACCCGGCGCGCAAGACGCAGCGCAAGATCCTCGAGGCGCGCGGCCGGCGGCAGCACACCGTGGTCGACCTCGACTACCGGCCGATGTTCTGGCCGGACGTCGAGACCGCGCGCGAGGAGATCGGCTGGATGCTCGACCACGTGACGGTGGCCGTCGGCAACCGCGCGGAAGTCGAGGTGGCCGTGGGCACGGCGGACCCGGAGGAGGCCGCGGACCGGATGCTCACCCGTGGCGTGCGGCTCGCGGTGATCAAGAAGGGCGCGGAAGGCGTGCTCGTCGCGACCCCCGAAGGCCGGGCGACGGTGAAACCGCAGCGTGTCGAGGTGGTGTGCGGCCTCGGCGCGGGCGACGGCTTCGGCGGTGCCCTCGTGCACGGGCTGCTGTCGGGCTGGGAGCCGGTGCGCCTCGCGGAGTACGCCAACGCGGCCGGCGCGCTGGTCGCGGCGCGGCTCGCGTGCGCCGACGCGATGCCGACCGCCGCGGAGATCGAGGAGCTGCTGTGACGCCGTTGCTGACCGACGAACGCTGGAGCGAGCTGCTGCGCGTGCGGGCCACCGACCCGGGCGCGGTGCGGCGGGCGTACGCGGCGCGGCGGCGGCGCGAGAACCTGTTGTCGGACAAGGGAACCCTGTTCCTCGTCGCCGCCGACCACCCGGCCCGCGGCGCCCTCGGCGTGGGCGGCGACCCGCTCGCGATGGCCGACCGCAGGTCGCTGCTCGAACGGCTGCTGGTGGCGCTGGCCAACCCGGCCGTCGACGGGCTGCTCGCCACCCCCGACGTCGTCGAGGAGCTGCTGCTGCTCGACGCGCTGCACGACAAGGTCGTGATCGGCTCGATGAACCGCGGTGGCCTGGCCGGCGCCGACTGGGAGATCGACGACCGCTTCACCGGCTACCACGCCGCGTCGCTCGTCGACTCCCGGCTCGACGGCGGCAAGATGCTGCTGCGGCTCGTCGACGACGACCCCGGCACGGTCCCGACCCTGCAAGCCTGCGCCGACGCCGTCACAGAGCTCGCTTCCTACGGCCTCGTCGCCATGGTCGAGCCCCTGCCCTACGCCCGTGCCGAAGGCCGGCTGGTGCTGCAGAAGGACGCCGCGGCGCTGGCCCGGGCCGTCACGGTGGCCTCGGGCATCGGCGTGACGTCGGCGCACACCTGGCTCAAGCTGCCGTCGACCGACGACACCGCCGTGCTCGGCGCCACGACGTTGCCGGTGGTGATCCTGGGCGGGGTGCCCTCGGGTGACCCCGCCGCCGACCTCGCGTCGTGGGGCCGCACGCTGCGGCACGACGTGGTGCGCGGCCTCGTCGTGGGCCGTACCCTGCTCTACCCGCCCGACGGCGACGTCGGGTCCGCCGTGGCAGCTGCCGCGAAGATCCTGGAGGCCGCGAAGTGAGCGCACTGCACCATCCACACGGGACACTGACCGACGACTCCGACCCGATTCTGCTGACGCCCGAGGGAGCCGGCTGGTCGCACACCGGCCTGCGGGTCCTCAAGGTCGGCCGCCGGCTGCCCCGGATGATCGAGACCGGCGAGTTCGAGGCGTTCGTGCTGCCGCTGTCCGGCTCGCTCACCGTGCGCGTCGACGACGAAGAGTTCGAGCTCGAAGGCCGCGATTCGGTGTTCTCGCGTGTCACTGACTTCGTCTACGTGCCGCGCGACGCCGAGGTCGAGCTGACCTCGCCCACCGGCGCCGAGGTCGCGCTGCCGATGGCCCGCTGCGAGCGCCGGCTGGACCCGAGGTACGGCGCGGCCGAGGACGTGCCCGTGGAGGTCCGCGGCTCGGGCCAGGCGACGCGGCAGGTCACCAACTTCGGTGTGCCCGGCGTGTGGGACCACGCGGACAAGCTCAACGCGTGCGAACTCATCACGCCCGACGGCAACTGGTCCTCCTACCCGCCGCACAAGCACGACGAGGCGAGCGAGTGCGAGGTCGTGAACGAGGAGATCTACTACTTCCGCATCGCCGGGCGCGATGGGATCACGCCTTCCCGTGAGGGCTTCGGCCTGCACCGCACCTACACGGCCGACGGTTCGCTCGACGAAGACGTGGCGGTGCGCGACGGCGACGTTTTCGTGATCCCGCGTGGCTACCACGGCCCGTGCGTCGCGGCGCCGGGTTACCCGATGTACTACTTGAACGTGCTGGCCGGGCCCGCCGAAGAGCGTTCGATGGCGTTCTGCGACGACCCCGCGCACGGCTGGGTCCGCGACACCTGGGCCACGCAGCAGCAGGACCCTCGGTGTCCTGTCACCGATTACGAAGGACGGGTTCGATGAGGCTGACGACGGCGCAGGCGTTGGTGCGCTGGCTGCTCGCGCAGCGGTCCGAGACGCTCGACGGCCGCGAGGTGCCGCTGTTCCCCGGTGTCTTCGCGATCTTCGGCCACGGCAACGTCCTCGGCTTCGGCACCGCCCTCGAAGAGCACCGCGACGAGATCCCCGTCTGGCGCGGGCACACCGAGCAGGGCATGGCGCTCGCGGCCGTCGGCTACGCGAAGGCGACGCAACGGCGCCAGGTCGGCGTGGTCACCTCGTCGATCGGTCCTGGCGCGCTCAACATGGTGACGGCCGCGGGGGTCGCGCACGCCAACCGGCTGCCGGTGTTGCTGCTGCCGGGCGACACGTTCGTCAGCCGCGCGCCCGACCCGGTGCTGCAGCAGATCGAGCCGTTCCACGACGGCACGGCGACGGTGAACGACGCCTTCCGCGCCGTGAGCCGCTACTTCGACCGGATCACGCGACCGGAGCAGCTGCTCGCGACGCTGCCGCAGGTCGCGCGCGTGCTCACCGACCCGGCCGACTGCGGGCCGGTGACGCTGGCGCTGCCGCAGGACGTGCAGGCCGAGACGTTCGACTTCCCGCCAACGCTCTTCGAGCCCGTGACGCACCGGCTGCCGCGCCCGCGCCCGGACCGGCGCGCGGTGACCGAGGCGGCCGGGGTGCTGCGCGCGGCCCGGCGTCCGCTGCTGGTGCTGGGTGGCGGCGTGCGCTACTCGGGTGCGGGTAAGCGCGCGCTGGAGTTCGCCGAGCGGCACGGGATTCCGGTCACGGAGACCACGGCGGGGCGGACGCTGGTGCCGCACACGCATCCGCTGTACGCGGGGCCGCTGGGTGTCACCGGGTCGTCTTCGGCGAACGCCGTGGCCGCGACCGCCGACGTGGTGTTCGCCGTCGGCACCCGGCTGCAGGACTTCACCACCGCGTCGTGGACCGTGTTCTCGCCGGACATGCGGCTGGTCACGCTCAACGCGGCCGCGTTCGACGCAGTGAAGCACGGCGCGCTGGCCGTCGTGGGCGACGCCTACGCCGGGCTCGACGATCTGGCCGCACAGCTGGAAAGCTGGCGCGTCGATCCACAGTGGACTTCCCAGGCCGCCGAGGAGCGCGTCAAGTGGGACGCGCACATCGGCTCCCTGCGTTCTGCTGCCTCGGAGATCCCCAGCTACGCGCAGGTTGTCGGTGTGGTCAACGACCTGTCCGAGCCGCGCGACTACGTGATGACCGCCTCAGGCGGGCTGCCGGGTGAGCTGATCGGCGGCTGGCGCGGGTCCGGCGAGGTGAGCATGGACGTGGAGTACGGCTTCTCGTGCATGGGGTACGAGCTATCCGGCGCGTGGGGCGCCGCGATGGCCCACGACAGCGGCCTCGTGACGACCCTGCTGGGCGACGGCTCGTACCTGATGCTCAACTCCGACCTGTTCTCCGCCGCCTTCGCGGGCCACCCGCTCGTCGCGGTGGTCTGCGACAACGGCGGGTACGCCGTGATCGCGCGCCTGCAACAGGGCCAGGGTGGCAAGCCGTTCAACAACTTCTACGCTGACTGCCGCACCTCCCACGCCGAGCCGCCCCGCGTGGATTTCGCGCGCCACGCGGAATCCCTGGGCTGCGTGGTGTTCTCGGCTTCGTCGGTCGACGACCTCCGGGACGCGTACGCCAAGGCGCGCACGGCCGCCGTCGCCGAGAGCCGGCCCGCGGTGGTCGTGGTGCGCACGCTGCCCGCAGCGTGGACGGAAGCCGGCGCGTGGTGGGAGGTCGGCGTGCCCGAGCACCTCGCGGGCCGCCCGGACTTCGACGCCGCGAAGCCCGGGCAGGTCCGCTACCTGAGCCGCTAGGCCCAGAGCTTCGCCAGCGCGTCGACGTCGAGCACGGTGGCGAACTTCGGGAAGATCGTGCCGGTGAGGAACTCGTGGGTGCCGGGCTCCGGGTCGGCGCTGGCGTCGTCGAGCACGAGGATCCGGTAGTCGCGGTCCATCGCCTCGCGCACGGTGCTGAGCACCACGCCGCTGGTGCTGATGCCGGCCAGCACGAGGGTGTCGACGTCGCGCTCGCGCAGCTGGGTGTCGAGGTCGGTGGTGGTGAACGCGCCGACGCGGATCTTGCGCACCGAGACGTCCTGCGGCTGCGGGCTGAGCCGCTCGTCGATCTGGGTGGCCGGGGCGTCGGCGTGCATCACCGCGCGGCTTTCGGGCGCCACCATGCGGGCGAACACGCTGGTGGACGGGATGGCGTCGAACTCGGCGTCGTCGAAGCCGACGCGGACCCAGCCGACGTGCCCGCCGTGGGCGCGGACGTCGGAGATCGCGGTGCCGACGCGATCGAGGAGCGCCTGGTCGTCGGCGACGCGGCTCACGATGCCGGCCTGGTAGTCCATGACGAGCAGGGCAGTGCGGGCCGGGTCGAGCTGTTCGGTCATTTCCGGGTGCCTTTCGGGATGGGTGGATCGCGCCAGCGTCCGGTCGAGGACGTTGACGAGCAGGAAGACGACGCTCGCGATCACCAGGAACCACGCCAGGTGATGGAGGCCGCCGGTGTCGGCCCGTTGACCGTAGAAACCGCCTTGTGCGGCGGAGGAGACGATGGCGCCGAGGTAGCCGAAGGTGCGCAGCAGGCCCGCGGACGTGCCGACGTCGTCGGGATTCGCCTGCCGGTACACGGCGTTCTGCAGCGCGAGGCTGTTGAGGCCCTGCGGGATGCCGAAGATCAGCACGATCCCGACGATCGTCCACAACGGACTGGTCGGCACCAGCGTCAGCAAGAGCACACACGCGACGAGTTGCGCGACAGCGGCGACGACCAGCTTGCCGCGCAGGCCCTGCCGGCGTCCGGTGATCGCCGAGACGACGATGCCGGTGGCGAACATCGGCAGCGTGACCAGGCCCGTGGTGCTCGCCGACAGGCCGCGGCCGTCCTCGAGCCATTGGGTGAAGCCGTAGATGAAGCTGTAGGAGACGATGTACGCGAGCAGGGCACGGCCGTAGGTGAGCAGCAGCGGGATGTTGCCGCCGAGCACCCGCAGGTCGATGAACGGGCGGGGGTGGCGCAGCTCGTGCACCGTGAAACCCGCGGCGGCGAGCGCGGTGATCACGAGCAGGTACCACGAGCCGGCGTGCGGGTTCATGAGGAACAGCAGGAGCGCGACCAGCGTCGTCGCGAACAGGGCCATGCCGGGGAAGTCGAGGTTCAGCTTGCCCGGGGCGCGTTCGTCGCGCGGGAAACGCAGCCGGCCGAGCACGAACGCCACGATCGCGATGGGGATGTTGATCGCCAGCGTGGCCTGCCAGCCGCCGAGGCCGATCAGCAGCCCGCCCAGCGGCGGGCCGATCACGGCGATGGTCTGCGTGGCGATCGCCAGGATGGTGAGCACACCGGCGGGACTGTCCTTGCCCGTGCGGCGGCCTTCGTCACGGATCAGCCGCATCGCCGCGGGGTAGCCGGCGCAGGTACCGAAGCCGAGGATCACGCGGGCGACGATCAGCACCGCCAGGTTCGGCGCCAGCGCGCCGATCACACCCGCTACCCCGACCAGAGCCGTCGCGGGGAGGAACAGCCGGCGCGGACCGTAGATGTCGATGAGGCGCCCGACCACGGGCTGGCCGACCGCCGTCGCGAGGTAGAGCGCGGAGATCAGCCACGCCGTCTGCGAGGGTGGCGCGCCGAACGCGACGCCGATCGACACCAGAGCGACCGAGACGATCGTGGAGTTGATCGGGTTCAGGATCGCGCCGGAGACGAGTGGTGCGATGAGCTTGCGGTTGAACCCGTCGCCCGCGCCGAACCGCTCGCGGGGCTTCACGGGCGCGCTCATTCTTCGACCACGCGCTCCAGCAAGGTCAGTGCCTGGTCCAGGACCTGGCGCTCGGCCTCGGTGAAGCGCTGCTCGAACGCGTTGGCCAGCCACTCTTCCCGGCTGGCGCGGGCCCCCTGGGCGACGGCGCGCCCCTCGTCGGTCAGGAAGAGCAGCTGGCGTCGCGCGTCTTCGGCGTCGGCCTCGCGCCGGATCAGGCCCTGCTCGTGCAGCGCCGCGACCGTCTTGGCCATCGACTGCGGCCGGACCCGCTCCGCACCCGCCAGCTGACTGGCCGACGACGGTTCGGAAATCGCCAGCCGCGCCAACGCCGACGCCTGCGGCGCACTCAGTCCACGCACGGACGACGCGTCCTGCATCCGCCGCCGCAACCGGCCGACGAGGATCCGCAGCCGCTGGGCCACGACGTCGGGAGAGCTCTGTTCGTTCACGATAGACAGCCTATACTGATCAGCCTTGGCTGTCTATTTTCTTGATCTACGCCACGTGCTCGTCAAGCCAGGGACGCAGGATCGGGAGCACAACCTTGGCCTGCATGGCGCTCATGTGGTCGAGACCCTCGAGGAGCTCGACTGTCCAGCCGTCCTCTTCGAGGGCCGCGCGGTTCGCGACGAGAGGACCCGCGATGTCGACCGTGACGCCACCCCAGCGTTCGCCGTATTCGATGCGGTCTTCGGTGCCCGTGAAGCACAGGCGGGGACACGTCAGGTGGACGGCGTGGTCGCCGAAGCCTTGCAGGGCCTCGTAAAGCGTGACGAACTGGCCGGTCTGCGCCGTGGACATCGTGAAGTCGACGGAGTCCCAATCGCCCGGTGTCGCGTCGCCGCCTTCCGTGCGGGGCATCGCGTGCGTCGCCCGGGTGACGGCGAGCATCGCGTCGCACGGGCCGTCGAGGGGCGGGTAGCCGCCCATCACCAGGGCCGTGAGACGGTCGGTGCGCAGGGCGAGCTGGAGACCGGCGAGAGCCAGCCAGGAGTAGCCGTAGTAGGCGAAGCTTTCGGCGTTCACGGCTGACGCGATCGCCAGCAGGTCGGCCGAGATTTCGTCCGGCGTAAGGGTTTCCGGGCGGGGATGGGTGAGGGTGTGGCCCTCGTAGTCGAAGGCGATCACGCGGAAGCCCGCGAGACCGTCGATGAGCGAGCGGCCCAGCGCGGGGTCGCCGCCCCACTGGCGCACGGACTCGGCCTGCTCGCCTTCCAGCGGGCGCGGGTTCACAGGCAGCAGCAACGCGGGTCCGTCGCCGTGCACCTCGACGTCGATCGTCGTTCCGCCGGGCAGCGTGACCATGCCGGCCCCCATCTCTTTACGTTGTAAGCGATTGGAGCCGACGATACTTTACGTCGTATGGAGTTGTCGAGTTCAGAGGCCGAGGTACCGGCGGATCTCCTGCACGGCGGCGCGCCCGGCGCGGTTGGCGCCGACGGTGCTGGCCGAGGGCCCGTAGCCCACGAGGTGCAGGCGCGGTTCGGCGACCACGCGCGTGCCGTCGATGCGGATGCCGCCGCCGGGAGCGCGCAGGTGCAGGGGCGCGAGGTGGTCGATCGAGGCGCGGAAGCCGGTGGCCCAGAGGATCAGGTCCGCGGGTTCGAAGGTGCCGTCGGCCCAGACGACGCCTTCGGGCACGAGGTGGTCGAACATCGGCTTGCGGTCGAGGTACCCGGCGGCCTCCGCGGCCCGCACCTCGGGCGTCACGGCGAGGTCGGTGACGCTCACGACGCTCTGCGGTGGCAGCCCTTCCGCCACCCGCCGCTCCACCTTCGCGACGGCTTGGCGACCCCAGTCCTCGTTGAAGTCCTGGTCGTGCCAAATCGGCGGCCGGCGGGTGACCCAGGTGGTCGACCTCGCGACGGGCCCGATCTCCATCAGCAGCTGCACGGCCGAAGTACCGCCGCCGACCACGACCACGCGGCGGCCGCGGAACTCCTCGGCGCCGGTGTAGTCGGCGGTGTGCAGCTGGCGGCCGGCGAACGTCTCCTGCCCCGGGTAGTGCGGCCAGAACGGGCGGTCCCACGTGCCCGTCGCACTCACCACGGCGCGCGCGGCCCACGTCTCGGCGGGGGTCTCGACCAGCAGGCGGTCGCCGGTTTTGCGCACGGCCGTGACGTCGACCGGGCGGTGCACGGGGAGGTCAAAGGTCTTCTCGAAGCGGCCGAAGTACTCGGACACGACCTCACTGGCGGGCTTGGTCGTGTCGGGCGTGCCGAAGGCCATGCCGGGCAGGTCGTGGATGCCGTGGACCTTGCCGACGACCAGTGAAGGCCAGCGGTACTGCCACGCGCCGCCGGGCCGTTTGCCGTGGTCGAGGACCACGAAGCCGCTCTCGTTGGCGAGTCCCGCGCGGCGCAGGTGGTACGCCGCCGACAGCCCCGCCTGCCCCGCCCCGATCACCACGACGTCGGTCTCGTGATCCGCACTCATACAACGTTCAACAACTTGGCAAAGCGCGTATTTCGAGCGGTGACTCACACGGCGACGCGGTTGCGCCCCGCGTCCTTGGCTCGGTAGAGGGCGGCGTCGGCCGAGCGCAGCACCTGGTCGAGCGTGTCGCCCGCGTC
This sequence comes from Amycolatopsis sp. DSM 110486, assembly GCF_019468465.1. Lineage (NCBI taxonomy): Bacteria > Bacillati > Actinomycetota > Actinomycetes > Pseudonocardiales > Pseudonocardiaceae > Amycolatopsis > Amycolatopsis sp. DSM 110486. Next base: position 5,726,099 of record NZ_CP080519.1, on the reverse strand, counting down.
GGGGTACCCGGCGACGCCGACGGACACCGACAAGCCGCTGACCTGCGCGGTCCCGCCGACCACCACACCCAGCTCCCCCACCGCGACGCGCACGCGCTCGGCGATGGCGAGCACGGGCGTGCCGCCGGTGGCCGGCAGCAGCACCACGAACTCCTCGCCCCCGAACCGCCCGACCGTGTCGCTCTGGCGCACGGCGTCCTCGATCGCCACAGCGACGGCGGCGAGGACCTCGTCGCCGGTGAGGTGGCCGTAGGTGTCGTTGATGCGCTTGAAATGGTCGAGGTCGATCATCAGGACGGCGAACTCACTGCCCGGCCCTCGCCTTCGGGCCCGGGTGAACTCGCGCGTGGCGAGGTCGTGCCACCCGGCAGTGTTGAGCAGGCCGGTCTTCTCGTCCGTGACGGCGGCGACCTGCAGTTGCTGTTTCAGAAGCAGGTAGCGGTGCAGCAGAAGCAGCGGCGCCACCACGAAGACGACGAGCACCGGTTGCGCCACGAGGGCAAGCGAGGCGAGGCCGCCGAGGCACAGCGTGGCGATCTCGAACGCGTTGTCCTCCCACGTGCCGAGGAGGTCCGCGGCCTGGCGGCTGCCCGTGTAGAGGTAGATCCCGGCGGCGACCAGCGCCATGTTGACCACCTCGAACACGGCCGCCGCCGCGACGAGGGCGAGCATGCCGTGCCACGTGTTGAGGGTCGCGTCGTTGAGGTGGTCGATGGTGAGCACGGAGGACGCCGCGAAGCAGCTGAGCATCGCCCACGCCGTGCTGGCGAGGAACCGGTGTGCGGGCCGCGTACGCACGCTGCGCCAGACCCTCAGCCACAGGTGCAGGTAGAGGACGAGCGCCAGCAACGCCACCCACGCGGGCGGCAACAGGAAGGCGCCCGCGAGGTACCAGACGGAGGTGACGTTGATGTGCGTCTGGCCGCTCATCCACCGCCGCAACCGCTCGATCCTGCGCGACATCTCGGCCTGCGCGATACCCAGCACGACGAGCGTCGCGAACCACCCGACCTGGACTGTGCCCCCGAAGTCGGTCGCGAACCCGACCACCACGGCCGTCACGGCGGCGAGCTCACAAACCACGGCATACGCGATCCACCTCCGCCGCGCCACCACCCACATCCCCCACCGCGACGGCAGGCCGTCCCACTCCCGCCACGCCGCCAGCGCACCCCGGACGCCCCGGGGACCCGCTCCCAGCATCGTGACGCCCCTTCGGCCGACGAGGTGGCCCAGGGTAGCCGGTCAACCCTCCGCCGTCGCCGGACCGGGGGAATTCCCGGAGGTCCTCTGCCCTGCGGACATGGTGAGAGTAGAGCGGGTGGGCAAGGTCTGAGGTCGGGTCAGGCCGTGGCCGGCTCGGCTCGGCTCGGCTCGGCTCGGCTCGGCTCGCGAGTGCTTATGCCTGGCTGCGTGGCCGGGCGCCACGCCGAGTGCCTCGCCGGCGCCGGCTCGCGCCTGGCTACACCTTCCTGCTTCTCGCTACTCGGCCGTGCCGAGTCCAGTTGAGCAGCCGAGCTAGGCCAGGCGGTCAGCGGCGGCGCAGCGCCCGGATGATCATGAAGACCACGAACAGCACCGCGGCGCCCGCGGCGACCGGGATGAGGCGTTTGGCCACGGACTGGCCCGCGTAGTCCAGGAGGTCGATGGGTTCGGTTTCGCCGGTCGAGCCGCCGGACGAGACGCTGCGGAGCTGGGGCTTCGAGGCCGGTGAGCCGGCTTCGGCGGTGTCGGCGGCGGATTGTTCGGCGAGGTCGCCCTTCGCGGCCGCTTCGGCGGCCGGGGCAGCCGCGGCCGCCTGCGCGGTCGAAACCGAGCCCGAGCCGGCCGACGCCGCGGCTGAACCAGGAGCACCAGCACTCGCTCCGGAGTCCGTTCGCAGTGAGTCGGCCAGGTTGCCGGCGAAGGTGTCCAGCAGTTTGCCGCCCACCTCCGAGATCAGGCCGCGCCCGAACTGTGCCGGGCGGCCCGTGATCGCGATGTCGCTGGCCACCGCGCCGTGGGTGCCGCCGTCGACGGAGCTCAGGGTCACCGTCACGGTGGCCGCCGCGGTGCCGCCGCCGCGGGAGTCCTTGCCGGAGGCCTTGATGACGACCTTCCTGGCCGCTTCGTCCTTTTCGAGGAACTCGCCGGAGCCCTTGTACAGCAACGAGATCGGGCCCAGCTTGACCTTCACCGTGCCTGTGAAGGAGTCGCCTTCCACCTTCGTGAGCGCTGCCCCCGGCATGCACGGGGCGACGCGCTCGGGGTCGATGACGGCCTGCCAGACCTCCTCGAGGGGTGCTGGGACGGTGAATTCGTGGTCGAGCCGCACGGGCCGACCTCCTCTCCTTCATCAAAGCCGGTCTCGGCCGAAGCCGATGAGGCCCACCTTACGACCGTCGGCGGTCGAAAGGTGGGCCTCATGGACATCAGGCTCCGACAGCAGCCGTCAGGGCACGGCCCGTGAGCACCCGCGCGAGGTGCTGCCGGTACTCGACGTCGGAGTTGCCGTCCGCTGCCGGGTTCGTGCCGTCGGCGGCGTGCGCGGCGGCCGCGCGGATCACGTCGGCGTTCGCCGAAGCGCCCACCAACGCTTGCTCCACGGCGACGGCCCGCACAGGCGTCGAGCCCATGTTCGTGAGCGCCACGCGGGCCTCCTCGATCACACCGCCCTCGGTGCGGACGGTGGCCGCGACGGCGACCATCGACCACGCCTGCGCCACCCGGTTGAACTTCTCGTAGTGCGCGCGCCAACCCGTGTGCTTGGGCAGCCGCACCTCGACGAGCAGCTCGTCGGGCGCCAGCGCGGTGGTGAAGAAGTCCTGGAAGAACTCCGCCGCGCCGAGCGTGCGCCGCCCGTTGGGCCCGGCGATCACCAGCGAGGCGTCGAGCGCGAGCACCGGAGCCAGCAGATCGCCCGCCGGGTCGGCGTGCGCGATGGAGCCGCCGAACGTGCCCCGGTGGCGCACCTGCGGGTCGGCCACGGTGTCGGTCGCCGCCTTGATCAGGGCAGCGTGCTCGGCGACCAAAGCGTCGCGCTGCACGTCGTAGTGCGTGGTCATCGCGCCGATCACGAGGGCTTCGCCGTCCTCGCGCACACCGCGCAGCTCGGCGATCTTGCCGAGGTCCACGATCGTGCTCGGCGCGGCGAGGCGCATCCGCAGCACCGGCAGCAGGCTCTGCCCGCCCGCCAGCACCTTGGCGTCCTCGCCCGCCGCCGCGAGCGCCTGCACGGCTTCGTCGACACTGGACGGAGCCACGTACTCGAACGGGGCCGGGATCACTGGGCACCTCCGGAGGTGTCGATCGAACCGAGGCCGCCACCGGCCTCCGAGCCGGCTCCCCCGGCGTCCGTGGTTCCGTGCTGGACGGCGTGCCACACGCGCATCGGCGTCAGCGGCATCTCGATGTCGTTCACGCCGAAGTGGCGCACGGCGTCGATCACCGCGTTGACCACCGCCGGCGTCGAGGCGATCGTGCCCGCCTCGCCGACGCCCTTGGCGCCCAACGGGTTCGTGGTCGACGGCGTTTCGGTCCGCGCCGTCGTGAACGAGGGCAGGTCGGCCGCCGACGGCAGCAGGTAGTCGGCGAACGTGCCTGTGGTGAGCGTGCCGCTCTCGTCGTGCACGGCCTCCTCGAACAGCGCCTGCGCAATGCCCTGCGCGAGCCCGCCGTGCACCTGGCCTTCGACGATCAGCGGGTTCACCGCCACACCGACGTCGTCCACGCACACGTACGAGCGCAGCTTGATGCTGCCCGTCTCCGTGTCCACTTCGGCCGCGCACAGGTGCGTGCCGTGCGGGAACGAGAAGTTCTCCGGGTCGAACGTGGCGTCGGAGTCGAGTGACGGCTCGATCCCATCCGGCAGGTCGTGCGCGGCGAACACAGCGAGCGCGACGTCCTGCAGCGTCGTCGACGAGTCCGTGCCCTTCACGGTGAACTTGCCACCCGCGAACTCGAGGTCGTCCTCGGCGCACTCGAGCATGTGCGCGGCGATCGGCTTGGCCTTCGCGATCACCTTCTCGGCGGCCTTGATGACGGCGACGCCGCCGACCACCAGCGAACGCGAGCCGTAGGTGTCCATGCCCTTGTGCGAGGACTGCGTGTCGCCGTGCAGGATCTCGACATCCTCGAACGGGACGCCCAGCTGGTCGGCCACGATCTGGCTCCACGCCGTCTCGTGCCCCTGGCCGTGCGCGGAGGCGCCGCTGGTGACCTCGACCTTGCCGGTCGGCAGCATGCGCATCGACGCGTACTCCCAGCCACCGGCCCCGTAGTCCAGCGAGCCGAGCACCCGCGACGGCGCGAGGCCGCACATCTCCGTGAACGTGGAGATGCCGATGCCGAGCTGCACCGGGTCGTTCGATTCACGTCGCTGCGCCTGCTCGCGCCGCAGGCCGTCGTAGTCGAAGAGCTCCTTGGCCTTCGCGGTGGCCGCCTCGTAGTTGCCCGAGTCGTAGGTCAGCCCGGCCACCGTGGTGAACGGGAACTCCTCGTGCTTGATCCAGTTCTTCTCGCGCAGCTCCATCGGGTCCATGCCGAGCTCGTCGGCGAGCTCGTCCATGATCCGCTCGACCCCGAACGTCGCCTCCGGCCGCCCGGCACCACGGTAGGCGTCGGTGATCGTCGTGGTGGTGAACACGTTCGTGCAGGCGAAGTGGTACGCCGGGAACTTGTAGATGGCGTTGAACATGAACGCGCCGAGGATCGGCACCCCGGGACCGACGAGTCCGTTGTAGGCGCCCATGTCGGCAAGCAGTTCGACCTTGAGCCCCGTGACAGTGCCGTCGGCGTTGGCGGAGATCGTGATGTCCTGGATCTGGTCGCGGCCGTGATGTGCGGTGACCATCGTCTCGGACCGGGACTCGTTCCACTTCACCGGCTTGCCGAGTTTCTGCGCGATCAGCACGGTCATCATCTCTTCCGGCAGCACACCGATCTTGCCGCCGAAACCGCCGCCGACGTCGGGGGCGATCACACGCAATTTGTGCTCCGGGATGCCCAGCGTCAGCGCCGTCATCACCCGCAGAATGTGCGGGATCTGCGTAGCCGACCACATCGTGAGCTGCGCGCCCGTCGGGTCGACCACGCACGCGCGCGGCTCCATGAACGCCGGTACCAGCCGCTGCTGGCGGAAGCGGCGCTTGACCACGATCTCCGACGACGAGATGGCGTCCTCGACGCTGCCGCCGGTACCCGCTTCACCCGAGTCGAAGACCCAGAACGCGTTCTTGTTGGTGCCGAGGTCCTCGTGCACGAGCGGCGCGCCCTCGGCGAGCGCGGCCTCCATGTCGAGGACCACGGGCAGCTCGTCGTACTCGACGTCGATCGCTTCGAGCGCGTCGTGAGCTTCGGCCGCGGAGCGCGCGACCACCACCGCGATGCCTTCACCGGCGAAGTTGACCTGGCCGTCCGCCAGGACCGGCCGGCGCGGCGCCTTCATGTCCGGCGTGATCGGCCACGCGCACGGCATGCCGATCGAGCCGTCCGGGTCCAGGTCCTTCGCGGTGTAGACCGCGACGACGCCGGGTGAGTCCTTGGCCGCCGAAACGTCCAGGGACACGATCTTCGCGTGCGCCATCGGGCTGCGCAGCACGGCGAGGTGCAGCATGCCCGGCAGCACGATGTTGTCGGTCCAGCGCGTGCGGCCGGTGATCAGCCGCTCGTCTTCCTTGCGGAGACGGGATTTTCCGACTTCCGGCTCAATGGTCGCGGTCATCACTCACCACCCACGCCGACGTGCTTGATCTGCTCGGCCTCGGGTCCGGCGCCCGGGCTCATGTGGTGCGCGGCGTCGCGCACTGCGCGCACGATGTTCTGGTACCCGGTGCAGCGGCAGAGATTTCCTTCGAGGCCTTCGCGCACGGCCTTCTCGTCGGGGTCGGGGTTGTCGGCCAGCAGGTCGATCGACGCCATGATCATGCCGGGCGTGCAGAACCCGCACTGCAGGGCGTGGTTGTCGCGGAACGCCTTCTGCACGGGGTGGAGCTGCCCGTCGCGGGCGAGCCCTTCGACGGTGGTGACCTCGCTGCCGTCGGCCTGGACGGCGAGCACGGAGCAGGACTTCACGCTATGACCGTCGAGGTGGACGGTGCACGCGCCGCAGTTGCTCGTGTCGCAGCCGACGACCGTGCCCACCTTCCCGACGCGTTCCCGCAGGTAATGGACAAGAAGTGTGCGGGGCTCCACCTCATCGGTGTACTTCGTGCCGTCGACGGTGACGGTGATGCGCATCAAAGGCCTCCAAGAGCAAATGCCCGCCTGACCCGGGTGGGGCCGGCGGGCCGGTTCGGGAACGGCCAAGGTCGATCGTGATCGGCCTCACAGGCGAGCCTGCTACTCCTCTCGCGCGCGGACAAGTCCTGATGTCGTACATCCGGGCCGTGCTCCCGCATCTGCACGCTTATGCGCAGGGCCATTCCGCAAATGCGGACCTCCGTTAGAGTGATTTTTCCACCCGGCGGCAAAACTCACCCAAGTCTCAGATGGACGGTCGCGACATGGTCGACTTCTGCCTGGGCAAGGGGATTTCCGGTCATTCGCCCACTGCGCGTCGAGTCGCTTGAGAATTGCTCGTGATTCACCGCAAATTCGGGTCCACAGTGGATTTTTTACTGCAGATGCGGATTTTACAGGCTATTGTCTCCGCAGGTGCGGGCTCATGAGAAAGTCCCGCACACCGTGGCGTGCGGGACTTTCTGAAAAACGCTCAGTTGTGGATCCGGCCGGACAGAGCGGCCAATCGTCGTCCGGTTCCGCTCCAGCGCAGCGAAATGATCTCCGCCGCGATCGACACGGCGGTCTCCTCGGGCGTGCGCGCACCCAGGTCCAGGCCGATCGGCGACGAGAGCCGCTCCAGCTCCGGCTCGGTGATGCCGGCTTCGCGCAGCCGGGAGAACCGGTCGTCGTGGGTCTTGCGCGAGCCCATGGCGCCGACGTAGCCGACGTCGAGCCGCAGCGCGATCTCCAGCAGCGGCACGTCGAACTTCGGGTCGTGCGTGAGCACGGCGATCGCGGTGCGGCTGTCGATGCGGCCGGCCTCGGCCTCGGCGGCGAGGTAGCGGTGGGGCCAGTCGACCACGACCTCGTGCGCGTCGGGGAAGCGGCTGCTGGTGGCGAACACGGGCCGCGCGTCGCACACCGTGACCTGGTAGCCGAGGTAGGCGCCCATGCGCGCCATGGCGGCGGCGAAGTCGATGGCGCCGAACACGAGCAGCCGCGGCGGCGGTTCGAACGAGTTCACGAACACCGCCATGCCCTCGCCGCGACGCTGGCCATCCGGCCCGTAGCGCAGGGTGCCGGTGCGGCCGCTGGCCAGCAGGCCGCGCGCGTCGTCGGCCACTGCGTCGTCCATGCGCGAAGAGCCGAGCGAACCCTCGACGCGGTCCGGCCACACGATCATGCGCTCGCCGACCAGGCCGGGCGTCTCGTGCTCGACGATCGTGACAATGGCCACGGGCTCGCCGCTGCGCACCGAGGCCACGACCTGGTCCAGCTCCGGCATCGACTCGCGGTCGAGGTGCTCCACGTAGATGTCGATGATCCCGCCGCAGGTCAGGCCCACGGCGAAGGCGTCGTCGTCGGTCACGCCGTAGCGCTGCAGCACGGGCTTGCGGTCGGTGACCACGTCCTGGGCCAGCTCGTACACGGCACCCTCGACGCACCCGCCGGACACGCTGCCGGCCACGGTGCCGTCCGGCGCCACCACCATCGACGCACCCGGTGACCGCGGCGCCGACGAGAACGTGGCCACCACCGTGCCCAGGCCCACCGTCTCGCCCGCCAGCCAGCGGCGGTACACGTCGTCCAGTACGTCACGCATCGGCAATCTCCCCGAGCAATCGTTCCAACGTCGCCAGGCTGTGCCCGGCCAGCAACCGGTCGATGTGGGGCAAGGCGGCCACGATGCCCGACTGGACCGGAGCGTACCCTTCCCGCCCCGCGTGCGGATTAACCCAGAATACGGCGTGCGCGAGCCGGCGCAGCCTGCCGAGCTGCTCGGACAGCAGCATCACGTCGCCGCGTTCCCAGCCGTCGGAGAACACGGTGACCACGGAGCGGCGCGCGATGCCGCGCTGACCCCAGCGGTCGAGGAACACCCGAAGCGTCTCGCCGAGGCGCGTGCCACCGGCGAAATCGGGCACCGCGTTGCCGGCGGCGAGCATGGCCTGCTCCGGGTCGCGCTGCCGCAGCTGGCGCGACACCCGCGTCATGCGCGTGCCGAGGGTGAAGACTTCGACGCTGGCCGGCGCGGACCTGGTGAGCACGTGGGCGAAGCGCAGTAACGCGTCGGCGTAGGGGCTCATCGAACCGGAGACGTCGATGAGCAGCACCGTTTTCCGCGGGCGAGTACCGCGGCGGCTGTGGATGAGGCGGATGGGTTCGCCGCCGTCGGCGAGCATGGCGCGCAGCGTGCGGGCGGGGTCCAGCCGGCCGCGGTGGGCGGGGCGGCGGCGCGCCGCCCGACGTTGCGGCGGAACCGGTTTGAGGGTGGCCAGGAGCTCGCGCAGGTGCTCGCGCTCGGCCTTGGTGAGCTCGGCGAGGTCGCGGTGGCGCAACACTTCGTGGTCACTGGCGGCGACTTTGAGACTGTCGGGCTCTTCGTCGCTTTCGCCGCTGCCGCCGGTGTCGGAGGTCAGCGGCGCGATGCGGGCGCGCTTCTGCGCGGGGGCGGCCTGGGTGCCGCGGCGGGTCTCGTCGCCGTCGAACCAGCGGGCGAACGCTTCTTCGTAGCGCGGCAGGTCGTCGGGATCGGAGCACAGCGTGAGCCGGCCGGCCCAGTACAGCTGCGTGGGCTCCGCGATGTCCACCTCCGCGACGGCCGCCAGGTACGCCTGCACGCGGCGCGCATCGCACGCCACGCCCGCCTCTCGCAGGGCCGCCGCGAACCCGGCAAACCCGGCCAGCGGATCGGCGACCTCGGTGTCCATGCCCCCATTGTGCAACGGTTTCGCCCGCGGCGGGATTTCGCCTGCCACGCGCGGGCGCGCACGCCGCCCCTCCCCCGGGACGACGCGCGCGCTCGGCGGCTCCGCGCAGCGACCGCCCAAGGTAGCGGGAGGGCGGGCGCACGGAGGCTTGGGGAAAGATCGAGAGCTTCGGGTGCTGGTGGTTCTGGGGTGCGGTTACGCGCTTCAATGCCGCGGTTGGCGCGGTCGGCGTGGGGCAGGGCCGTTTCGGTGCCGGAGTTCGGTGCCGGGGTATCAGTACCGGTCGGCTGCCAGGTCAGAGCACGGGGAAGACCGCGGCTGCGCGATCGATCTCGGTCATCCGCACGGTCTTCCTCCTCTCGGCTGCTTCTGTCGCGGTGATGGGAAAAGCATGACTCGCGGGTAGTGGTCCGGTCAACGCAATTAACCTGGGGTCCACAGTGGACTGATCGGGCAAGTGCTGCACCACGTTCCCGGAACGGTGGTGCCACAGATAGCTGCTCCTCGCCTCGCGCGAGCACCACCGCGCGGCGCCACTTAACGTGGCAGGCGGCCCCGGCACTGTTCGAGCGCCGCGCCAGCGCAGTCGACGTTCGGGCGGGGCAGAACAACAACGCCGCCCTCGCGGAACAGCGCTAACCGCTTCGCGCGGCATCACCAGGTGGCGCCACCCAACGCGGCAGGCGGCGCCGGCGCTGTTCGAGCGCTGCGCCGAGGCAGTCGGCACGGGGTGCGGCAGGAAAATCGCCGGCCTTGCGCCGTGCGGGGGTCACCGCCGCCGCGCACCGCCTGGCGGGCGGCGTGTGGAGGTGACCGTGCGCGAGCCGGCATCGCCGCCGCCGAGCACCCCGGCGAGCGGGCAGGCGGGCGGGCGGTGTCAGGAGAAGAGCGTGTCCAGTTTGGCGCGCACGCGGTCCATGTCCTCGCTGTACTTGAGGACCGCGCCGAGGGTGCGGGCCGCGGTGGCGGCGTCGAGCTCGTCGCGGTCGAGGGCGAGGAGGGCGCGGGCCCAGTCGAGGGATTCGGCGACGCCCGGGGGTTTGAGCAGGTCCATGGCGCGGAGGCGGTGGACGGCGTCGGCGACCTGGCGGGCGAGGGTTTCGCCGATGCCGGGGATGCGGCGACGCAGGATGGTGATCTCGCGGGCGAGGTCGGGGTGCTCGAGCCAGTGGTAGAGGCAGCGGCGCTTGAGGGCGTCGTGGACCTCGCGCGTGCGGTTGGAGGTGAGCACGACGAGCGGCGGCTGCTCGGCGCGGACCTCGCCGTACTCGGGGATCGTGACGGTGTAGTCGTCGAGCAGCTGCAGCAGGAACGCTTCGAACTCGTCGTCGGCGCGGTCGATCTCGTCGACGAGCAGCACGCACGGCGCGGTGGTCAGGGCCTGCAGCAGCGGGCGCGCGAGCAGGAACCGCTCGGTGTAGAGCGAGCGCTCGGCCGTCTCGGCGTCGAGGCGGCCCCCGTCGGAGGCTTCGAGGGCGCGCAGGTGCAGGAGCTGGCGGGGGAAGTCCCATTCGTACAGGGCCTGCGCGGCGTCGATGCCCTCGTGGCACTGCAAGCGCACGAGCGGCAGGTCGAGCGCGGCGGAGAGCGCCAGCGCCAGCGACGTCTTGCCCGTCCCGGGTTCGCCTTCGCAGAACAACGGGCGGCGCAGGCGCAGGGCGAGGAACCCGGCTGTCGCCAGTCCCTCGTCGGCGAGGTACCCGGTGGCGTCGAGCGCGGCGGTGAGCTCTTCGGGCGAGGCGAGGGACTCGGTCACGCTCCCGATCGTAGGGCTCCCAGCCGCGGTTGCGCCGGTCATCCCGCCGTCTTCGGGGTCCGCCCCAGGTCAGCGGGCCGGTCGACGTCCTGGCCGCTGCCCAGATCCCCGCACTCGACGAGCACGACGTCCTCCCGGCCCCGCAGCCAGTCCCGCGCCCCGCGGTCCCCCTGCGCCGACTCGGCAACCTCGCCCCACCACCGTCGCCCGAAAAGCACGGGATGTCCGGGTACGCCGTCGTAGGCGGCCCTGGCGACCGCCGTCGGCGAAGCTTTCGCGACCACGCGCGCCAACGCCGCCGCCGGCACCCACGGCAGGTCCACCAGGTGCACGAGCACCGCCACGGGCGCACTGTCGGCACCATCCGGGAACTGCCCGGCGAGCGCCGCCAGCCCCGCCTTCAGCGACGCACCCATGCCGCCTTCCCAGCGTTCGGCGTAGACCGCCTGGCTCGGGTCGGGCAGCAGCTTCATCACGTCCTCCGCCGCCGCCCCCACCGCCACCCGCACCGGGCCGCAGCCGGCCTCAGTCAACGTCCGCAACGCCCGCCGCACCAACGGCTCCCCGTCCAGCTCGACCAGCGCCTTCGGCCCACCGAACCGCCGCCCCGCCCCGGCAGCGAGCAGCAGCCCGGCCACGCGCGGAGCCGTACTGGTTCGTCGTTCGGCCGGCGCGGCCTCCGGGTCGCCGCTCGCAGCAATCGAGGCTGCCGGGGCACTTCCCGCAGAGTCGGCCTGCTTGTGGGCAGCGGCACTCGGCCGGCCGAGAGGAGAGTCGGTCGGTGCGGCATTGGGAGCGGTGGTGAGCGGGTCAGCCACGGACGGCCTGCGCGGGGCTCGAGCCGGCGAGGTCGGCGGCGATGGCGTGGGCCGTGTCGAGCAGGGGTGGCACCAGGTCTTCGCGGACGGAGTGGGCGGGGGTGCGGCTGGCGTGCGTGGAGATGTTCACGGCGGCGACCGCGCGGCCCTGGCGGTTGCGGATCGGCGCGGCGACCGAGCGCAGGCCCTCCTCGAGCTCCTGGTCGACCATGGCCCAGCCCTGCTCGGCGACCTGCGCGAGCTCGGCCTCGAGGGCGGCGCGGTCGGTGAGGGTGTGGGACGTGAGGCGGTCGAGGTCGGTGATCACGAAGTACGCCTCGAGCTCCGCCGCCGACATGTCGGCGAGCAGCACGTGGCCCATGGACGTGGCGTAGGCGGGGAACCGCGTGCCGACGTTGATGCTCACCGTCATGATGCGTGAAACCGCCACGCGCGCGATGTAGACGATGTCCGGCGGCTCCAGCACCGACACGGAGCTGGATTCCCGCACCAGCGCGGAAAGCCTCTCCAGGTGCGGCTGCGCGACCTCCGAAAGCGACAGGCTCGACAGGTACGCGTACCCCAGATCGAGCACGCGCGCGGTCAGTGAGAAGTACTTGCCGTCGGTGCGGACGTAGCCGAGATCCACGAGCGTGAGCAGGAACCGGCGAGCGGCGGCGCGCGTGAGGCCCGTGATGCGCGCGACGTCGCTGAGCGTCGGGTGCGGTGCCTGGGCGCTGAAGGCCTTGATCACCGCCAGCCCGCGCTCCAGCGACTGCACGTGGTGCGCGCCGCGTTCGGCCGGTTCGTCGGAGTCCATGCGGCGAACCCTATCCGGCGTCGGGGACCTGCGCGGTGGGCTCGCCCAGTTCGGCCAGCGTGCGCTGGGCGATGCCCATCGCGGTGTTCGCCGCGGGCACGCCGGCATACACGCCGGTGTGCATCAGGACCTCACGGATCTCCGCGGCGGTGAGGCCGTTGCGGACGGCCGCGCGCACGTGCATGGCCAGCTCGTCGTGGCAGTGCAACGCGGTGAGCGTGGCCAGCGTGATGCAGCTGCGCGTCTTGCGGTCCAAGCCGTCGCGCGTCCAGATCGAGCCCCACGCCGCCTCGGTGATGTACTCCTGGAACGGCTTGCTGAACTCCGTGGTCCGGGCCACCGACCCGTCCACGTGCTCGTCGCCCAGCACCTCGCGGCGCACCTTCATGCCCGCGTCGTAACGCTCGCCCGGAACGTCGACCATCACGCTGCCTCCGTGATCTGCTCGAGGATCAGCCGCGTGAACTCCGCGGGCTGCTCGTAGTTGCCCAGGTGCGCGGCCGAGGCGACGACCTCGAACCGCGCGCCCGGAATGCCTTCCGCGATGAGCTTGCCGTGCGGGTCGGGCGGTGTCGCGGGATCGTCGGCGCCGGAGATCACCAGCGTCGGCGTGGTGATCTTCGGCAGGTCGGCCAGCTGGTCCATCCGCTCGATCACGCCGCAGCAGGCCGCGTACCCCTCGTCCGGGCAGTCGGTCATCATCCCGCGCAGGAACGCCATCTCGTCCGGGTGCGACTGCGCGTACGCCGGCGTGACCCAGCGCCCCACGCCGGCCTCGGCGATGGCGCGGGTGCCCTCGGCCCGCACCAGCTTCGCGCGGTCCGCCCACCCCTGCGGCGGGCCGAGCTTCGCCGACGTGCAGCACAACGTCAGGCTCCGCAGCCGCTCGGCCGCGTGCACACCCAGCCACATCCCGGTCATCCCGCCGAGCGAAAGCCCGACGAGGTGCGCCCGCTCCACGCCCAGGTCGTCCAGCAGCGCCAGCACGTCACCGCCCAGATCGGCCAGGTCGTACGGGCCGTCCGGCACGGGCGAAGCTCCGTGGCCGCGCGTGTCGTACCGCACGACCCGATAGCCGCGCTCGACGAGCGGCGCCACCTGCGGCTCCCACATGCGGTGGTCGCTGCCGATCGAGTTGGAGAACACCACCACCGGGCCGTCGCCGCGACCCTCGACGACCCGGTTTACCGCCACGCCGCTCACGCCTGTACCTCCAAAGTGGACAGTGAACCGATCAGAGCGCGAAGAAGACCGTCTCACCCTCGCCCTGCAGCCGCACGTCGAAGCGGTAACCGTCTTCGGTCTTCTTCGCCACGAGCGTGTTCCGGCGCTCGGCCGGCACGCTCGCCAGCACCGCGTCGCCCGAGTTGTCCTGGTCTTCGAAGTAGATCCGCGTGACGACCCGGTTGAGCAGCCCGCGCGCGAACACCGACACGTCGATGTGACGAGCCTGCTCGCCCTGTTCACCGGGCAGGACACCCGGCAGCAGCGTGAGGACGCGGTACTCGCCGTTCTTGTCGGTGGGGCACCGGCCGAACGCGCGGAAGCCCGACTCGCTGCGGCCCCGCGGGTCGTCCGGGTGGTCGAACCCGCCCTTCGGGTCGGCCTGCCAGGTCTCGATCATGGCGTCGGGCACGACCTCGCCCGCGCCGTCGGTGACGGTGCCGCGGATCCAGAACGCGCCTGGGGTGCCCTCGGGCACCACGAACGGCCCGTCTTCCCACGGCAACCCGATCGACAGGTACGGGCCGACGGTCTGCGACGGCGTCGTGAGCAGCTCGCCCATCAGTCCTCGTCCTCCTCGTCCTCGAACACCGACTGCTCACTGCCGCGCACGACGATGTCGAAGTCGTACGCCAGCGCCCACTCCGGCACCGTGCGCTCCAGGTTGAAGTGCGAGACCATCCGCTGCCGCGCCTTCTCGTCGGGGATCGAGTTGAAGATCGGATCCTGCGAGAACAGCGGGTCTTCCGGGAAGTACATCTGCGTGACCAGCCGCTGCGTGAACGCCGAGCCGAACACGGAGAAGTGGATGTGCGCGGGGCGCCAGGCGTTGTCGTGGTTCTTCCACGGGTACGCACCGGGCTTGATGGTGGTGAACTCGTAGCGGCCGTCGCCGTCGGTCAGCGCCCGGCCGAGCCCGGAGAAGTTCGGGTCGATCGGCGACGGCCAGCGGTCGCCGGTGTGGCGGTAGCGCCCACCCGCGTTGGCCTGCCAGATCTCGACCAGCGAGTTGCGGATCGGGCGGCCGTCGCCGTCGAGCAGCCGGCCGGTGACGATGATGCGCTGGCCCTGAGGCTCGCCGTCGTGCTGGCGGGTGAGGTCGTTGTCGAGCTCGCCGAGGCGGCCCGGGCCGAGCAGCGGCCCGGTGACCTCGGTGAGCATCTGCGGGAGCAGCACGAGCGGCTGCGACGGGTGGCGCAGCTTCGTGGAGCCGTACCCCGCGAAGTCCAGCGGAGCGTTCGTCCCCTCCGGCTCCCGCGGGTAGCGGGGCAGGCGGAGATCGGTGGGAGCGGCCACAGTTCCTCCGTATCCGGTCGGTGGTGTCGGATCAGTTTTCAGAACAGGGGTGTCACTGGCGTTCGAGGACGACGGCGAGCCCCTGGCCCACGCCGATGCAGATCGCGGCGACGCCGTAGCGCCCGCCCGTCTGCTGCAGCCGGTAGGCGAGCGTGCCGAGGATCCGGCCGCCCGACGCGCCGAGCGGGTGCCCGATCGCGATGGCCCCGCCGTGGACGTTCATGAGCTCGGGGTCGAGCTCCTTCCACTCCTTGAGGCACGCCAGCGACTGCGCGGCGAACGCCTCGTTGAGCTCCACGGCCGCGACGTCGCCCCACCCGATGCCGGCGCGCTCCAGCGCGATCTCGGCCGCGCGGACCGGGCCGACGCCGAAGACGTTGGGCTCGACGCCCGCCGCACCCCGGCCGGCGATCCGGGCCAGCGGCGCCTTGCCGAGCCGCTTGCCGGCCGCCTCGTCGCCCAGCAGCAGCGCGGAGGCACCGTCGTTGATCGGCGACGAGTTGCCGGCCGTGACCGTGCCGCCGTCGCGCTTGAACGCCGGCTTCAGCTTCGCCAGCTTCTCCACGGTGGAGTCGGGGCGGATGCCCTCGTCGCGCGTCAGCTCGACGCCCTCGACCGGCACCACGTGGTTGTCGTAGAAGCCCTCGTCCCACGCGCGGGCCGCGTTGACGTGGCTGCGCACCGCGAACTCGTCCTGCTCCTCGCGCGTGATGCCGTAGCGCTCGGCGAGGTACTCGGTGGAGTCACCGTTGGAGATCACGTACTCCTGCGGCATGGCCGGGTTGACCATGCGCCAGCCCAGCGCCGAGTTGTACAGCGTCTGGTTGGCGGCCGGGAACGCCTTGTCCGGCTTGGCCATCACCAGCGGTGCGCGGCTCATGGACTCCACGCCACCGGCGGCGATCAGCGACGCGTCGCCCACCTGGATCGTGCGGCTGGCCTGCATCACGGCGTCGAGACCCGAGCCGCACAGCCGGTTGAGCGTGCCGCCCGGCACGGTCACCGGCCAGCCCGCGAGCAGCGTGGCCATGCGCGCCACGTTGCGGTTGTCCTCACCGGCGCCGTTGGCGTCGCCGAGCAGCACCTCGTCCACAGTGGACGGATCGAGGTCGTTGCGCTCGACGAGCGACTTCAGCACGGTGGCGGCGAGGTCGTCGGGACGCACCTTCGCCAGCGCGCCGCCGTGGCGGCCGAAGGGGGTGCGGATCGCGTCGAACAGGAATACGTCGCTCATTCGCCGGCCTTCTTCAGAGATCGGAGCAGGGTCAGTTCTTCGTCGGTGGGCGCCGGGGTGGTCTTGAGGTCCGCCGCCACCTTCAGTTTCCACCCGGTGGCCGCGATCGCCTGCTCGACCTCGATGCCGGGGTGCAGTTCGGTGAGTGTGAGCTCGGCGGTCTCCGGGTCGGGCCGCATGAGGCCGAGGTCGGTGACCACCAGCGTCGGGCCCGCGCCGGGCAGGCCGAGCTTCTCGCGGTCGCCCTTGCCCGTGCCGTGGCCGAACGAGGTGATGAAGTCGACCTTGTCCACGAACGCGCGCGGGCTCTGCCGCAGCACGATGAACACCTCCTTGCAGGAGGCGGCGATCTCGGGCGCGCCACCCGCGCCGGGGAGGCGGACCTTCGGGTCGTGGTAGTCGGACCCGATCACGGTGGTGTTGATGTTGCCGAACTTGTCGAGCTGCGCCGCGCCGAGGAAGCCGACGTCGATGCGCCCGGGCTGCAGCCAGTAGTTGAAGACCTCGGGCACGCTCACCACGGCGTCGGCCGTGTCGGCCAGCTCGCCGTCGCCGATCGACAGCGGCAGCCGGGTCGGCTTCGCGCCAAGGCAGCCGGATTCGTAGATCAGCGTGAGGTTCGGCGCGTGCGTGCGCCGCGCCAGGTTGGCGGCGGTGCTCGGCAGGCCGATGCCCACGAAGCAGGACATGCCCTCGCCGAGCGCGCGCGCCGCGGCGATGCTCATCATCTCGTCGGCGGTGTACTCGCTCATGCCTTCACCCCGGTCAGCTCGTTCAGCCACTTGGTGAACTCGTCGCGGTCGCGTCCGATCAGGTCCCACGCCTGGTAGGCGGAGTTGTCACGCTCGTAGTAGCCCGCGGCGTACGACGGCTTCGCGCCGCCCGGCACCTCGGCGACGGCGGTGACGGCCCAGGTGGGCAGCACGAGCGCGCCCGGCTTCGGCTCCAGCTCGTCGACGACCTCTTCCACGGTGACCAGCGACCGCTTCGCCGCCAGCACCGCTTCCTTCTGCACGCCGGCGATGCCCCACAGCTGCACGTTGCCCGCGCGGTCGGCGCGTTGCGCGTGCACGATCGTGACGTCGGGGTTCAGCGCCGGGACCGCCGTGAGCTGCTCACCGGTGAACGGGCAGGTGATCGGCTTGATCGTGTCCGTCTGCGCCGGCAGGTCGGTGCCCGTGTAGCCGCGCAGCACCGCGAACGGCAGGCCGGACGCGCCGGCGACGTAGCGGTTGGCCATGCCCGCGTGGCTGTGCTCCTCGATCTCCAGCGGCACCGGCCAGCTGTGCTGCACGGCGTCGCGGAACCGGTGCAGGGAGCCGACGCCCGGGTTGCCGCCCCACGAGAAGATCAGCTTACTCGCGCAGCCCGCGCCGATCAGCTGGTCGTAGACGATGTCGGGGGTCATCCGGACCAGCGTGAGGTTCTTGCGCCCCTGCCGGATGATCTCGTGCCCGGCCTCGACCGGGATGAGGTGCGTGAACCCCTCGAGCGCGACGGTGTCCCCGTCGTGCACCAGCTCGGCGACTGCCTCGCCGAGCGACAGCACCCTAGCCATCGCGAGCCTTTCCGTCCTGGATCTCGACCGCGCCCGCCAACACCGTAAAGTGTTCGCTCCGATGTTCGCATCGCGCACACAAGTTCTTGATATGAACATAGCACGAACCAGCGCCCCGACGCGAGGCCCCGAAACCCGCCCGAGAACACCCGGAAACACAGAAAGGCTCCTCCCCCAACGATCTCAGGGTAGGAGCCTTCAGCAGGAAATCAGCCGACCGTGATCAACCGCGACCCGTGGGCCGGTACCGCGGTCGCCGTCCACGAACCCGAGAACGAGCCCAGATCCGCCCGCGCCACCAGGTCACGCACCGCGCGCGAACCCGACAGCCCCGGCGACGACCAGCTCACCGAGATGCTCGCCGCCGACGAACCCAGGTTGTAGACCGCCACCGCCTGCTTCCCGCCGGCCAGCTGCTTCTTCCACACCTGCAGCGTCCCGCCCGCGACCTGCGCCGGGTAGGTGCCCGACTGGTCGACGGAGATCACCTCGGGGTTCGTGAGGACGCGCACAGCCGAATCGTCCAGGAAGTACACGTCACCACCCACGTACAGCGGCGAAGACGCCATCGACCAGAACGTCATCACGCTCTGCCGCTCGGCGTCGTTCAGCCCGTCCTGGATCCCGCTCCCGGTGTTGTTCGAGATCGGCATCGAGTCCAGGTCCGGCCGGTATCCGGCATTGAACACGCCCTGCCACGCCGGCAGGTCGTCCCCGCGTTTCTTCACCGAGCTGTCCCACGAAGACACCGACTCGCAGTAGCACTCCACATCGGTGTCCACGCGCACGCTGTTCGCGTACGGCGCCAGCCCCGGTCCCGCTTCGCGCGGCACCGGCCAAGCGCTGGCCGTCAGCCACATCGCGCGCCCGGAGTGATCGATCGCCTTCGACCACGCGGCGATGTCGGGCACGTTGTCCGCCGTCGTGCCGTCGACCTTCAGGAAGTCCACGCCCCACGAAGCGAACTTCGCGACCACGGAGTCGTAGTACTTCTGCGCGCACGGGTTGCTGTAGTCGACCTTCCAGTTGCCGCCCCACATGTTCGACGGCGTGAGTGGCAGCACGACGATGTCGCGCGTGTGACACGTCGTGGCGACGATGGGCGCGTTCTTGTCGTAGACCTCCTTGTCGAGCCCGGTCGCCGCGTACAGGCCGATCTTCAGGCCCTTTCCGTGCACGTAGGACGCCAGCGGCGCCATACCGTTCGGGAATCGCCCCGGATCGGGGTCGGCGATCCCGTTGGCGTCGCCGTGGAACACCCAGTCGAAGTTCGCGTTCCAGCCCGCATCGAGGTTGATGTTCGTGTCCCCGGCGGATTTGAGCTTGGCCGACACGGCGTCGGCCGCATCGCGGATGTGGGAGTCGACCAGCCAGCTCGTGCCGTACTCAGCAGACGGCGGTTACCGTCCACAGTCGACGGAGTGTGGACTTCATCGGTCACGCTCCCGGTGGGGTGGGGGGATTACTCCTTCATCCCGCTCGCCGCGATGCCGCGGACGATGAACCGTTGCGCCACCAGGAACATCGCCACGAGCGGGGCGATGGTCACGAGCGCGCCGGCGAACAGGGCGGGCAGGTTGATCGTCTGCGCGGTGAGGAACGTCGAGAGCGCGATCTGGGCCGTCCACGACGACGGGTCCTGCCCGATGACCAGCGGCCACAGGAAGGAGTTCCAGCTCTCGATGAACATCAGCGCGCCGAGGGAGGCGATCATGCTGCCGGAGTTGGGCAGCACGAGCCTGCGGTACACGCCGAGGTACCCGAGTCCGTCGAGCCGGCCCGCCTCCTCGATCTCCGCCGGGAACCGCAGGTAGAAGTTGCGGAAGAGGATCACCGTGAACGCGCTGAACAGGTTCGGCGCGATGATGCCCCACTCGGTGTTCACCCCGCCCATGGCGCCGACGACCACGAACGTCGGCACGAACGTGACCGACTGCGGGATCATCAGCGTCACCAGCACGTAGGTGAACACCGCGCGCCGGCCCGGCACGTTGATGCGGGCCAGCGCGTAGCCCGCCATCGAGCCGAACATCGTGCCCACCGGCGCCGTGATGATGGCGATGACGAACGAGTTGAGCAGCGCATGGGCCATCGGCACCGACGCGTCGGCGAACAGGTCGCCGAAGTTGACCCACGAAAGCGGGTCCGGCAACCACGACCACTCGGGCGAGGCGACCTGCGCGCGCGTCATCAACGCGTTGCGCACCATGATGTAGAACGGCAGGAGGAAGATCAGCACGAGCACGGTGGCCAGCGCGTACTTCGGCATGCGGCTCCAGCCGGCCGGGCGGCGTTCCCGCACCTTCGCCGGTGCCTTGGCGGTCAGCACGGCCATGTCAGTCCTTCTTCCCGAAGCCCACGAACTTCCCCTGCAGCAACGTGATCGCCACGATGATCACCGTGAGCAGGAACGCGCCCGCGGAACCGACGCCGTAGTTCTGGTCGCCCAGCGCGGAGTCGTAGAGGTACACCAGCGGCGGCTTCACGGGCGCGGTCGCCGTGCCGGAAAGACCGGTGCCGAACAGGTTGTAGAACTCGTCGAACGCCTGGAACGCCGCGATGAGGATGAGCAGCAGCACCGCCACCGACGTGTTCCGCAGCTGCGGCAACGTGATGTAGCGGAAGGCCTGCCACTTCGACGTGCCGTCGAGCTCACCCGCTTCGTAGAGCGAAGGCGAGATCGCCTGCAGGCCCGCGAGGAAAAGGATCATGTACAGCCCGACCTGCAGCCACAGCCGCAGCGTGACCACCGCGACCCAGTACACCGGCGGGCTCGTCTCCGACAGCCACGCCACGGGGTCGGCGCCGAACAGGCCGCCGATCACGTTCGCGACCCCCGAGGGCAGGCCGTTGAACAGCGCCATCTTCCACACGAGCGCGGCGACCACGTAGGACACCGCGCCGGGGATGAGGAATACCGTGCGGAAGAACGCCCTGCCGCGGCGGATGCTGTTGACCAGCACGGCCAGTGCCAGCGACGCGACGAACGTGACCGGCACGATGAACACCGTGAACAGCGCGATGATCAGCAGCGAGTCGCGGAACGCGGGATCGGACAACAGGAACGTGTAGTTGTCGAAGCCGATCCACTTGCCCAGCGAGATCGTGCCGCGCGCGTCGTTGAACGAGAGCAGGAAGCTCCACGCGATCGCGACGTACTTGAACACGCCGAGCCCGATCACCACCGGGGCGGTGAGCAGCGTGAACGCGCCGACCGCGCGCCAGTCCACCTTCCGGCGGCGCCGCTTGGCGGGCGCCGCCGGAGTACTGGTGGAGGGCGACAGGACTGAAGGGGACGAGACAGCCATGTCAGGCGAGCTGCTTGTCGACTTCGGACTGGGCGCGCTTCGCCGCGTCGCCGAGCTCGGCGGCGGGGTCGGCCTGACCGTTGGCGATCTTCGTGGCCGCTTGCAGGAACAGCGTCGCCGACGCCTTGTTCCACAGCCCCGAGTACGACAACCCGTTCTGCTGCGAGATCGTGACGGCGTCCTTCGCCGCGCCGGACGAGAACTCGGTCGTCTGCGCCGCGACCTCCTTGCGCGCCGGGATGTGGAAGCCGTACTTGACGCACCAGTCCTTCTGCAGGTCGGCCTGCTGGACCCACAGCCAGTTGATGAACTTCTTGGCGGCGTCGAGGTTCTTGCTCTTCGCGTTGGCCAGCTGGTACCAGCCGCCGACGCGCGCGACCTGGCGGCCCGCGTCACCGAACTTCGGCCACGGCACCACGCCGAAGTCGTCGCCGAGTGCCTTTTTGATGTCCGGCAGCGACCACAGGCCGCCCCACTGCATCGCGGTGGCGTTGTCGGAGAAAGCGCCGGGGTCGGACCAGTCGGTGGGGTAACCCTGCAGCAGGCCACCCGTGTCGTGCAGCTGCTTGAGGCCCGCGATCGCGGCGACGGCCTCGGGGGTGGCGAACGCGATCTTCTTGCCACTGGCGTCGAAGAAGTCGGCGCCCGAGGACCACAGCAGCAGGGTGGCGGCCTCGCCGACGCCGTCGGTGCCGACGTAGAGGCCCTTCTGCTTGCTCGTGGTGAGCTTGCGCGTCGCGTCGAGCAGCTCGGCGAACGTCGTCGGCGGCTTGACCCCGGCCGCGGCCAGCACGCTCTTGCGGTAGTACAGCATCATGACGTCGTCGATCGTCTTGACGCCGTAGATCTTGCCCTCGACGGTCGCGGTGTCCAGCGCGGCCTTGGAGAAGTCGCCCTTGACCGGGTCCACGATGTCGTCGAGCGGGGCCAGCAAGCCGTTCTTCACGTTCTGGTAGCGAAAGTCGCCGATTTCGAACAGGTCGGGCGCGTCCGCGGTGAGCATGGCGGAGTTGAGCTTGGTCTCGTAGTCACCGGCGATCCAGCTGACCTTGATCGCGATGTCCGGGTTGGCCTTGGTGAAATCCTGCGCGTAGCGCTGCACCGCCTGCTGCGTGCCCGATTCGCCGTACGCGTGGTACCACTGGTTGAGCGTGACCTTCGCCCCGCCCGCGGCACCGGAGTTCTTGTTCAACGGGTCGGAGGTGCAGCCGGCCAGGGCGGCTCCCCCGGCGAACAGCACGGAGCCGACGAGGAAGCTCCTGCGCGACAGGTTTGGGGACGGGGCCATGACTTCTCCTCACAAACGGTCGGACACGAAAAGACTCTGAACGGCGACAGCGGCGGCGCCCCGTGCCCATTCCTCGAACGGCAGCGGCCGGATCACCAGGCCGCACCGCGCGGCACTGCCGAACGCCTGCTCCGCGAACGTGCGGCGGATCTGGTCCTCGAACAGGTCGTAGGTGGCCACGCCCTCGCCCGAGACGACGACCCGTTCCGGGCCGAAAAGGTTGACCAGCGCAGCGAGACCGAGCCCGATCGCGTGGCCCGCGGTCGCGAAGACGGCCCGCAACGGCTCGTCCCCCGCCCGAGCCCTCGCGACGGCCTCGTCCAGCGTCAGCGCCGGATCCCCCGCGACCCGGCGCGCACTCGCGACGATCGCCTCGGTCGACGCGATCGCCTCCACACAGCCCGTGCCACCGCAGTGGCAGGCCGGGCCGTCGGCTCCCATGCCGGCGACCGGGACGTGCCCGATCTCGCCGGCCACCCCGTGCGCGCCGCCGACGAGCCGGCCGTCGAGCACGAGGGCACTTCCTATGCCGGTACCCACGGTGACCAGCGCGAACGACGAGGCGCCGACGCCTTCGCCGAACCACTGCTCGGCCACGGTGAGCGCCTTGACGTCGTTCTCGAGCGTGGTCGCCAGGCCCGTGCTCTCCTCCAGCAGCTCGGCCAGCGGCACGTCACGCCAGCCGAGGAAGGGTGAGTAGCGCACGACGCCGGTGTCGCGGTCGACGTCGCCGGAAATGGCCACGCCCAGGCAGTAGGCCCGGTCGCGGAAGCTGGTGGCGCCGTCGGGCGCCGAGCCGGCCAGCAGCTCGGCGACGAGGTCGACCAGCGCGCGCACCACGTGATCCACGTCGTGGCTGGTCAGCGGGTGGTGCTTGGCCACGCGGATCTGGGCCTGCAGGTCGGTGACCACGCCGATCAGGTCGTCGCCGGTGATCTTGACGCCGATGAAGTACTCGCGGTCGGGCCGGATGGCGAGCGGGCTGGCCGGCCGGCCGGCGCCGGGCGCGGTGCGTTCGGCGGAGGCGAGCTCTTCGAGGTAACCGGCTTCGATGAACGGGCGCGCGGCCTTCGTGACGGCGGCCGAGGAGAGGCCTGTGCGGCGGGCGACGTCCACGCGGCTGACCGGACCCTGGGTCAGCACCGTGGTGAACACGGTGGCCGCGGCGGGACTCGTGATCGGCGCCCTTGCCGGTGCACTGCGTGGCATGCGCGGAACCGTACGACGGATAAATTAACTTCGTCAAGAATTTATTTTTCCGCTGGTCATCCCTACGCTCTGACCCATGTCCGTGGAATTCGACGTCGATCACCGGCTGTGGCTGCTGCGAACCCCCGAGTCGGCGTACGCCTTCCGGCTCGACGAAGCCGATCAGCCGCGGCACGTGCACTGGGGCCCGCCACTCACGCTGGAGCAGGCGGCGCAGATCCCGAGCCGGCGCAATCCCGTGGACTCGAGCTTCGACGAGCCGGGCGACGACCGGCCCGAGCTGGCGACCGAGGGCGGCGCGTTCTTCGGCGTGGCCGGGCTGTCGGTGCGGTTCGCGGACGGGACGCAGGCCGTGGAGTGGGCGTACGCCGGACACGACACCGGACACGACGCCGGGGACGGGCTGGTCGTGCGGCTGAAGGATCGGCACTTCGGCCTCGTAGCGGAATTGCACTACGTCCTCCGTGGTGACGTCGTCGAGCGGCACGTGGTGCTGCGCAACACCGGAACCGAGCCGATCTCCTTGTTGCGCACGGATTCCGCGGCCTGGACGCTCCCCTGTCGCGACGCCTACCGCGTCTCCCACACGACGGGTGCTTGGAGCGCGGAAGCCGGGCTGCTGCGGGAAACCCTGCCCGTCGGCGAGACGACGCTGACGAGCCGGCGCGGGGTTTCCAGCCACCAGGCCCAGCCCTGGGTGATGCTCGACGACGGCACCGCCACCGAAACGCGCGGCGAAGTCTGGAGCACGGCGCTGGCGTGGAGCGGCAGCTGGCGGATCACCGTCGAGCGCTCGCACACCGGCCGCGTGACGTGGACCGGCGGGTTCGGGCACGAGGGCGTGCAGTGGTCGCTGGACCCGGGCGAGACCTGGGAAACGCCCGTGTTCGCCGGGTTGTACGCGGCCGGCGGTTTCGGCGGGGCGAGCCGGCGGTGGCACTCGTACGTGCGCACGTTCGTCCAGCCACACCACGAAGAGCTACGCCCGGTCGCCTACAACTCGTGGGAGGCCACGGGCTGGGACGTCGACGAGCCCGGCCAGCTCAAGCTCGCCGCCATCGCCGGCGAGGTGGGCGCGGAGCTGTTCGTGGTCGACGACGGCTGGTTCGGCGCGCGCACCGGCGACACCGCGGGCCTCGGCGACTGGACCGTGAACCGCGAACGCTTCCCCGAGGGGCTCGGCCCGCTCGTGACCGAGGTGCACCGGCTCGGCATGGGCTTCGGCCTGTGGGTCGAGCCGGAGATGGTCAACCCCGACAGCGACCTCTACCGCGCACACCCGGACTGGGTGCTGCACATGCCGCACCGCGAGCGGACCACGCTGCGCAACCAGCTCGTGCTCGACTTCGGCCGGCCCGAGGTCGCCGACTGGGCGTACAAGTGGCTGCACCGGCTGGTCGCCGAGCACGGCATCGACTACCTCAAGTGGGACATGAACCGTGCGTTCACGGAGGCGGGTCCCGGGCCCGTCTGGGTCGACCACGTGCGCGCGGTCTACGGCGTGCTCGACCGACTGCGGGCCGACCACCCGGCGTTGCGGATCCAGGCCTGCGCGGGCGGCGGCGGGCGCACGGACCTGGGGATCCTCGCGCGCACCGACGAGATCTGGGCCTCGGACAACACCGACGCGGCCGATCGCGTCAAGATCCAGCACGGCTTCTCGCAGGTGCTGCCCGCGGGCGCGATGGCCGCGTGGGTCACCGACAGCCCGAACCCGCTGACCGGCCGCGAGGCGCCGCTCGAGTTCCGCTTCCACGTCGCGATGGCCGGCGTGCTCGGCCTCGGCGGCGATCTCACGAAGTGGACCGACGACGAGCTGCGCCGCACCGCCGAGCTCGTGGCTCTGTACAAGGAGATCCGGCCCGTCGTGCAGCACGGCGAGGCCTACCGGCTGGCCGATCCCGCCGTCTCCCCGCTCACCGCGGTGCAGTTCGTGCTCGGCGACGACGTCGTAGTGCTGTTCGCGCGGCGCCCGCACGACCACGGCCGGCCGATCGTCACGCCGGTGCTCCAGGGCCTCGACCCGGACGCGGTCTACCACGATGTGGGAACCGGAACCACGCACCACGGAGCCGTGCTGACGACCCACGGCCTGCTCATCGACCTGGCCGGCACTTCCGCCGCGAGCGTGCTCGTGCGGCTGCGGCGCGAACCTCGCTAACGGACTGCTCCACCCATTAGGCTGCCGATGTGCCCGATCGCCCCCTCATCGCCGTGACGCGCTGGATTCCCGACGACGCGGTGAAGGTGCTCGCCGACGCGGGAGAAGTGCGGGTGTCCGAACTCGACCGTCCGCTCACGCCCGAGGAGCTGCGGTCGTTCGTGGCCGGGGCGTCGGCGATCGTCTCGATGCTGCACGACCGGATCGACGCGTCCGTGGTCGAAGCGGCAGGGCCACAGCTGGCCGTGGTCGCGAACGTGGCCGTGGGCTACGACAACGTCGACGTGCCGGCGCTGGCCGCGCGCGAGGTGACCGTGACCAACACCCCCGGCGTGCTCACCGACGCGACGGCGGACCTGGCGTTCGGGCTGCTGCTGGCCGTCACGCGCCGGCTCGGTGAGGGCGAACGGCTGCTGCGGGCGCGGCAGCCGTGGTCGTTCCACCTGGGGCTCCTGCTCGGTTCGGGGTTGCAGGGCAAAACGCTCGGCATCGTCGGGCTCGGGCAGATCGGCCGCGCGATGGCCACGCGGGCAGCGGCGTTCGGGCTGCGGACCGTCTACTCGGGACGGTCGGCGAAACCGGACTTCGACGGCGAGTTCGTGCCGTTCGACGAGCTGCTGCGCCGTTCGGACTTCGTCTCGCTGCACTGCCCGCTCACGCCGGAGACGCGCCACCTGATCGACGCGGCGGCGTTGCGCGCCATGAAGCGCACCGCGTACCTCGTGAACACCACGCGCGGCCCGGTCGTCGACGAGGCGGCGCTGGCCGACGCGCTGGAGGCCGGCGAGATCGCGGGCGCCGCGCTGGACGTGTTCGAACGCGAGCCCGAGGTCGAACCGCGGCTGCTGGAGCGCGACGACGTCGTGGTCATGCCGCACCTGGGCTCGGCGACCGTGGAGACGCGCACCGCGATGGCCGTGCTGGCCGCCCGAAACGTGACCTCGGTACTCGCCGGGGAAGCACCGCTGACGGAGGTCTTGTGTTGATTGTCACCAATCCGACTACAGCCACGGCGGGAACAGTTGCCCGCCGCGGTGACGTCCAGCTGCGTACCCGCCTACTTCCGGTCGGATCGGTAACGCCGTGACTCGTGTCGTCATCGCCCCGGACAAGTTCAAGGGCAGCCTCACCGCGGTCGCCGCGGCCGAGGCCATCGCCCTCGGAGTGCGCGACGCGCTGCCCGACGCCGACATCGCCGCCTGCCCCGTCGCCGACGGTGGCGAAGGCACGCTCGAAGTGCTGGAGAACGCGGGCGGCGAGCTCGTGCGGCTCTCGGTGCGCGGTCCGCTGGAGGACCACGTCGACGCGCGGTACGTGGTGCTCGACGGCACGGCCTACATCGAGTCGGCGCGCGCGTGCGGCATCGAGTTCGTGGACCCGACGCCGGAGACCGCGCTGGCCGCGCACACGTGGGGCGTCGGCGAACTGCTCGGCGACGCGCTGTCCCGCGGTGCTTCCCGGCTCGTGCTGACCGTCGGCGGCACCGCGAGCACCGACGGCGGCGCCGGCATGCTGGCCGCCCTGGGAGCCGGAGTCTTCGACGCGTTCGACGCCCCCATCGGCCTCGGCGGCGGCACGCTCTCGCGCGTCGCGAAGGTCGAATTGGGTCCGGCGCGCGAACGGCTGGGCACGGTGCCGATCACCGTCGCGACAGATGTGACCAACCCGCTCGTCGGCCCCGACGGCGCCGCGGCGGTCTTCGGCCCGCAGAAGGGCGCGCGGCCGCACGAGGTGACGGAGCTGGACACGGCGCTCGGCCGCTGGGCTCAGACACTGGTCAACGCGGGCGCCCCGGACGTTTCGGCGGTCCCCGGCGCGGGGGCCGGCGGCGGTGTCGCGGGCGGCGCCATCGCGGGTCTCGGCGCCACGGTCGCGTCGGGCTTCGACCTCATCGCCGGTCTCACCGGCGTCGACACGGCTCTGGTCGGCGCCGACCTCGTCATCACGGGCGAAGGGTCACTCGACTCGCAGAGCCTGTCGGGCAAAGCACCCGCCGGCATCGCCGCCCGGGCCGCTCGCGCGGGCGTGCCGCTGATGGTCCTGGCCGGGCGCATCCAGCTCGACGCCGCCGGCCTCGCCAGCCTGGGCGTGGTCGGCAGCAGCGCGCTCATCGACCACGCCCCGTCCCTCGACCACGCGCGCACCCACGCGGCCGAACTGCTGCGCGCCCGCGCCAGCGACCTGGTCCGCACCTGGGCTGTGTCTTTGGCCCCGGCTCCGCCGGGGCGGCGAGATCGCCTTTGAGCCGGCTTCCGGATCGGGCGATCGGATCGGCCGGGGGCCGATCGCACCGCCCAATCCGGAAGCCGGCGCGATCTCGCGCTGTGGTCGCCTAGGCGCCGGTCCGGGTATGTGTCTGAGTTGCGCCGGAGGTCGATCTCGCCGCTCGCTCCCAACCCAACACGCGATCTCGCGTTAGGGGCGGGCGGGAAGCGGGGGCAGACTATTCAGCTTTGCTGCGGAAGTACCGCGAAGGCCACGTCGCCGGTTTCGTCCTGCTGGACGTCGAGGACCTTGTCGTCCAGGAGGGCGGCGGCCTGGGGTTCGAGGAAGACCTTCGCGCCGGCGTCGGTGCCCACGACGCGGTCGCCGTCCTGGGGAGCGGGGGCGACGGAAAGCGCGAGCTGAGCGCCCTCGCCCTCTTGCACGCTCTGGAGGGCGAACCGCAGCCCGCTCTCCTCGGCGCCTTGTTGAGCCGTCAGCGCGGAGATCGCCTCGGCGGCGGCTTCGGTCACGGTCAGCATCTTCGGCCTTCCCTTCGTCGCGGTCGGATGCGATGGGTTTTCACGCTAGGGGCGCCCGTTCGGCAGCGCAGCGTGAGCGGCGCCCGCGCCGGGAAGCCGTGGGACCGGTCACAAACGCGTTTGAAAACCGGGCGTTCTGCCCACACGCGGGCGCGAGTGCGCGCGAACACCCGAGAACACGGAATAGCCGGCGCGCCGGATGGGCTGAACCAAAGGCGCGGAGTCCCTGTCAGCGGGATCACAAGTGTTCATCGGCTTCATCAGGTTCACAAGTTTGTGAAGCAGAGGTAGCGTCAAGATCATGACCACCACCAGGTGGACGCCCCGGCCGCCGCTTTTCCACCGGGACCCGCAGCGTCACCACGAGGACCACGAGCTCGGCGGACACGCCGCCTGGTACCTCGTCGCCGGCGGCGTCACCACAGGCCTGCAGGCCGTGCTCTTCCTGGTCCTGCGCCCCGAACTCGGCTCGCAGTGGGCGAACCTGGTGGCCATCGCGCTCACCACGGTCGGCAACACCGAGTTCCACCGCCGCGTCACGTTCGCCGGGCGCGCGAGCAAGGCCGGCCAGCGCCACCTGCAGGACTTCCTCACGTTCGTCTTCTACGCCGGGTACGGCTCGATCGTCCTGGCCACCCTCGACGCGGTGGTCAGCCACCCGACGGCGTGGGACGAAACGGCCAGCCTGCTGGCCGCCAGCTTCATCGGCGGGGTCGTGCGGTTCGCCGTGCTGCGGTGGTGGGTCTTCGCCCACGCCGAGCCCGAAGCGCCCGCCGCGGACCACGACTAACGTCCGGGCAGTGTCGGAAGAGAAGCTCGACCCGCCCCACGGCGAACCACCCAGCATCGGCCCCCACAGCGGTGGCACCGAACCGGACTACCGGTTCACCCTCGCCAACGAGCGGACGTTCCTCGCGTGGCTGCGCACGGCCCTGGGCCTGCTCGCCGGCGGTGTCGCGGTCCACCAGCTGGTGCCGAGGCCCGTTGCGATGAGCTCCGTGCTCGCCGGGCTGTGCGTGGTGCTCGCGGCGATCCTCGCGGCCGGCGCCTACCCGCGCTGGCGGCGCGTGCAGATCGCCATGCGCGCCGGGCAGCCGCTGGCCCGCAGCTCGATGATCCTGGTGCTCACCGTGGGAGTGTTCCTGCTGATGGCGGCCGCCGTGGTGCTGGTGATCGTGTCGTGAGCCGGCCCTTCGCGAACGGCGCCCAGCCCGAACGCACCGGCCTCGCGTGGCGCCGCACCGCGCTGTCGGCCGCCGCGTGCGCGGTGCTGCTGCTGGGTGCCGCGGTGCGCAACGAAGGCGCGTGGGACATCGTCCCGGCGGCGTTCGCAGCCCTCACCGCACTGGCGCTCGCGGGGGTCGGCCGACACCGGGAGCGATCACTCCGCACGGACCCCGAGCCGCCCGCACTGAAACCCGTTCTACCCGCGGTGGTGGCCACCCTCTGTTGTGCAACGGCGCTGTCACTCTTGGTGACGTACTGAGTGGACAGTCCGCACATCCTGCGAGCAGCGAATCGTACTGTGCGTTGACTGGTCTCGATTTTATCAAGACCACTGCTGCTAACGGGGTATTCGTAGTTGAAATCTGGACTGTCGGCCCGCGACCCGCATAGGGTTACGGAGCGTCGCAATGACGGCAGCAACTACTCGATCATCCGGAGTAGCTGCGACCGCAACATCACAGAGTGTTGACCCCAAGACCAGCGACGGTCGCAGGGTCGCCGGGGAGACGACCATGACAGCACCGTCGAAGACGTCCCATACCGAAGCAGCCGCCGACGAAGCAGACGTGCCAGGCTACGTCACGCCGGAAACGCTGCCGAGGCCCGCGGGCCGGTTGACCAAGGAAGACCTCGACCCGCTCGTGGTCGCCGCCGGCCGGGGGGACCAGCGCGCGATCACCGAACTGCTCCACGTGCTGCGGCCCGTGGTGGCCCGCTACTGCCGGGCGCGCATGGGCGGGCGCGACCTGTCCTACCTCTCGGCCGACGACGTGGCGCAGGACGTGAGCATGGCCGTCCTCAAGGCCCTGCCCGACTACCAGGACCGAGGCGGGTCGTTCCTCTACCTCGTGCACGCCATCGCGGCCAACAAGGTCGCCGACGCCTACCGCGCCGTCGCGCGGGACCGGTCCGAGCCGGTGCCCGAGCTGCCGGAGCGACCCCTGTCGGGAACCGGCAACGAGCCCGAGTCGTATGCGCTGCGGCTCGACCTCGGTTCCCGCCTGCAGGAGATGCTCACCCGCCTCGCTCCGCTGCAGCAGGAGATCCTGACCCTGCGCATCATCGTCGGCCTGAGCGCCAACGAGACCGCCGAGACGCTCGGCATCTCCGCCGGCAACGTCCGCGTCACCCAGCACCGCGCGCTCACGAAGCTGCGCGACATGGTGCAGGGCGAAGACTTCTGACGCGTCAACCGAGTCCGTACACGCGTTTCGCCGTGTACTCGAATACGTCGAGCCGTTCCGGGTCCGTCAGCGGGCCTGTGAGGGACATGGCCGCGTCGAGCACGACCTCGTAGGCCGCCGCCAGCTCGCACACCGGCCAGTCGGTGCCGAACAGCACGCGGTCGGCGCCGAACGAGGTGAAGACGTGGTCGGCGTAGCGGCGCAGGTGGCCCACCTGCCACTGCTGCCAGTCGGCCTCCGTGACGAGCCCGGAGAGCTTGCACGCCACGTTGTCCCGCGCGCCGAGCGATGCGATCCCGTCGGCCCACGGCTGCCACTCCCGCGCCCCGATGGCCGGCTTCGCCGCGTGGTCGAGCACGAGCCGCAGCTCCGGCAGCTGCTCGGCCACCTTCCGCGCCGCCGCGACCTGCGCGGGCGCCACGAGCAGGTCGTACACCAGCCCCGCCGCCCCGACGGCCGCCAGGCCACGCAGCACGTCCGGACGCAGCAGCCACTCCGGGTCGTCCTCGTTCTCGACCTGGTGGCGGATGCCCACGAGCGGGCCCAGCTCCTTCAGCCGCGCCAGCCGGTCGGCGACGTCGGGCGCCGTCAGGTCCACCCAGCCCACCACGCCGGCGATCACCGGCTCGGCCGCCGCGGCGGCCAGGAACTCCTCCGTCTCGTCCTGGTCGGGCAGCGTCTGCACCAGCACGGTGGCGTGCACCCCGGCCGCGTGTGTCACCGCGCGTAGATCGTCCACTGTGTACGGACGCCGGATCGGGTCCATCGCCGCGCCGGCGAGCCACGGGTAGTCGCGGCGGGTCGGGTCCCACAGGTGGTGGTGGGCGTCGATCACTGCGGTCCTCCAGACGTCACGGGCCGGCCGACGGCGTCCGCGCGCAGCAGGCCGGCGTCGACGAGGTCGGTCCACAGTACGGCGGGCACGACCTTGGCCGCGCGGCGCGCGTTCACCGCCACCTGCCCGGCGTCGTGCGCGCCGACGACCACCGACACCACGGCCGGGTGCGAAGCCGGCAGCGCGAGCGCGGCCTCCGGCAGCTCGACGCCGTGGCGGGCGCAGATCTCCGCGATCCTGCGTGCCTTCTCGACGAGTTCCGCCGGCGCGGCCGCGTAGTCGTAGATCGCGCCCGGTTCCGCGGTGGCGAGGATGCCCGCGTTGAACACACCGCCCGCGACCACGCCGACGCCGCGTTCGAGGCACAGCGGCAGCAGGTCGTCGAGCGCCGGCTGGTTGAGCAGGGTGTAGCGCCCGGCCATGAGCACGTGGTCGAGGTCGAAGCGGCGGACGAACTCGGTGAGCATCGGCGTCTGGTTCATCCCGGCGCCGACCGCGCCGATCACGCCCTGCTCCCGCAGCTCCAGCAACGCGGGAAACGCGCCGCTCACTGCTTCGGCGAAGTGGTCGTCCGGGTCGTGCACGTACACGATGTCGACGCGGTCGAGGCCGAGCCGGTCGAGGCTCGCCTCCAGCGACCGCAACACGCCGTCGCGGCTGAAGTCCCAGCGCCGCCGGTAGGTGGCCGGCACGTCGAAGCCCTGGTCGTCGCGCTCGCCCGGAGCCGCGGCGCGGGGTTCGAGCACCCGGCCGACCTTGGTGGAGAGAACGTACTCGTCTCGCGGGTACGCGGCGAGTGCCGCGCCGAGGCGCCGTTCGGAGAGCCCGAGCCCGTAGTGCGGGGCGGTGTCGAAGTAGCGGATGCCCTCGTCCCACGCACGCCGCACGGTCGCGGTCGCCGTGTCGTCGTCGATCGCCTGGTAGAGGTTGCCGAGCTGCGCGCCACCGAGCCCGAGCGGGGAGAGCTTCACGTTCACTCCTTCACCGGAAGTTCCCAGACGAGCCCCAGGGCCGTCGAAGTATCGGACCAGTCGTCGTCCGTGTCGAGCAGCCGGTTGATGCGGATCTGCCACTCGATGTCGGCGGGATCGTCGGCGAGCGCGGCCTTCATGGCGTCGAAGTCGTCGACCTCCACGAAGTGGAACAGGTCGAGCCCGCTGCGCCAGATCCGCCACGTGCGCACGCCGGCGCGCCGCAGCGCCGCGTCGAGCTCGGGCGGGATCACGGCGTGCACGGACTCGTAGGTCGCCTCTTGACCCGGTTTGAGCCGAGTGCGAAGAGCAACCCTTTCAGGGGCAGAGTGCGGTGCCGAGCCGTGGGTCATGAGCCCTCCTGACGAGTTACGTGGCACTCTGTGTTCAGAACACCGAAACATCCGAGGTCTCTTGAGGGAGGGCGGTCTCGATGCCCGTCACCGATGTCGCGATCGACAAGATCAAGGACATGATCATCTCCGGGGAGCTCGCGCCGGGCGACCGGCTGCCCAAGGAAGCCGAGCTCGCCCAGCGGCTGGGGCTCTCGCGCAGCTCCCTGCGCGAGGCCGTGAAGGCGTTGTGCCTGATCAGGGTGCTCGACGTGCGCCAGGGCGACGGCACGTACGTGACCAGTCTCGAGCCGAACCTGCTGCTCGACGCCATGACGTTCGTGGTCGACTTCCACCGCGACGACACCGTGCTCGACTTCCTGGCCGTGCGCCGGATCCTCGAGCCGGCCGCCACGGCGCTGGCCGCGCTGCACATGAGCGAGGACGACATCACCGAGCTCGGCGCCCTGCTCGACGAGCTGGCCGACGCGCCGACGGTGGAGGCGCTCGTGGCCAACGACCTGCAGTTCCACCGCAAGATCGCCGATGGCTCGGGCAACCCCGTGCTCTGCTCGCTGCTCGACAGCCTGTCGGGGCCCACGGCGCGGGCGCGGATCTGGCGCGGCCTCACGCAGGAGGGCGCGGTCGCGCGCACGCGTGAGCAGCACACGGCCATCTACGAGGCCATCGCCGCCCGTGAGCCGGAAGTGGCCCGGTCGTGGGCGACCGTGCACGTCGCGGGGGTCGAGCAGTGGCTGCGCAGCACGCTCACGCAGACCGGCACGGACGCCGACAGCCCGGCCGACGACAGCGCCGAAGCCGCCGCCTCGTGAGCGTCGCCGAGGCTCTGTGAGGAGCCCCTCGAGGGACTCTGAATCCCTGGAGGGGCCCTTCACGGAACGGCGATAAGGTCGGATGATCACGGCCCAGGCGCCGATCAGGTCTGCGGCTTTCCGCCGGCGTAGCGGCTGATGATCAGGGCGATCAGGATGATGCCGCCGTAGATCGCCTTCAGCCATTCCGCCGGCACCTGCGCGATGCGCAGCAGGCTGTCCACCGACTGCAGGAGCAGCACCCCGGTCACGGCGCCGACGAGCGTGCCCTTGCCGCCGTCGAGCGAGACACCGCCGATCACCGCCGCGGCGAAGACCTGCAGGATCAGGCCGTCACCCTGGTCGGCGCCGAGCGCGCCGACGTAGCCGGTGTAGGCGAGGCCGCCGATCGCGGCCAGCACACCGGCGACGATGAACACCGCCCACGAGATCCGGTCCACCCGGATGCCCGCCGCGCGCGCCGCCTCGCGGTTGCCGCCGATCGCGTAGAGCGAGCGGCCGACGCGGTGGTAGCGCAGGCCGAGCCCGAACAGCAGGAACAGCACCGCCGCGAGCCACACCGACATCGGCAGCCCGGCGAACGTCGTGGTCGCCAGCGCCGTGAACGCGTCGAGCTGGTCGAACAGCGTCTTGCCGTTGGTGGAGCCGATCTGCGTGCCGCGCAGCACCGTGAGCATCGCCAGCGTGACGATGAACGCGTTGAGCTTGAGCTTCACGATCAGGAAGCCGTTCACGAGCCCGATCAGCGCACCCACCACGGGGATCGCGAGCAAGCCCAGCGCGGCCGGCCAGCCCGTGCCGAAACCCGACGACGTCGCCGGGATCACCAGCATCGCGCCGATCGCGGGTGCGATGCCCATGGTCGATTCGAGCGACAGGTCGAACTTGCCCGTCAGCAGCACCAGCGATTCGCCCAGCACCACCAGCGACAGCGCGGCGGCGGCCGAGAGGATGCTGATCACGTTGTCGAACGTGAAGAACGAGTCGCTGATCAGCCCGCCGATCACGAACACGACCACGAGCGCGGGCAGCAGCGCCAGCTCGCGCAGCCACAGCGACTTGCGCCGTTTCGGGGGCGCCGCGGGCAGCGCCGTCTGCGGATCGCTCATCAGCTCAGTCATGGAGCCCGACTCCTTCGATGTCGGCCACGAGGTCTCCGTCGGACCAGCCGGCCTGGTGTTCGGCGACGACGGCACCGGCGCGCAGCACCAGCACCCGGTCGGCCAGGCGCAGGTCGTCGAGCTCGTCGCTCACGATCAGCACCGCCTTGCCTTCGGCCCGCACCCGGTCGATGACCGCGAGCAGAGCCTCCTTCGACTTCACGTCCACGCCGGCGGTGGGGTTGATCAGCACGACCACCCGCGGGCCGCTCTCCAGCGCCCGGGCGAGGACCACTTTCTGTTGGTTGCCACCCGACAGGTCGGCCACCGGCTGGTCCGGCCCGGCCGCCACGATGTCGTAGGCGGCCAGCGCGCGGGCCCCACGGTCGCGGCGTGCCTTCGGCGACGCGAACCCGGCCGGGCCCATGCGGTCGAGCACCGACAGCGTGGCGTTGTCCATGATCGAGTGCTCCAGCACGAGCCCCTCGTGGTGACGGTCGCGCGGCACGCAGCCGATCCCGGCGTGCACCGCGGCCGGGATGTCGCCGGGTGGCAACGGTTTCCCGTCCACCGCCACGGTTCCCGCCGAAGGCGAGCGCAACCCGTACACGGTCTCGGCCACCTGGTGCTTGCCGCTCGCGTTGCTGCCGGCCAGCCCCACGACCTCGCCGCGGTGCACCCGCAGCGACACGTCGTGGAAGCCGTCGCCGGACAGCGCGTCGACGGTGAGGACCTCGGCGGCGTCGACCGCCAGCGGATCGCGGCTCGCCGCGTCGCGCACGGAAAGCCCGCCCTGCTCGCCGGTCATGGCGTCGACCAGCTGTGGCCGGCTGACGTCGGCGACCGGCGCGGTGAGCACGTGCTTCGCATCGCGCAGCACCGTGACGGCCTGGCACACCTCGTACACCTCGTGCAGGTGGTGGGAGATGAACAGGAAGGTCACGCCGCTGCGCTGCATCTGGCGCATGCGTTCGAAGAGCCGCTCGATGGCCTGGCTGTCGAGCTGGGCCGTGGGCTCGTCGAGCACGATGAACCGTGCGCCGTAGCTCAGCGCGCGGGCGATCTCCACGAACTGGCGGTCCTCCACCGAAAGCTCACCCGCGGGCGTGTCCACGTCCACGCGGACGTCCCACGAGTCGAGCAGCGCGCGGGCCTGGCGGCGCAGCTTGCGCCAGCCGATGGCGAAACCGCCGCGCGCCTGCCGGTTGAGGAACAGGTTCTCGGCCACCGTCAATTGGGGCACCACCATGGCGTGCTGGTACACGCACGCCACGTGGGCCTTCCAGTCGTCCTGTTTGGACAGCGACGGCGCGGGCACGCCGCCGAACTCGACGCTCCCGGTGTCCGGAAGCGACAGTCCGGTGAGGATCGACACGAGCGTGGACTTGCCCGCCCCGTTGCGGCCGACCAGCGCGTGCGACTCGCCGGCGTGGACGGTGAGGCTCACGTCGTGCAGGGCCACGGTGGGCCCGTAGCGCTTGCCGACGCCGTGGGCACTCACCACCGGCGCGGCCGTCTCGGGGGCGGGCGCGCTCACAGGTTGTTACCCCACAGCGTCTTGTCGTCCACGTTGTCCTTCGTCACGACCGGCGCCGGCAGCTGGTCCTCGAGGATGCCGGGGCTGATCTCGACGATCGTGGAACCGTGGTCGGTCGGGCCGGGCTGGAACTTCTCCCCCGCCATGGCCTTCTTGAGCCAGTACATGCCGTACTTCGCGTAGGCGTCGGCCGGCTGCGACACGGTGGCGTCGAGCTCGCCCGCGCGAATCGCCGCGAGCTCCTGCGGGATGCCGTCGTTGCTCACCAGCACCACGTGGCGCGGGTCGCTGGTCGGGAAGAACAGGTTCTTGCGCTTGAGCGCCTGCTCGGTCGGCGCGAGGTACGTACCGCCGGCCTGCATGTAGACGCCCTTGATGTCGGGGTTGGCGGTGAGCAGGCTGTCGAGGCCCGAGGACGCCTTGTCGGCCTTCCACTCCGCCGCGATCTCCAGCACCTTGATGTCCGGGTACTTGGCCTTCATGCAGTCGCGGAACGCGGCCGAGCGGTCACGGCCGTTCACGGAGGCGAGGTCACCCATCACCTGCACGACCTTGCCGCTCTTCACGCGCTTGCCGATCTCTTCGCACGCCTTGGTGCCATACGCCTTGTTGTCGGCGCGCACGACCATGGCGACCTTGCCGCCCTCGGGCGCGACGTCGACTGCGACCACGGGCACGCCCTTGTTCTCGGCCTGCTTCAGCCCGGCCGCGATCGCGGCGGAGTCGATCGGCGTCACCACGAGGCCCTTGACGCCCTGGTTGAGCAGGGTGCCGATGTCGGTGATGAGCTTCGCCGCGTCGTTGTCGGCGTTCACCGTGGGCAGCGCGTCGAGGCCGGCCGCCTTGGCCATCTGCGGCACGTAGTTGTTGTAGGCCTGCCAGAACGGCGAGGTCAGCAGCGGCAGTGTGGCCCCGACCTTCCCGCCGGTGTCGCCACCGCCGCCCGCCGACGCCGCCGGTTTGTCCTTCGTGGACCCACACGCGGTCAGGACCAGACCACACGCGGCCGCCGCGGCGGCGAGCCGGATCACCTTCGTACGCACCGCATCCTCCTTGATGACAGGCAAACTTGATGACGTGCAAACGAGCACTAGTTCTGCACAGGTCCCCGCGGACGCAGGCCGTGCATGCCGCCGTCGACCGCGAGCGCGGTGCCGGTGGTCGACGCGGACAGCGGGCTGGCGAGGTAGGTGATGGCGCTCGCGACCTCGTCGGCGGTCACGAGCCGGCCCATCGGCTGGCGAGCGGCCAGGGCCGCGCGTTCGGCGGCCGGGTCCGCGGCCGCGTCGAGCAGGCGCCCGACCCACGGCGTGTCCGCGGTGCCGGGGCACACGCAGTTCACGCGGATGCGGTCGGGCAGGTGGTCGGTGGCCATCGCGAGCGTCAGCGACAGCACCGCGCCCTTCGTCGCGGAGTACAGCGCCCGCTGCGGCAGGCCGGCCCACGCGGCGATGGAGCAGGTGTTGACCACGGCCGCCGAAGGCGAGGCTTTGAGGTGCGGCAGGGCGGCGCGCGTGGCCCGGACCATGCCGACCACGTTCACGTCGTACACGCGGTGCCACTCGTCGTCGCTGTTGTCCGAGACGTCGCCGGCCGCGCCGATGCCGGCGTTGTTGACCAGCACATCGATCCGCCCGAAACGCTCGGCGACGGCGTCGATCGCGGCCCTGACCTCGGCGTCGGCCGTGACGTCGCACCGGAAGCCGGCCAGCGGCTCGGGCACGTCGTCGGTCTTGAGGTCCAGCACGGCCACCCGCGCGCCGCGCTCGGCGAGCAGCGTGGCCGTGGCCAGGCCGATCCCCGAAGCGCCGCCGGTGACCACGGCGACCAGGCCGTCGAACTCGCTCACTGGGCGTCCTCCGTCCACTCTGGACCGTCCGGGAAGCGGAAGCGGCGCAGGGTCGCGTCGTGCATCCGCGCGGAGAACCCGGGTGCGGTCGGGGCCAGGTACCGGCCGTCACGCACGACGGCCGGGTCGGTGAAGTGCTCGTGCAGGTGGTCGACCCACTCGATGGTGCGGTCGGTGTCCTCGCCGGAGACGGCCACGAAGTCGAACATCGACAGGTGCCGCACCAGCTCGCACAGCCCGACGCCGCCGGCGTGCGGGCACACCGGAACGCCGAACTTGGCCGCCAGCAACAGGATCGCGAGGTTTTCGTTCACCCCGCCGACGCGCGCGGCGTCAAGCTGCAGCACGTCGATCGCGCCGGCCTGCAGCAGCTGCTTGAACACCACGCGGTTCTGCACGTGCTCGCCGGTCGCGACCTTGATCGGCGCCAGTGCTTTCGCGATGGCCGCGTGGCCCAGGATGTCGTCGGGCGAGGTCGGTTCTTCGATCCAGTACGGGTCGAACGGCGCGAGCTCCGTCATCCAGGACACGGCCGTGGCCACGTCCCAGCGCTGGTTGGCGTCCACGGCGATGCGGATGTCCGCGCCCACCGTCTCGCGCGCCAGCTTCATGCGGCGCACGTCGTCCTCGAGGTTGCCACCGACCTTCAGCTTGATCATCTCGAAGCCGTGGGCCACGGCCTGTTCGGCCAGGCGCACCAGCTTCGCGTCGGAGTAGCCGAGCCAGCCTGGCGACGTGCTGTAGGCGCGGTAGCCCTCGGCTTCGAGCTTCGCGATCCGCTCCTCGCGGCCGGGTTCGGCGGCGCGCAGGATGTCGAGCGCCTCCTGTTCGGTCAGCGCGTCGGACAGGTACCGGAAGTCCACGAGCGACACCAGCTCTTCCGGCGTCATGCGGGCCGCGAACTTCCACAGCGGCAGGTCGGCCCGGCGCGCGGCGAGGTCCCACGCGGCGTTCACGACCGCGCCGATCGCCATGTGCGCCACGCCCTTTTCCGGGCCCAGCCAGCGGAACTGCGAGTCGCCGATCAGGTCGCGCGAGAGCCGGCCGAGCGCGTTGGCGTCCTCCGGCACTTCGCGGCCGACGAGGTGTGGCGCGAGCGCGCGGATCGCGGCGGCCTGCACGTCGTTGCCGCGGCCGATGGTGAAGGCGAGCCCGTAGCCGTCGGGGCCGAGGTCGGTGTGGAGCTCGACGTAGGCGGCCGAGTAGTCGGGGTCGGGGTTCATGGCGTCCGAGCCGTCGAGCTCCCGGGACGTCGGGAACCGGACGTCGAGCACCTCCATGCCGATGATCTTCGCCATGTCAGGCCTGCCTCAGCGTCTGGCGCTGGCGGCCGAGGCCGTCGATCTCCAGCTCGACGACATCGCCCTCGCGCAGGTACGGCTTCGGCTCCGGCTGCCCGAGCGCGACGCCCTCGGGGGTGCCGGTGTTGATCAGGTCGCCGGGGCGCAGCACCATGAACTGGCTCAGGTAGTGGATGATCTCGGCGACGGTGAAGACCATGTCCTTCGTCGAGGAGTCCTGCACCTTTTTGCCGTTGACCCAGGTGCGCAGCCCGAGGTCCTGCGGGTCGGGCACCTCGTCGGCGGTCACGAGCGCCGGGCCGAGCGGGTTGAACGTCTCGCAGTTCTTGCCCTTGTCCCACTGTCCGCCGCGGTGCAGCTGGAACTCGCGCTCGGAGACGTCGTTGGACACGACGTAGCCGGCCACGTACTGGAGGGCCTCCTCGACGCTGTCGAGGTAGCGGGCCTGCTTGCCGATCACGACGCCGAGCTCGACTTCCCAGTCGGTGCTGGTCGAGCGGCGCGGGATGAGCACGTCGTCGTCCGGGCCGACGATCACGTCGGGGGCTTTCATGAACAGCACCGGTTCCGTCGGCACGGCGGCGCCGGTTTCCTCGGCGTGCCGGCGGTAGTTCATGCCGATGCAGAGAACCTTGCCGGGCGAGGCCAGCGGCGGGCCGACGCGCAGGCTCGCGGTTTCCGGGCCGGCGGCGGGCAGCTCGCCGGCTTCGAGCGCGGCGGCGACGCGGGCGAGGCCGTCGGCCGCGAGGAACGCGCCGTCGACGTCGGCCGTGAGGCGGGAGAGGTCGTACAGAGTGCCGTCTCCGGCACGCACGAACGGTCGCTCTTCTCCCGCGGCTCCGAGACGCACAAGCTGCACGGACGTTCCCCTCTCACCACAGCCACATCAAGACATCCGATGTATAGCGCATGGGCGGCGCGGGATCCAGAGGTCTGGAGGATTTGGTGTCAAAATTGATCGGATCACCCTGGCGGGCACCCTGGCCGATGGTCCCTCCGCCCGAGCGTGGGTTCCCGCCCGTTTTTCCTTGTCACACCGTGTCTTCGGTACCGATTCGGCCGAACCCGTTGAAAACCGCGCCGGGTCGTGAATTGATGGCCCCCGACTCTTCGACCGATGAACGAGGTGCGGATGCCCAAGCGGATCGTGATCTGCTGCGACGGCACATGGGACTCGGCGGACATGGCGGACGTGGTCGACGGCCACACTCCGGCACCGACCAACGTCACGCAGCTCGCACTCGCCGTGGCGCCGGTCGACGAAGCAGGGACCGAACAACGGGCCTTCTACCAGTCCGGCGTCGGCACCAAACGGCAGAAGCTGCTCGGCGGCGCGTTCGGCGTGGGGCTCTCGCGCAACATTCAAGAGGCCTACCTCTTCCTGGTCCGGACCTACGAACCCGGCGACGAGATCTTCTTCCTGGGCTTCAGCCGCGGTGCGTACACGGCCCGCAGCACGGCCGGGCTCATCCGCAACTGCGGCCTGCTGCGCCGCGAACACGAGCACCGGGTGAAGCAGGCGTACGGGCTCTACCGTGACCGTTCCGACAAGACGCACCCGCGGTCCACCGAGATGGCCCTGTTCCGCAAGTCCTACGCGCACGAACCGCGGATCCGCTTCATCGGCGTGTGGGACACGGTCGGCGCGCTCGGCGTGCCGCTGACCGGGTTCTGGCCGTTCGACGTCTTCAACCGCCGGTTCCAGTTCCACGACACGGCACTGAGCGCGACCGTCGACGCCGCCTACCAGGCGCTGGCGATCGACGAGCACCGCAAGCCGTTCACACCGTCGGTGTGGGCGCCTCCCACCGAGGGCGTGACGCACCACGTGGAACAGGTGTGGTTCGCCGGTTGCCACGGCGACGTCGGCGGTGGCGGACGGACCCAGCACGGCCTCGCCGACGTCACCTTGCGCTGGCTCGCCGACCGAGCGCGGTCGTGCGGCCTGGCGCTGGAACCCGGCCTCGCCAACGAACCCGACGCCCTGGGGCCGATCCACCCGTCCCGCACGGGCTTCTACCGCCTGCTGCCCTCCATGACGCGCGGAATCGGCACCACGGACCCGAAACACGAGTACGTCGCCTCCAGCTCCGTCACCCGCCACAAGCGCGCTACGGACTACGCGCCGCCGAACCTGGTGGGGTACCTGGCGCTGGACGGGCCGGTCATCCAGGTGGAGGTCTGAGCCTCACCCGGGTGCCGGCCCAGGCGAGAGCCGGTAGACCAGCTGCGGGAGCAGCCGGCCCGGAATGGATCCCGAGAGCACGGAGCCGATCCGGACCGCGCCCATCTTCCGGTAGAAGTCCTCGGCGAACGGGTCGGAGCCGATGATGAGCCGCTGAAAGTCCAGCGTGCGGGCCGTGTCCACCGCGTGCTGCCACAACCGGCGGCCGACGCCGGTACCGATGTGGTCAGGCTCGACGAAGAGGCAGGCGAGCTCACCTTCGGGTGCCTGACCGGCCAGGGTGTAGAACCCGACCACGTGCTCGCCGATCTGCGCCACGGTCGCTTTCCCCGCGACCAGGTCGTCGGGTCGGAGGGTCAGCTCGGTTCGGCATGCCTCCAGGAACGCCTCGTCGTAGCCCCAGTGAGCCTTCGACCGCAGCGTGAGCGCGCTGAGGTCGGCGGCTTCATGGGGCTAAGCGGCGCGAAGCAGCATGCCTTTCACTGTGCCTTCGGTGCCACTGGCGATCAAGCCATCACCCGAGGTTTGCGAGGTTGCCCGACTTCAGGTCCTCGTCACGCACGTTCATGCGTCCGTCCACCAAGCGCTGCAACGCATCCCCGTCGTCCCACTGGTTCACGTTCATCGCGGCGTGTACTTCGCCCTCGGCGCCGACCCAGAACGCCGTGAAGTCGCGCGCCGCGAGGTCGCCGCGGACGACGAGGCGGTCGCGGTCGAGGTCGGCGAGGCCGCGGTACTCCATGCCGAGGTCGTACTGGTCGGAGAAGAAGTACGGCGAATTCAGGTAGGGCTCGTTCTCCCCCAGCAGGTTCCCGGCCACGTGGGCGCCCTGCGTACGCGCGGTCGCCCAGTGCTCGACGCGCACGCGGTGGCCGTAGCGGGGGTGGAAGTGCGACG
This sequence comes from Amycolatopsis sp. DSM 110486, assembly GCF_019468465.1. NCBI lineage: Bacteria > Bacillati > Actinomycetota > Actinomycetes > Pseudonocardiales > Pseudonocardiaceae > Amycolatopsis > Amycolatopsis sp. DSM 110486. The sequence continues at coordinate 5,683,541 of NZ_CP080519.1, read as the reverse complement.
CGATGTCGCCGACGGCGTAGACGTCCGGGGCGGCCGTGCGCAGGCCCGCGTCGACCGCGACGCCGCCGTCGTCCGAGAGCTCGAGGCCTGCCGTGTGGGCGAGTTCCACGCGCGGGGCGGCGCCGACGGCCACGAGGACCACGTCGGCGAGCAGCTCCTCACCGCTTTGCAGCCGCACGCCACGCACGCCGCTCGGGTCGCCCGTGACCTCCGCGACGTGCTCGCCCAGACGCCAGTGCACGCCGTGTTCTTGGTGCAGGGACCGGAAAACCCCGGCCACCTCGGCGCCGAGGACCTTCCCGAGCGGCAGGCGCCCGGGCGCCACCACGGTCACGTCCGCGTCGTGCGAACGCGCGGCCGCCGCGGCCTCGGTGCCGATCCAGCCGGCGCCGATGACCACCACGCGCCGGGCGTCGACGAACGCCGTGCGCAGGCTGAGCGAGTCGTCCAGCGTGCGCAGCGTGTAGAGGCCCGGGAAGTTGCCGCCGGGCGCGGTCAGCGGACGCGGACGGGAACCCGTCGCGAGCACGAGGCGGTCGAAGAGGTGCTCGCCGCCGGCGTCGTCGAGCACGAGGCGCGCGCCGAGCTCCAGGCGTGTGGCGGTGAGTCCGGAGGTGAGCCGGATGGCGTGGGCGTCGTAGAACCCGGCCTCGTGCACCCAATCGGGTTCGTCAGTGGTGCCCAGCAGCACGCCCTTCGACAGCGGCGGCAGCTCGTAGGGCCGGTGCGGGTCCGAACCCATCAGCAGCACGTCGCCGCCGAAGCCCTTTTCCCGCACGGCGGCGGCAGCCGAGGCCCCCGCGAGACCGGCCCCGACGATCACGATCTTGCGCGGTTGCGCCATCCCGGACATCCCGACCTCCCGCGTCCCCACCACCTGCCGCGTGGACGCTACTCCCGTTGCGCGGACGGCACATCCCAGGTGAACCCGCCAGGACAACCCGTCGGTAGGCAATTCGGGTGAACCCGCGTAAGAGCCGCGTGAGGCGCTCGTCCCACCCCCGCACGAAGCACGATCGCAACGCGGAATCGGGAGGGCGAGAGCCGTGACAGACCGGGACGAGTGGTCGATCGGCTGCCGGGATCTGGCGGGCAGGCGCAGGGACGTGACGGTGTTCGTGAGCAGCGACGACAAGATCGTGCTCGTGGCGCCGCCAGGCGAAGCGGCCGTGCTCGGGCCCCTCGACGTCGGACGTCTGAGGGCCGCGCTGCGCGACGCCGTGGTGGCCGTGGCTCAGCACCCGGAGTGACCGTGTTTTCTGCCTCGGCTCCGCCGAGGCGTGCGAGATCGCCTTGGAGCCGGTGTTGGGATCGGGCGGTCGGATCGGCCGGGGGCCGATCGCACCGCCCGATCCCAACACCGGCGCGATCTCGCTCCGTGGTTGCCTGAGGACCTTGGCGAGGCCCCTGCGTCGTCGCCGTGGCAGACCGCCCGATCCCCACCACCGGTGCCCTCACCGAGCCTTCCCCAGCCTCGACCCGGCCGCCTACGCCGGACGCTTCACCGCCCCTCCTCGGTCTCCACCCGGCCGCGCACTCACGCCTCGACCACCTCGGCGCCGGCCACGACCTCACCGCCGGCGACTGCCGACCGCGCCGCGAACGTCACGAGCACCCGCCGCCGCCCAACGACCTCCCCGATCGGTCGCCAGCGCTCGTCGCGAAGGCGCTGCAACAGCGCCGCAGATCCTGCCGCCGCCCAAGGCCGCGCGACCGAACCGGCTAGTCTCGTGGCCCCGACCCCACCCAGCTCGTCGCCCACCTGGCCCGCTACGGCCTGCCAACGACCTCCCCTGATCAGGCGGCGGCGCTCGTCGCGGAGGCGCAGCAACGACGGTCGCACAACCTGTCACTGCCCAAGGCCACGCGGCCGAACCAGCACACTCCTGGCCCCCGACCTCGCCCGGCTCCTAGCCCACCTGGCCTACCGCGTAATGCCGGAGTCCGCTCAGGAAGCCCGCGAACAGCCGCGCCCGCCCGCACCGGCCTCACTCACCGCCACCGCCACCCGACTACCCTGGCCCCGCCGGGCCAGCCCCCGGCCCGGGGCCCTATAGGCAACCACAGCGCGAGATCGCGCCGGTGTTGGGATTGAGCGGGGCGATCGGCCCCCGGCCGATCCGACCGCTCAATCCCAACACCGGCTTCCAGGCGATCTCGCGCGCCTCGGCGAAGCCGAGGCAGAAAACACAGCCGAGGCGAAAGGACACGGAGTGGACGTCGCCGAGGCTCGGCGGGTGAGTGCGCATGCCGCGTGGGTGCTCGTGCTCGCCGTGGCGACGGAGCTGCGTGTGGGCCGGTTCGGCTTCCATCCGTCCGACCAGGGCTTCATCCTCGCGCAGGCGTGGCGGGTGTTGCAGGGCGAAGTGCCGCATGCCGACATCATCTCCGCGCGGCCGCTCGGCTCGGCGATCCTGCACGTGGTCGATTTCGCGCTGCCGGGGCCGCTGTTCTTCGCGTCCAGCTGTCTGGCGATGGTGCAGATCACCCTCGCGACGATCGCGTTCGCCGTGCTCGTGACGCGGCGGCCGGTCCTGTCGTGGGGACCCGGCCGCACGGCACTGGTCGCGGCGGCGGCCCTGCTGAACCTCAACGGCTTCCCGCTCATGGCATGGCACACCGTCGACGGGATCACGCTCACCGCGTGCGGCGCGTGGGCCCTGGATTCCGGGCTGCGCAAGGGAAACAAGTACGCGCGGCTCGGCGGGCTCGCGCTGCTGGGCGCGGCGGTGTTCGTGAAGCAGAGCTTCGTGCTCGCCGCGGTGATCGGGCTGGTCTGGACCTTGTGCTACCCGAACCGGCTGCGCCGCCTGCCGGGTGACCTGTTGGCGTTGGGCGCGTTCGGGATCGCCTACGTGGCCTGGGTGAGCATCGGCGGCGGCTTCGGCGAGATGGTCGGGCAGCTGACGGGCGGCGTGCCCGCGTACGGCGAACGGCTGCTCGGCCTGTGGCTGGAAGACCCGCAGGTGCTGCTGCACCCTCCGGTGCGGGAGCTCACGTTCTTCGCCGCCGTCGCCGTCGTGCTGCTGGTGCTGCGGCTCGCGGGCGAACGGCTCGGCGCGGCCGGGCGCGCGGCGTCGTGGCTGCTCGCGCTCGGCGGCGCGGCCGCGGTGGCGTGGACGGTGGTCGACGGGCGGCTCACAGCTTCGTCGCGCTGGGCCGACGTGCTGTGGTGGATCCTGGCCGTCGCCGTCGTGGTCCACGCGACCGTGCGGCGCAAGGTTTCCTGGGCCGGGCTGCTGGTACTCGCGACAGGGTTCATGACGAGCCTGTCGTGGGGCAACGACACCCCGACATTGCTCACCGGCTCCCTGGCGCTCACGGCGTTGCTGCTGCTGGGTTTCGTGCTGCCGGACCTTTCGCCGGTGTTGCGCCGCACGTGGCTCACCACCACGGCAGGCCTGGTCACGGTGGCGCTGTGCGGCTGGGCGGTCGTGGCGCACCACGACGAAGCCGCGTACCTCGACCTCTCGCACGACAAGCTCACAGCCGACCTCGGCACGGTCAGCCCGGCCATGCGCGGCATCCGCACGAACCCGGCGACCTACACCTACGTCGCCCAGATCCGCGACTGTCTGCAGCGCTACCCGGCCTCCCGCGTCGCGGTGCTGCCCGACAACCCGTTCGCGTACCCGGCTTTCGGCCTGCGCAACCCGTTCCCGCTGGAGTGGCCGCTGCCGTTGGAGATCGTCGGTGACGCGCCGCAGCGCATGCTCGACACCGCGGCGGATCTCGATCGCGAGGGCGACTACCTGGTGCTGTTCGAAACCGTGCCGAACAAGACGCTGGCGCAGGGCGGCCCGGTGCCCGCTCAAGTGGCGGTGGATGCGCCGATCGTCGACTACCTGGGGCTGGAGAACGCCTTGCGCGCGCGGCTGAGCGGACAACCGGTGGCGTGCGGGAGCTTCGTCGGCAAGTGGGTGCGCTGAGGCTTCAGTCCGGCAACGTGTCGTCGGGCGAGCCGGCCGCCAACGTCGCGAGGACCTCGAGCGCGGCCGCGAGGGTTTCCTTGGGTGGCGCCGAAACCGCGAGCCGCACGGCGTTCGGCGCGTGACCTGGGAGCACCGCGAACGAGGCCGCCGGCGACAACGCGATGCCGTGGCGGGCGGCGGCGGCCACGAACGTCTCCGCGCGCCACTGCTCAGGCAGCTCCCACCAGCGGTGGTACGCGGCCGGATCGCCGACGACCGTGAACCCGGCGAGGCGCTCGTCGAGGATCGTGGCGCGCTCGGCAGCGTCGATGCGCTTCGCGGTCTCGACCTCGGCCAGCGCGCCGCCGGTGATCCAGCGCGTGGCGGCCTCCATCGCGAACCGCGTCGAACCCCAGCCACCCGAACGGACGGCGCCCGCGAGCCGCGCGGTCCAGGCCGCCGGCGACACCACGAACCCCGCGGTGAGACCGGGCGCGACCCGCTTCGACAGGCTGTCGACGAACACCGTGCGCTCGGGCGCGAGCGCGGCCAGCGGTTCGACGTCCGGGCGCAGGAACGTGTAGATCCCGTCCTCGATCACCGGCAAGTCGAGGCGTCGCACGGTGTCGGCCAGCTCGGCGCGGCGCGCGGGCGACATCGTCGGCCCGAGGGGGTTGTGCAGCGTCGGCTGCACGTACAGCGCGCGCACGGGCGCCGCCGCGTGGGCGGCTTCGAGCGCGGCCGGGACGAGGCCGTCGGCGTCGGTTTCGATGGGCACGAGCTCGGCACCCAGCCGCGTGGCCAGCGCCTTCACCACGGGGTACGTCAGCGCCTCGACCGCGAGCCGCTCCCCCAGCGGCACGAACATGGAGATCGCGGCGGCGATGCCCTGGCGGCCGTTGCCCGTCACCAGAACCGTCGCCGGGTCGGGCTCCCAGCTGCCGCGAGACAGCAGTCCCGCCGCGGCTTCACGCACCGCTTTCGTCCCCGCGGCGCCCACGGGGTGCAGGGCGTCGGTGAAGACGTCGGCGCGAAGCAGCGGCTCCAGCGCGTACGCGAGCTTCGCGGATTGGCTCGGCAGCACGGCGAAGTTGAGCTCGAGGTCCACGCGCGCGTCGCCGGGTTCGGCCAGCCCGGGCTCGGGCGCCGGGCGCGCGGCCCGTACGAAGGTGCCCCGGCCGACCTCCCCGACGGCCAGGCCGCGGCGGATCAGCTCGCCGTAGACGCGGGCGGCGGTGGAGCCGGCGATGCCGCGGTCGCGCGCGAACCGGCGTTGCGGCGGGAGGCGGTCGCCCGGCCTCAGCCGGCCGGCTTCGATGTCGGCGGCGAGCTCGTCCGCGACGACCCGGTAGTCATCCATCGCCACCTTCGCTTACGCCGTGAACCGCACAGAACCCCGTCCGCATGATGACACCGGCTGGTCACGTTCGGCCAATGCGACCCAGGGAACTCCCCGAACGAGGGTCACTAGGTTAGCCTAACCTGTGTGGAACAGACGATCGCGGAAGCACCGGCCCGGACCGAGCCCCGGCTGCACGCCGAGGAACTGACCCTCGCTTACGACGGGCGCACCGTCGCCGAAGACCTCGGCGTGGTCATCCCGGACAAGTCGTTCACGGTCATCGTCGGCCCCAACGCGTGCGGCAAGACCACGCTCCTGCGCGCGCTCGCGCGGATGCTCAAGCCCCGCAAGGGCTCCGTCTACCTCGACGGCTCGGTGATCTCCAGCTACGGCGCCAAGGAGGTCGCGCGCCGCCTCGGCCTGCTGCCGCAGAGCTCCGTCGCGCCCGACGGCATCACCGTCGCCGACCTCGTCGCGCGCGGCCGCTACCCCCACCAGCGCCTGCTGCGCCAGTGGTCCCGCGACGACGCCGCCGTGGTCGCCGAGTCCATGGCGGCCACCGGCGTCTCGGACCTGGCCGAGCGGCTCGTCGACGAGCTGTCCGGCGGACAGCGCCAGCGCGTGTGGATGGCGATGGCGCTGGCCCAGCAGACCGACCTGCTGCTGCTCGACGAACCCACGACGTACCTCGACATCGCGCACCAGATGGACATCCTCGATCTGTGCGCGCAGCTGCACGCCGAACAGGGCCGCACCCTCGTCGCCGTGCTCCACGACCTCAACCACGCCGCCCGCTACGCCACCCACATGATCGCCATGCGCGACGGCCAGGTGCTCGCCACCGGAACGCCCGAGGAGGTCGTGACGGAGGAGAACGTGGAGAAGATCTTCGAACTGCCGTGCCGCGTCATGCCGTGTCCCGAGACGAGCACCCCGCTGGTGATCCCGAAGGCGGGCCGGCGCGCCGCATAGTCGCTAGGTTGGTGCCGGAGGTGCCATGACCCGCGAACTCTGGACCGCAGTCGACGACTACCTGGCCGAAGCCCTGCTCCCCGCCGACCCGGTGCTCGACGCCACCCTCGCCGAGTCGGGCGCGGCCGGCCTGCCGGCCATCGCCGTGTCGCCCACACAAGGCAAACTGCTCAACCTGCTCGCTCTCACCGCCGGCGCCCGCTCGATCCTCGAGATCGGCACGCTCGGCGGCTACAGCACGATCTGGCTCGCCCGCGCCCTGCCGCCCGGCGGCACGCTGGTGACCTGCGAATACGACCCGAAGCACGCCGCCGTGGCGCGCGCGAACCTCGACCGCGCCGGCTTCGGGCCCGACGTGGCCGACATCCGCGTCGGCGCCGCTCTCGACACCCTGCCCACGCTCACGGGGCCGTTCGACTTCGTCTTCATCGACGCCGACAAGGCCAACCTCGCGCCCTACGTCGCCGAAGCCGTGCGGCTTTCGCGGCCGGGCACCACGATCGTGGTCGACAACGTCGTCCGCGACGGTGCCGTGCTCGAAGCCACCAGCACGGACCCGTCCGTGCGGGGCGTGCGCGAGATGTTCGCGGCTCTCACCGGCGACGACCGCCTCGAGGCCACCGCGATCCAGACGGTGGGAGACAAGGGTTACGACGGTTTCGTCCTCGCCCGCGTGCGCTGACCTGATCGCTTCCCGTGAAGGGCGCGCATGAACGGCGCCCTTCACGGGAAGATCAGCGACCGGGTGGGGCCGTCTGCTTCGCGAGCGGAGGGGCGAACCTCGGCTCGACCCCGCCGTTCTCCTTGATCGGCTGCCCCTGCTCCGCCTGCACCATGAACGTCCGCCAGATGTCCGCGGGCACGGTCGAACCCATCAGTTTCTTCCCCTGCGCGTCGAACAGCCGCCGTTCGTCGTCGGAGCCGACCCAGACGGCCGTGGCCAGCTGCGGGGTGTAGCCGATCGCCCAGGCGTCCTGGTAGTCCGACGAGTTGCCGTGCTGGAACTCGCCTGTGCGCAGGGCGGCGGGGCGGCCGTCGGGCAGGAACGTCTGCAGCACGTTCGTCACCTCGGCGGAGATCTTCGCGCTCACCCCCGGGTCGTCAGAGAACGCGGGGTGCGGCTCGTCATCGTGCTGCCACACGACGCTGCCGTCCTGGTCGAGCACCTTGTCCACGAGGTGCGGCGTGACGCGCATCCCGTCGGCCGCGAAGGTCCCGTACGCCCCGGCCAAGTCCAATGGCCGCAACGGATACCGCCCGACGGCGAGGCCCGAGCCGATCAGGAACCCGTCCTTCTCGCGCAGGGTCGGCGAGCCGTCGACCGCCTCCGGGATGCCCGCGTCGCGGGCCGCGGCGCTCACCGCGTCGGCGCCGACGCGTTTGGCCAGCCCGATGTACGGCGTGTCCGCGCCCGAGGTCATCGCCGTGCGCAACGTACAGGTCGCCGGGCATTTCTGCGGGTACTCGAAGTCCTCACCCAGGAAGTCGATCTTGCCCGGCGCGGCCGTGGGTTCGTCGGGCGAGACGCCGGCGCGCAGACCCGCCGTGAGCGTGAAGGGGTAGAACGCCGAGCCCGCCGGGTGTTCCGTGCCGGCGTAGTCGCGGACGCCGTTGTCGCCGCCGTCGTACGCGCGCACCGCCCCGGTGGACGGGTCCACGGACACGAGCGCGCCCCGGAACTCCTTCGGCTCGCCCTTCAGGCGGTCGGCCAGCGTCGAGCGCGCGGACGCCTGCGCCTTGCGGTCGAGCGTGGTCTGCACGACCAGATTCCCTTGCTGCAGCCGGGAAAGCGAGAACCCGTCTTGTTCGAGCTCGCTGAGCACCTGCTGCTTCACGTGGTACTCGTCGTAGGTCACGCTCGCGCGCGTCTCCGAGGGCGGCAGGATTTCCTTGCCGGGGTAGGCCATCGTGGCGGCGTCGGCGGGCTTGACGTAACCGCGCTGCACGAGCTTGTCGCGCACGTACGTCCAGCGTTTAGCCGCGTGTGCGTCGCCGGAAACGGCGGGGTCGTGCACCGAGGGCGACTGGATCATCCCGGCCAGGAACGCGGCTTCGCTCCAGGTCATGGAGTCGTCGAGCGGCCGGCCGAAGAACGCGTTCATCGCCGCGGCCGGGCCGAAGGTGCCGCGGCCGAAGGAGATGATGTTCACGTAGCTGGTGAAGATCTGTTCCTTGCTCTGCTGCTGCGTGATCTTCGTGGCGAGCACCAGCTCCTGCAGCTTGCGCCCGAGCGTCGCGTCGTCGTCGCCGGTCGACTTCTTGATGTACTGCTGCGTGATCCCCGAGCCGCCGCCGACGCCGGTCAGGAACGCGCGGCCGATGCCGGTGGGGTCGAAGCCCGCGTTGTCCCAGAACGTCGGGTCTTCGGTGGCGATGATCGCGTCGCGCAGCTTCGAGGGCACCTTGTCGTAGGGCACGAAGGAGCGGTCGCCGTCGGCGGGCAGGACCTTGAGCAGCTCGCTGCCGTCGGAGTACTTCAGCTCCACGGTCTTGTCGAGCGAGGCGAGCACGTCCTGCGGGCTGCGGACGTCCATCAGCAGGTAGGCGACCCAGAACGCGATCAGCGGCAGGCCGACGAAGACGCCGAAGCCGCAGTACGCGATGCGGCGGATCTTGCGCCACCGGCGGCGACGGCGGGCGCGGGGATCATCGGGCGGCTCGTTCGTGACACTGCTGGTGGCTCCATCCGTCTCGGCATCCGTGTCGCGTAGCACGATGGGACGACGGCCGTACGGGTGAAAAGGTTGTGCGGTTCGGTGAGAAATTCACGGCGGGTCACGACAGGAAGGCGCGCAGCAGCGACGCCGTGCCCTCGATGTGCTCGGTCATCGCATGGCGCGCGGCCACGGGATCGCCGGCGAGGATGGCGTCGACGATCGCCTCGTGCTGGGCGTTGGAGTGGTCCAGGTTGGGCTCGAGCAGGGGGATGCGGTCGAGCAGCTGGTTCACGCGCGTGCGGGCGTCGGCCATCGCCGTGGTGAGCGAGCTCGACGCCGTGACCTCGGCGATCGCGAGGTGCAGGCGGGAGTCCTTGCGCCGGTAGTCGACCAGGTCGGCGGCCGCGGCCTCCGCGAGCGTGGTCTTGAGGTGCTGCCGGTCGGCCGGGCTGAGCGTCCGCGCGGCAGCGGCCTCGGCGGCGCCGGTTTCGAGCACGTGGCGCAGACACAGCGCGTCCTCGAAGGCGGCCGCGTCGATTTCCCGCGTTTTGCTCGGTGGCGGCTCGGGCAGGTTCTCGTTCACGAACGTGCCGCCGTAGCGCCCCCTTCGTGACTCCACGTAACCCGCATCGGCCAGCGCGCGGATGGCCTCCCTGAGCGTCACGCGGCTCACCCCGAGCCGCTCCGCCAGCTCGCGCTCCGACGGCAGCCGCTCCCCCGCGCCGACCACGCCGAGGCGGATGGCCTGCAGCAGGCGTTCGACGGTCTCCTCGAACGCGTTGCCCGCGCGCACCGGCCGGAACAGCGCCTCGTTCGCGCTAGCCACCGACGTCTCCACGATGGCGAGTCTAAGCCCGCCTAATCGCAGAGACCTCTTTGCAAAGGATTCTCTGCGGTCTACAGTGGTGCCATGAGCTCCCAGGGACGCACCGAACGGATCCTCGACGCACGCACCCTGCGCGCGCTCGCCCACCCGCTCCGGATGCGCCTTCTGGACCTCCTCGAACGCGACGGCCCCGCGACGGCCACCGGGCTGGGCAAGCGTGTCGGCGAGAGCTCCGGCACCACGTCCTGGCACCTGCGCCAGCTGGCCGACGCCGGATTGGTCGCGGAAGACCCCGGCCGAGGCTCGAAACGCGAACGCTGGTGGAAAGCAGCGCAGGACTCGACGACCATGCGCGCCGGCGACTTCGCGGGCGACCCGGAACTGGCCGGGCACCTGGCTTCGTTCCTGCACCAACTCGTGGTGCAGCGCTACGAGGAGGAGGCGCGGTTCGTCGCTGAGCTTCCACGGTGGCAGGACAACTGGGAACAGAACGCCTCGATGGCCAGCAACCAGCTCTCCCTGACGCCCGAAGAAGCCCGGCGAATGTCCGACGACATCCTCGCCGTGGTCGACCGCTACCGCCGGCCCGCCCGCCCGGGCGACGACGCGGTGGTCACCCACTGGGCCGCGTTTCCCCGCACCGCCCACCCGGAACCCGACGCCGAATCCACCGAAGAACTGGGGACACCATGATTCCGCACGACTTCACCGAACACTTCGTCCACGCCCGTCAGGCCGAACTGCGCGCCGCCGCCGCGCGCCATCACGCCCGGCCCCGCAGCCACACGCCCCGACAACGCCTCGGCTGGCTCCTCGTCCACGCGGGCCTCCGCCTGGTGACCGAACGGAGCGAACGCGCGCCGTTCAGCCTGCCCGCCTGACCCCTGCCTCGACAGGGCTATTCGCCCAGCGACGGGGCCACTGACGCACCGCTATCGGTGAGACGACGCGCGCCCCGCTCACCGACTGGTGCTCCAAAAGCCGCCGGGGCAGGTCGCCGGAAACCCATCGAAAAGCAAGATGGGACCGTTCGCCCTCCGAACGGTCCCATCCAACCAACACCCAACGAGCACCTCAGCACTCGATGACGTTCACCGCCAGTCCACCGCGCGCGGTTTCCTTGTACTTCACCGACATATCGGCCCCGGTCTCGCGCATGGTCTTGATCGCCTTGTCCAGGGTCACCACGTGGCTGCCATCTCCGCGCATCGCCATCCGCGCAGCGTGGATCGCCTTCGAAGCGCCCACGGCGTTGCGTTCGATGCAAGGGATCTGCACCAGCCCACCAACCGGGTCACACGTAAGACCCAGATGATGCTCGACACCGATCTCCGCCGCGTTCTCCACCTGAGCCGGCGACCCGCCCAGCACTTCGGTCAACGCTGCGGCCGCCATGGCCGAGGCCGAGCCGACCTCACCCTGGCAACCGACCTCCGCGCCCGAAATGGAACCAGTCTGCTTGAGGATCGAACCCAGCGCCCCCGCCGTCAGCAGGAAGGTGACGATGCCGTCGTCCGAAGACCCGCGGATGAAGCGCTGGTAGTAGTGCAGCACAGCCGGGATGATCCCCGCGGCGCCGTTCGTCGGAGCCGTGACCACGCGCCCGCCGGCAGCGTTCTCCTCGTTCACCGCCAGCGCGTACAGGCTGACCCAGTCCATGGCGTACAACGGATCCCCGACGCCGTCCTCGGCGATCAGCTTGTCGTGCAACGCCTTGGCGCGCCGCGGGACCTTCAGGCCGCCCGGGAGCACGCCCTCGTGGGCGATGCCCGCCGAAACGCACGCGGCCATCACGTCCCAGATCTCCAGCAAGCCGGCCCGAACCGAAGAAGCGGAACGCCACGCCAGCTCGTTCGCCAGCATGATCTCGCTGATCGGCAGCCCCGTCGCCGCGCAGTGGCCGAGCAGGTCGGCACCGGTGCGGAACGGGTACGGCACCGGCGTCGAGTCCTCCACGAACACCGCGTCCGTCTCGTACGACTCGTCGCGCACGAAGCCGCCGCCCACGGAGTAGTACGTCCGCGTGCGCAGCTCGGAAGAGCCGGAGAAGGCCCGGAACACCATCCCGTTCGGATGCGCCGGCAGAGACTTGCGCCGGTGCATCGTCAAGTCGGCATCCTCGTCGAACGAGATCTCCCGGACGCCACCCAACAGCAGCCGCCCCGAAGACCGGATCGCGGCGACCCGCTCAGGCACCGTCTCCGTGTCGACGGACTCCGGACGCTCACCCGACAGCCCCAGCAGCACGGCCTTGTCACTGCCGTGGCCGAACCCGGTCGCGCCGAGCGAGCCGAACAGCTCCGCCTGCACCCGCGTCACGCGGTCCAGCACGCCCTCGTCGACGAGACCGTCCACAAAGGTCCGCGCGGCCCGCATCGGGCCGACCGTGTGGGAGCTGGACGGCCCGATGCCGATGGAGAACAGATCGAAGACGCTGATCGCCATTGACCCGCCCCTTCCCTCTAGTGTCTGGCCAGCAGCGAGCTGGCCTCTTGCGCTGCGGGGCCTTCGGCCGCGAGGTGCGCCAGGTTCTCCGGCAGCTCCTCACCGCGGTGGGCCTTGGTCTGCGCGTACAGCCGACCCGCCCGGTACGACGAGCGCACGAGCGGTCCCGCCATCACGCCGGCGAACCCGAGCGCCTCGGCTGCCTGCGCGTGCGCGACGAACTCCTCCGGCTTCACCCACCGGTCCACGGGGTGGTGCCGCGGCGACGGGCGCAGGTACTGCGTGATCGTGAGGATCTCGCAGCCCGCCTCGTGCAGGTCCCGCATCGCCGGCTCGACCTCGTCCGCCGTCTCCCCCATCCCGAGGATCAGGTTCGACTTCGTCACCAGCCCGGCCTCACGCGCCTTCGACAGCACTTCCAACGACCGCGCATACCGGAACCCCGGACGGATCCGCTTGAAGATCCGCGGCACCGTCTCCACGTTGTGCGCCAAAACCTCCGGCCGTGAACCGAACACCTCCGCCAGCTGCTCGGGATCCGCGTTGAAGTCCGGGATCAGCAACTCCACGCCGGTGCCCGGGTTCAACTCGTGGATCTGCCGGACAGTCTCCGCGTACAGCCAGGCACCGCCGTCATCCAGGTCGTCGCGCGCGACGCCCGTGATCGTCGAGTACCGCAAACCCATGGCCTGCACCGACTCCGCGACCTTGCGTGGCTCCGTGCGGTCCAGCTCGGCGGGCTTGCCCGTGTCGATCTGGCAGAAATCACACCGCCGCGTGCACTGGTCACCACCGATCAGGAACGTCGCCTCACGGTCTTCCCAGCACTCGTAGATGTTGGGACAGCCCGCTTCCTCGCAGACGGTGTGCAGGCCCTCCCGGCGCACCAAGCCCTTCAGCTCGGTGAACTCCGGCCCCATCCGCACCTTCGTCCTGATCCACGACGGCTTCTTCTCGATCGGCGTCTCACTGTTGCGGACCTCCAGCCGCAGCAGCTTGCGCCCCTCGGGCTGCGCGCTCATCGCGACAGGTCCGAGTACAGCGGGTGCTTCTTCGCCAGCAGCTCCACACGCCCGCGCAGCGTCTGCGCCACGGAGTCGTCGAAGTCCGGCTTCAGCGCCTCGGCGATCACGTCGGCGACCTCGGCGAAGTCCTCTGCGCCGAACCCGCGCGTGGCCAGCGCCGGCGTGCCGATGCGCAGGCCCGAGGTGATCATCGGCGGCCGCGGGTCGAACGGCACCGCGTTGCGATTCACCGTGATCCCCACGGAGTGCAGCCGGTCCTCGGCCTGCTGACCGTCCAAAGCGGACTGGACGAGGTCCACGAGCACGAGGTGCACGTCGGTGCCACCGGTGAGCACACGCACTCCCGCCTCGGCGCAGTCCGAACGCGACAGCCGGTCGGCCAGGATCCGCGAGCCCTCGAGCGTGCGCTCCTGCCGCTCGCGGAACTCGTCGCTCGCCGCGATCTTCAGCGCCACGGCCTTGGCCGCGATCACGTGTTCCAGCGGCCCGCCCTGCTGACCGGGGAACACCGCCGAGTTGATCTTCTTCGCCAGCTCCTCACGGCACAGGATCAGGCCGCCGCGCGGGCCGCCGAGGGTCTTGTGCGTGGTCGTGGTGACGATGTCCGCGTGCGGCACCGGCGAAGGGTGCAGCCCCGCGGCCACCAGGCCCGCGAAGTGCGCCATGTCCACCATCAGGCGAGCGTCGACGAGGTCGGCGATGCGGCGGAACTCCGCGAAGTCGAGCTGGCGCGGGTAGGCCGACCAGCCCGCGATGATCAGCTTCGGCTTGTGCTCCACGGCCAGCCGCTCGACCTCGGCGACGTCGACGATCCCGGTCTCTTTGTCGACGTGGTAGGCCACGACGTTGTAGAGCTTGCCCGAGAAGTTGATCTTCATCCCGTGCGTCAGGTGGCCGCCGTGTGCCAGGTCGAGGCCGAGGATCGTGTCGCCTGGCTTCAGCACGGCGAACATCGCCGCCGCGTTGGCCTGGGCGCCCGAGTGCGGCTGCACGTTCGCGTGCTCGGCGCCGAACAGCGCCTTGGCCCGGTCGATCGCCAGCTGCTCGACCACGTCGACGTACTCGCAGCCACCGTAGTAGCGGCGGCCGGGGTAGCCCTCCGCGTACTTGTTGGTCAGCACCGAACCCTGCGCCTCGAGCACACCCACGGGCGCAAAGTTCTCCGAAGCGATCATCTCCAGCGTCGACTGCTGGCGGTCGAGCTCAGCCGCCACGGCCGCGGCGACCTCCGGGTCCACATCGGACAGGTGGGCGTCGAACGTCGTCATTCAGTTCTCCTGGGTGAGCGCGGCGTACGCGGTCGCGTCGAGCAGCTCCGGGACGTCGCCCGTGAGCCGCACCTTCAGGAGCCATCCTTCGGTGTAGGGGTCGGAGTTCACGATCTCGGGGGTGTCCGATGTGGTCTCGTTCACCTCGACGACCTCGCCGCTCACCGGCGAGTACAGCTCGCTCACGGACTTCGTCGACTCGACCTCGCCGAACACCTCGCCCGCGGTCACCGTGCCGCCCACGGCGGGCAGCTGCACGAACACGATGTCGCCCAGCGACTCGGCGGCGAAGGCGGTGATGCCCACGGTCGCGACGCCGTCCACGACGGACAGCCACTCGTGTTCCTTGGTGTAGGACAGGTTCTGGGGGATGCTCACTGTGCTGGAATCCTTTCAGTGCGGCGCAGCCGCTCCGTTGAGGGTGGCGGTGGGGCGGGGGCTGGGCTCTCAGGCTCGGGAGTAGAAGGGCAGGGCGACGACCTCGACGGGCTCGATCCTGCCCCTGATGTCGACGGAAAGCTTCGTACCAGGCTCGGCGTAGGCCCGATCGACGTACGCCATCGCGATGGGGTAACCCAACGTCGGCGAAAGCGCACCACTGGTCACTTCGCCCACCGAAGCGTCGCCGGAAAGCACGGCGTAACCGTGCCGAGGTGCCCGGCGGCCGGTGGCCCGCAGCCCGACCCGCACGCGCGGAACGTCCGCCTTCGCCAGCTCCTCCAGCGCGGCCCGGCCCACGAAGTCACCCGGCTTCTCGAACTTCACCACGCGGCCCAGACCGGCGGCGAACGGGTTCAGCTCACGCGAGAGCTCGTTGCCGTACAGCGGCATCCCGGCTTCGAGCCGCAGCGTGTCACGGCACGCCAGCCCGCACGGCACGAGCCCGAACGCCTCACCGGCGTCGGTCAGCGCTCGCCACAGCGCCGGCGCCTCGGCTGCCGGCACGTACAGCTCGAACCCGTCTTCACCCGTGTAACCGGTGCGGGCCAGGAGCACGTCGTGCCCCTTCACCACGGCGGGCGCGCTCGCGTAGTACTTCAGCGCGCCCAGGTCCGCGTCGGTCACCGCGGCCAGCACGTCGACCGCGCGCGGGCCCTGCACGGCGATCAAGGCCGTGTCCGCGGACCGGTTCTCCACCACGGCGTCGAACCCGGCCACGCGCTCGGCCAGCGCTTCGGCGACCACGTCGGCGTTGCCGGCGTTGGCCACGACCAGGTACTCCTCGTCGTCGAGCCGGTAGACGACCAGGTCGTCGAGCACGCCGCCGTCGGCGTCGCAGATCATCGTGTAGCGGGCGCGGCCCGGCTTCACGCCGGTGAGATTGCCGACCAGCGCATAGTCGAGCACGTCGGCGGCCTGCGTGCCGCGGACGTGGATCTCGGCCATGTGCGACAGGTCGAACAGCCCGGCCGCCTCGCGCACGGCCTTGTGCTCGGCCAGCTCACTGGCGTAGCGGACCGGCATCGACCAGCCCGCGAAGTCGGTGAACAGCGCACCCAGTCCCTTGTGGACGGCGTGCAGGGAGGTCTCTCGGGCTGCGTTTGATTCAGGCACGAGTCTCAGCCTTCGTACGCGTTGAGGGGCGGGCAGGAGCAGACGAGGTTGCGGTCACCGCGCGCCCCGTCGATCCGGCGCACCGGCGGCCAGTACTTGTTCTTGCGCGACACACCCGCCGGGTACACCGCCAGCTCACGGTCGTAGTCGGCGGTCCACTCGCCCACCAACGTCTCCGCCGTGTGCGGGGCGGCGCGCAGCGGGCTCGTCTCCGCGGTCCAGTGCCCGGCCGCGACCTGGTCGATCTCGTGGCGGATGGCGATCATCGCGGCGCAGAAGCGGTCGATCTCGCCGAGGTCCTCGCTCTCGGTGGGCTCCACCATGAGCGTGCCCGCGACCGGGAACGACATCGTCGGTGCGTGGAAGCCGTAGTCGATGAGCCGCTTCGCGACGTCGTCGACGGTCACGCCGGTGTCCTTGGTGATGCCGCGCAGGTCGAGGATGCACTCGTGCGCGACCAGGCCGTCCTGCCCGGTGTAGAGCACCGGGTAGTGCGGCGACAGGCGGGCGGCGACGTAGTTCGCGGCGAGCACCGCGACCTTCGTGGCTGCCGTGAGGCCGGGCGCGCCCATCATGCGCACGTACGCCCACGAGATCGGCAGGATCGACGCCGAGCCGTAGGGCGCGCCGCTGATCGGGCCGACGCCGGTTGCCGGGCCCGCGGCGTCGAGCAGCGGGTGGTTCGGCAGGTACGGCGCGAGGTGCGCGCGCACCGCGACCGGGCCGACGCCGGGGCCGCCACCGCCGTGGGGGATGCAGAACGTCTTGTGCAGGTTCAGGTGCGACACGTCGCCGCCGAACTCGCCCGGCTTCGCCAGGCCCAGCAACGCGTTGAGGTTCGCGCCGTCCACGTACACCTGGCCACCCCCGTCGTGCACGATCTTGGCGAGCCGCTCGATGCCGTGCTCGTACACGCCGTGGGTGGACGGGTAGGTGACCATGATCGCCGCGAGCGTCTCGCGGTTCGCGTCCACCTTGGCCTGCAGGTCTTCGAGGTCGACGTTGCCCTCGTCGGTGCACTTCACCACGACCACGCGCATGCCCGCGAGCACCGCCGAAGCCGCGTTGGTGCCGTGCGCGGACGACGGGATCAGGCAGACCTCGCGCTCCGGCTGGCCGTTCGCGTGGTGGTAGCCGCGGATGGCGAGCAGGCCCGCGAGCTCGCCCTGACTGCCGGCGTTGGGCTGCAGGGAAACCTCGTCGTAGCCGGTCACCTCGGCGAGCCAGCCCGACAGCTGCGCCACGAGCCGGTGGTAGCCCTCGGCGTCCTCGGCCGGCGCGAACGGGTGGATGCCCGCGAACTCGCGCCAGCTGATCGGCTCCATCTCGGTGGTGGCGTTGAGCTTCATCGTGCACGAGCCCAGCGGGATCATGCCGCGGTCGAGCGCGTAGTCCAGGTCGGCGAGCTTGCGCAGGTAGCGCAGCATCGACGTCTCGGAGCGGTGCGTGCTGAACACCTCGTGGGCCATGAAGCCGCTTTCGCGCACGATGCCACTCGGCAGCGCGGTGGCAGCGGCCCCTTCGGCGTCCACACCGAACGCGCGCAGCACCTGCGCGAGGATGTCCGGGCGGGTGATCTCGTCGCAGGCCACGCGCACGTGGTCGGCGTCGACGTGCCCGAGGTTGATGCCCGCCTCGCGCGCGGCCGCGTGGACCTCGGCGGCGCGGCCCGGAACGTGCGCGACGACCGTGTCGAAGAACGATTCGTGCACGACCTCCACGCCACCGGCGCGCAGGGCCGCGGCGAAGCCCGCCGCCAGCTCGTGCACGCGGGTCGCGATGGCCTTCAGGCCGCCCGGGCCGTGGTACACGCCGTACATCGCGGCCAGCACGGCCGGCAGCACCTGCGCGGTGCAGATGTTCGACGTCGCCTTCTCGCGGCGGATGTGCTGCTCCCGCGTCTGCAGCGCGAGCCGGTACGCCATGTTCCCGTCAGCATCCACGGACACGCCCACCAGCCGGCCCGGCAGCGAACGCTCGAGCCCGGCGCGCACGGCCAGGTAGCCCGCGTGCGGGCCGCCATAGCCCAGCGGCACGCCGAAGCGCTGCGTCGAACCCGCGGCG
This sequence comes from Amycolatopsis sp. DSM 110486, assembly GCF_019468465.1. Taxonomy (NCBI): domain Bacteria; kingdom Bacillati; phylum Actinomycetota; class Actinomycetes; order Pseudonocardiales; family Pseudonocardiaceae; genus Amycolatopsis; species Amycolatopsis sp. DSM 110486. Next base: position 5,665,477 of record NZ_CP080519.1, on the reverse strand, counting down.
ACGTCGGCGCCGAATTCGCCCGGCGAGGTGATCAGCGTGAGCGCGAGCAGGTCGGCGGCCACCGTGTACAGGGCGCCCGCGGCCTTCGCGGCCTCGGAAATGGCGTGGTAGAAGCCGCGGCCTCGCAGCACACCCGAAGCGCCCGGGTACTGCACGACGACGCCGAAGAACTCTTCCGGAAACCCGGTGAGCAGGTCGCGCACCTGCACGTCGATGCCGAGCGCGGCGGCGCGCGTGCGCACGACCGCGATCGTCTGCGGCAGGCATTCGGCGTCGAGGACGATCACATTGGACTTCGACTTCGACGAGCGCCGCATCAGCGTCATGGCCTCGGCGACGGCGGTCGACTCGTCGAGCATCGACGCGTTGGCTGTGGTCAGGCCCGTGAGGTCGGCGACCATCGTCTGGAAGTTCAGCAGGGCTTCGAGCCGGCCCTGGGAGATCTCCGGCTGATACGGCGTGTAGGCGGTGTACCACGCGGGGTTCTCGAGCACGTTGCGGCGGATCACGCCCGGTGTGACGGCGTCGGAGTAGCCGAGGCCGATCATCTGCGTCATCGGGCGGTTGAGCGCCGCGAGCGCGCGCAGCTCCGCGGTGGCTTCCTCTTCGGACGCCGCGGCGGGAAGGTCCAGGTCACGGGCGCGGATGGCGGACGGGACGGCCGACTCCACGAGGGCGTCCAGGCTTCCGTAACCGCATTCGGCGAGCATCTTGGCCCGCTCGGCCTCGGCGGGGCCGATGTGGCGGGCGTCGAACGGTGTGGAGGTGATGGGAGCTCCTCTTGCCGGGCACCGGGCACAGCGGTGCGCTGGGAACTCCCCCTCTGTCATGGGCACCTGAGAGTTTCACCGCACAGCGCGGCTTTCACCTTGGGTGAGGCGCGGGTGCGCCTGCTTTCCAGAGTGGCCTCGCGCGAAGCGGTAGTGGGTACCTGAGAGATTCCGGGGAGTTTGCTCCTTCGGTGCCCCACCGGTCTCATGGGGGCTCTCCCGCTCCTGCTCGAACGGCCCGGTATTCACGTTTGTGTGCTGGCGGCCACGGTACCTGCCGCTTTGCGCGCCAGTCTACCTCGGACGGTTCACGCCACACCCGCCGAGCCGCGGCTGAAGGTGCGCAGGTGACGGGTCTGCGCGGGGAGCGTCACGGGGACCTTCGTGATCTTCGGCGGCCCTGCCAGCAACGCGCACAGGTCGGCACAGCGCGTGAGCAGTACGGCGAGGTCGCGCAGCTCCTCGTCGTCGGTCCCGAGGCAGGACTGGGCGCACAGCGACAGCAGCCGCGCGGCCTCGCCGCACATCGCCTTCACGGACATGCGCACCATCGCGACGTCGGCGGCCATTCCGGAACAGCGGTCGAGCGTGTCGGCGCACAGGCGCGACATCGACGCCGCCGCGAGCATGACCGGTCCCATCGTGGCCGGCTCGCTGCCAGGGTCGGCTTGTTCGGCTCGCCTCGCGAACGCCCGTTCGCACCGCACCCGGCACAGTTCGCAGAGGTCGGCGACCTCCTGCAGCATCGGAGACGCTTCGCGGATCGGCATGGCACCCGCCCGGACCGGGCGACCGGGCCGGTCGCCGCGGTTCCGGTCTACCCACCGCGAAACCGGACAGGGGGCGTCGCCACCGGAACAGGCGGAAGATCAACCCGTCCCGGTGACGTCTGTCCGAAAGCTCTGTCCAAAGGCTCTGTCTAAAGCGGAGTGACGTACGCGCCCGAAATGCCACCGTCCACGAGGAACTGCGACGCCGTGATGAAGCTGGCGTCGTCGCTGGCCAGGAATGCCACCGCGGCCGCGATCTCCTCCGGCTCGGCGAACCGGCCGACGGGCACGTGCACCAGCCGCCGCGCGGCGCGTTCCGGGTCCTTCGCGAAGAGCTCCTTCAGCAGCGGCGTGTTCACCGGTCCCGGGCACAGCGCGTTGACGCGGATGTTCTCCCGCGCGAACTGCACGCCGAGCTCGCGGCTCATCGCGAGCACCCCGCCCTTCGACGCGGTGTAGGAGATCTGCGAGGTCGCCGCACCCATCACGGCCACGAACGACGCCGTGTTGATGATCGAGCCCTTGCCCTGGCGCTGCATGTGCGGCAGCGCTGCCTTGCAGCACAGGTACACCGAGGTCAGGTTCACGCGCTGCACGCGCTCCCACGCCTCGAAGCCGGTGGTGAGGATCGAGTCGTCTTCAGGAGGCGAAATGCCGGCGTTGTTGAACGCGACGTCGACCGCGCCGAACTGGTCCACGGCCGCCTGGAACAAGGCCTCCACCTGCTCGGGATCGGTCACGTCGGCCTGCACGAACAGGCCCCCGACCTCGTCGGCCGCCGCCTTGCCCTGCTCGGGCGTGAGGTCGCCGATCACGACCTTCGCGCCCTCGCTCGCCAGCCGGCGCGCCGACGCGAGGCCGATGCCGCTGGCCCCGCCTGTGATCACGGCGACGCGGCCCTCGAAACGCTGCACCATCTCTCTCATTCCTCCGTGCTCAGGAAAACGTTCTTCGTCTCGGTGAAGGCCGTCGGCGCGTCGGGGCCCAGCTCACGGCCGAGGCCCGACTGCTTGAACCCGCCGAACGGCGTCCAGTACCGCACCGACGAGTGCGAGTTCACCGAAAGGTTCCCCGACTCCACCCCGCGCGCGACGCGGAAGGCCCGCCCGACGTCGCGCGTCCAGATCGACCCGGAGAGGCCGTAGTCGGTGTGGTTGGCCATGCGGATCGCGTCGGCCTCGTCGTCGAACGGCACGACGGCCACGACCGGGCCGAAGATCTCGTCGGCGGCCAGCGGGTCGGCCAGGCTCGCCGGCGTCACGACGGTGGGCGCGAACCAGTAACCCGGCCCTTCGGGCGCGCTACCGCGAAACGCAACAGGTGTCGCGTCGGTGACGTACGACGACACCTTCGCGTGGTGCGCCGCGGAGATCAGCGGGCCCATCTCCGTGCCGTCGTCGCCGGGATCGCCGACGACCACGCCCTGCACGGCGGGCTCCAGCAGCTCCATGAACCGCTCGCGGACGCGGCGCTGCACGAGGATCAGCGAACGCGCGCAACAGTCCTGGCCGGCGTTGTCGAACACGCCGTACGGCGCCGTCGCGGCGGCCTTCTCCAGATCGGCGTCGGCGAACACGACGTTGGCGTTCTTGCCGCCCAGCTCCAGGGTCACGCGCTTCACCTGCGCCGCGCAGCCGGCCATGATCTGCTTGCCGACCTCGGTGGAGCCGGTGAAGACGACCTTGCGGACCAGCGCGTGGTCCACGAACCGCTGCCCCACCACCGAACCCTTGCCCGGCAGGACCTGGAACACGTCCTCGGGGATGCCGGCCTCGCGCGCGAGCTCGCCGAGGCGGATCGCGGTGAGCGGCGTGAGCTCCGCGGGCTTGAGCACCACGGTGTTGCCGGCCGCGAGCGCCGGCGCGAAGCCCCAGCCCGCGATGGGCATCGGGAAGTTCCAGGGCACGATCACGCCGACTACGCCGAGCGGCTCGTGGAAGGTCACGTTCACCCCGCCGGGCACCGGGATCTGTTGCCCGATCAGGCGTTCCGGGGCCGCGGAGTAGTAGTTCAGGACGTCGCGGACGTTGCCCGCTTCCCACCGCGCGTTGCCGATGGTGTGACCGGAGTTGGTCACCTCGAGGCGCGCGAGGTTCTCGAGGTCGGCCTCGACGGCGTCGGCGAAGCGGCGCAGCAGCCGCGCGCGATCACCGGGGGCGACGGCTCGCCAGGCGCCGAACGCGGCGTGCGCGCGGGCGATCGCCGCGTCGGCCTCCTCGGCGCTCGTGAGCGCGACCGACCGCACCACCTGTTCGGTGGCGGGGTTGATCACGTCGAACATCCTCGTCACTTGCGCTCCTCTGCTGCTTGGGCCGCTGCTTCGGCTGCTTCGACCAGGGCCCGGAACAGGCGGACGTCGCCGGTGTCCTGCTCGGGGTGCCACTGCACGCCGAGCACGAACTCGTCACCGGGCAGCTCCGCGGCCTCGACGGTGCCGTCGGCGGCGTGCCCGGACGCGACGAGGCCGTCGCCGAGCCGGTCGATGGCCTGGTGGTGGTAGCAGTGGCCCTTCGTCTCGGGCCCGAGCAACGCGGCGGCGCGCGTGCCTTCGACGAGGGTGATGCTGCTGGTGCCGAACGTCGCGGGCGCCGGCTGGTGCGCGGTGTCGCCGAGGGACTCGGGCAGGTGCTGGCTGAGCGTGCCGCCGAGGGCGACGCTGATCACCTGCAGGCCGCGGCACACGCCGAGCACAGGCTTGCGCGCCTCGCGGGCCGCCTCGAACAGGCCGAACTCGAAGGCGTCGCGGTCCGGGCGCGTGTACGTGGCCGGGTGTGGCTCGGCGCCGTACTTTTCCGGCTCGACGTCCGCGCCACCGGTGAGCACGAGCCCGTCCACGCGGTCGACGAGGCTCGCGTACCCGTCCGTCAACGGCGGCAGCAGCACCGGAATCCCACCGGCGGCCACCACGCAGTCGGCGTAAACCCGGTGCAGCAGCGTGGCTTCCGTGTCCCAGGCGAGGAACTTGGCCTGCTCGACGTAGGTGGTCAGCCCGATGACGGGTTTTCGGGCGGCGTGCTCAGAGACGTTCGAAGCCACGGATGAGCTCCCAATCGGTCACGGCCTTCTCGAACGCCTCCCGCTCCACGCGGGCGGCGTTGAGGTAGTGGTCCACCACATCGTCGCCGAAGGCCTCGCGCGCGATGCGGCTGCCCGCCAGCACGTCCGCGGCTTCACCCAAAGTGGTCGGCACGGTCGGCTTGTCGGAGCCGTACGCGTTGCCCGTGAACTCCGGCTCCAGCGCCAGCTCGTTCTCGATGCCGTGCAGGCCGGCGGCGATCAGCGCGGCGACGGCGAGGTACGGGTTGACGTCCCCGCCCGGCACGCGATTCTCCACGCGCAGCGAATCACCGTGGCCGACCACGCGCAGCGCGCACGTGCGGTTGTCGGTGCCCCACGCGACGGCCGTCGGCGCGAAACTGCCGCGCACGAACCGTTTGTAGGAGTTGATGTTCGGCGCGAAGAAATAGGTCAGCTCGCGCAGCGCGGCCAGCTGGCCGGCGAGGAAGTGCTCCATGGCCTTCGAGAAGCCGTGGTCGCCGTCGCCGGGCAGGACCGCTGACCCGTCCGTGCCGCGCAGGCTGAGGTGGATGTGGCAGGAGTTACCCTCGCGTTCGTTGTACTTCGCCATGAACGTGAGGCTCTTGCCCTCCTGCGCGGCGATCTCCTTGGCGCCGTTCTTGTAGACGCTGTGGTTGTCGCACGTGGTGAGCGCCTCGGCGTAGCGGAACGCGATCTCCTGCTGCCCGGGGTTGCACTCGCCCTTGGCCGACTCGGGGTACAGGCCGGCGCCCGCCATCTCGTTGCGGATGCGGCGCAGCAGCGGCTCGACGCGAGCGGTGCCGAGCATCGAGTAGTCCACGTTGTACTGGTTCGACGGCTTGATGCCCTGGTAGCGCTTGTCCCACGCGGCTTCGTAGCTGTCGTCGAAGACGATGAACTCGAGTTCCGTGCCGACGAACGCCTGCAGCTTCTTGTCGGCCAGCCGCTCCAGCTGCCGCCTGAGCACCTGCCGCGGCGACACCGCGACGGGCCCGCCGCCGTCGACGCGCTCGACGTCCGCGAGCACCAGCGCCGTGCCCTCCTGCCACGGGACGAGGCGAAGGGTGGTGAAGTCGGGGCGCAGCACGAAGTCGCCGTAGCCCGCATCCCACGAGGAGATCGCGTAGCCGTCCACGGTGTTCATGTCGACGTCGACGGCCAGCAGGTAGTTGCACGCCTCCGTGGCGTGGCCCACGACCTCTTCCAGGAAGTACTCGGCCGAGCAGCGTTTGCCCTGGAGCCGGCCCTGCATGTCGGTGATCGCGACCAGCACCGTGTCGATCGTTCCGGCCGCCACCTGCTCACGGAGCGCGTCGAGCGTGAGCAACCCTCGCCTGCCAGCCATGGCACCGCCCCAAAGGTTTGGATGGGATCCTTTGCGGGTTCTTCCTACCGGCCGGTGCTCGCGGGGTCAATCCGGTCAAAGGTACTGTTGGATTCCATTGCGTAAGAGCCTCGTATGTCCGGCTTGCCCGGCTGAGAAGAATCTGTGAATCGTGGGGGCGCGGGACCAAACGCGCCGTCTCGGGCGTTGAACGGGACAAGAGAGGTGAGAGGGATGACAGAAGCATTCACGCAGTCCACGATCAGCCGGCAGCAGGCGCGGCCACAGCTCCCGACCATGCCCACAGGCTGGCCGATCGGCTCCTACGAGTCCTACGAGCAGGCACAGAAGGCGGTCGACCACCTCGCGGGCACCGACTTCCCGATCAGCGACGTCACCATCGTCGGCATCCAGCCGATGCTCGTCGAGCGCATCGCGGGCCGCATGAGCTGGGGCAAGATGCTCAGCAGCGCCGCCATGTCGGGCGCGGTGTTCGGCCTGTTCCTCGGCCTGGTGCTCAGCCTGCTCAACCCCGCCGCGGGCCTGCTGTCCATCATCATCGGCCTCGTCGCGGGCGTCGCCTTCAACCTGCTGTTCGGCGCCCTGGGCTACGCATCCAACCGCAACAAGCGCGGCTTCGTCTCGCAAAGCCAGCTCGTCGCCCAGCGCTACGACGTCCTGTCGCAGCCCCGCAACGCCGAAAAGGGCCGCGCCCTCCTCGCGGACCTCGCCGCCCGCTCGGCCTTCGGCCACTGACGTAGCTCCCGAAGCTCGGGCGCCTGGGTCTCGAACCCGGGCGCCCGAGTTCTTTTTTGCCTTCTGTTCCCGGGTCCGGTGGGGACTACCCAGGACGCGGACCGCGCGCCTCGCCCGCGGCTCTCCCGCGCACCCTTCTTACTCCCACCGGTTCGGCCCACACGAGCCTCAGGCACCCCGGGGCACCGTTTGTCGGGATCAGCCGATCTTCGCGCCCCAGCGGCCCTGCGCACACCGGTTTGCGGAACCGAACCGGGCCCGGACACAAGACGGAACCGGGGGAGCAGCCCCGACCTCTGCTCCCCCGGCCCCTCGCGCGCTCTACCTCGTCGGCGGAGCAGGACTGGTCGGCGACGTCGTCTTCGCCGGGGCCGACGACGTCGGCTTAGCAGGTGCACTGGAAGGAGCACTCGGCGCCGAAGTCACCGGCTTCGGGATCGCCGCGGCAAACGGCACCCCTGCCTGCTCGTGGCAATACCCGAGGTAGCCGTTGTAGCCGTCGCGGTTGCCGTTGGCGTCCTGGACGCCCTGGACGAGCTGCGGGCGCGGGAAGCGGTTGTCCTCGCCGACCTTCGAGCGGGTGCCGGTGTCCTGCTCGCAGCCGTAGCGGGTGACGGTCAGCGGCCGGCCCTGGTCGTCGTAGAGGTAGACGTCCGTGAGCGGCTTGCCGGAGGCGTCGAAGGCGTAGACGTTGTCGACGTCTTCGTTGCCGTACCGCAGCTGCTGGTTGCCGTAGGTGTCCGTGGACGGCGACGAGTACGACGTCGTGTCCGGGTAGTACGTGCGGTGTGTGATCAGGTCGATCGCGGCGCCGAAGCCGCCGAACGCGCCGCCGATCACGAACGCCGACACCGGCACCGCGATCCACAGCAGCCGGCGGTCGCCGCCGGTCTTCGGCCCGGCCCAGATCACCGCCGCGGCGGCCGCGATGAGGAAAGGCAGCAGCAGCACCGCGTACGAGTGCCGCACCATGAGCAGCAGGCCGAACCCGATCAGGGCCACCGCACACACCACCCACCACGCGGGCTTCAGCGAACGCAGGTACGCCACGGCCTTGTCGCCCTCGCGGTTGGAGCGCCACGACCGCACCGACTCCCGCGTCCGCACGACCTCGGGCAGCTCCAGCACGGCCGAAACCCCGCGGTGGAACAAGAAAATCAGGCTCAACGCGAACACCGGCGCCAGGAGCAGCAGACCCAGCAACCTGTCCGGGTCGAGGCTCACCGCCGCCGCGAAAGCGAACAACGCGAGCCCCGCGGCGCAGAACACCAAGCCCCACAAGGCAAATCTCGCCGCGAACAGGCTCGGGGCCTTCGCCGGAGCCAGCACGGCCGTGGCCGCTTCGGCACCCGCGGGCGCCGGCGGATAACCCCCGGACGCCCGCAGCTCGGCCGCGTAGCTCTCCGGCGAGCCGAGCCGTTCGATGAGCTGCTCGACGCGCGCGTCGGCCCCCAGCTCGTTTTCCATCTCGGCCAGGTGCGGCCGGACGTCCTCCAGGATCTCCTCGATCTCCCCCGCGGGCAGATCGCCGAGCGCGGTGCGGACCCTCGCCAGGTACACGCGCACCGCGGTGGGCTTCTCCGTACTCATGCTGCCTCTCCCAGTAACCCGTTCATCGTCGACGCGAAACTCGCCCACGTCTTCCCCGACTCCTGCAGCCGCGCTCTCCCCGGCTCGTTCAGGCTGTAGTACTTGCGGTGCGGGCCCTCTTCGCTCGGCACGACGTACGACGTCAGCAACCCGGCCTTGTACAGCCGGCGCAACGTGCCGTAGACGGAAGCGTCCCCCACTTCCTCCAGGCCGGCCACGCGAAGTCTTCGGAGCACGTCGTAGCCGTACCCGTCGTCTTCGCGAAGCACGGCCAGCACCGCCAGGTCCAGCACTCCCTTGAGCAGCTGACTGATCTCCACGGCACCCTCCAGTCTTGCGCTTGGAACGGTACCACGCATTGCGCAGTAGTGCGCACGGCGGACGGCCATTCGGCGGAAACCATCCGCGCACAGAGGTGAAGATCAGACTGGAACGCCCAGCTCACGCCGGGTTTCGCGTCGCACGTCGGCCACCAGAGCCGAGCGCCGCCACGCGCGCGTCACCTCGATGAGCCACGCGGCCTCGGCACTCACGTCGGCGGCCACGGCCCGGCTCTCGGGCGCGTCGGCATCGTCGGGCTGGAACCGGTGGTCCGCTTCGCGCGCGACGAGGGCCGCCGCGAGCGTGGCGGCGTCGACGGTCGCGGCCACCCGGCGGGTCGGCACGCCGTCGCGCCGGGCGCGGTCCACCACGCGCGCGGGCAGGTCCGGGTCGAAGTACGGCCGCAGCGCGAGGTGCCCGTCGCGGATCTCGATCACGCGCCGGTACAGCGCGAACTCCGCACCACGCCCGAGCCCGCTCGCCGGATCCAGGGCGATGCCGGGCACGGCGTCGCGCAGCACCGTCCACAGTGGCTCGATCCGGCGGTAGCCGCGGTACGCGCGCATCCAGCGGAACGGCGTGGCGAGCGACGGCCCCCACACCGACAACGTCGACCCCGCCACCGCGAGCACCACGCACGTGGCCCCCAGCACCGCGGCCGGGAGGTCCTCCGTCGCCCCGACGCGGCCATCCGAGATCAGCGCGGCCACGTCGTCGAGGTCCCACAGCGTCCACGCCACCGCCGCCACCACGCCGGCGAAGATCAGCCACAGCCCGGTGCGAAGCGAACCCGCGCGGGCGCGCGTGGCGAAGCGCGCGAAGAACACGGCGACGAGCGTCAGGCTGAGCACGCCGTACACGACGAACACCAGCTCGTACGCGATCAGGAACGGTCGCCCCTCAGCGGCGACGACCGTCTCGTCGCCGGAGCGGTCCGGGCCTGCAAGGGTGAACAGCACGATCTCCACCGCGATCACGAACCACGACAACACCGCGTGCCAGCCCAGGCGCGCGTCGGCGCCGAAGCGCATCGAGCGCGTGAACGCGACCGTGAACCCGATCGCGCCGAACTTGGCGAGGTCGCCGGCGAGCGGCGCGTACTCGGCGTACCAGCGGTGGTGGCCGGCCAGCTCGTCCATCGCCGGCATGCCGTCGGTGATGCCGAGCGCGATGCAGATGCCGAAGCCGGCGAGGAACCACAGCGTCCGCGCCGGCTGATCGCGCCCGGCCTCGAGCAGCTTCACGCCGAAGCCGGCGAACCCGAGCACGCAGGCCAGGTACGCCAGCGTCTCGATCACGGGTTCCGGCGGCGCGGGCGGCCGCCGAACATGTCGTCCATGCGGGCCATGCCGCTGTCCGGTTCCGGCCGCGGCGCCTGCACCTTCGCCGCGCGCTGGGCGAGCAACGACGCCACAAGCTCGGCTTCCTGCTCCTCCACCGCCGAGTACGTGGTCCGCCCCAGCACGCGGCGGACCAGCTCGGGCGAAAGGTTCGGCATCAACGCGCGACTCACGGCGGTGTCGATCGCCGCACCTTCGGCGCCGGCGTCGGACCCGACGTGCCCGCACAGCAGGTGGCCCACCTCGTGCAGCAGGATGTGGCGCCGGTGCAGGGCCGTGGTGTTGGTGGGATAGAGGATGTAGTCGGCGCGCGCGGTGCTCATCAGCAGGCCGCACGGCCCGCCGGACGGCGCGTTCACCGGCATCAGCTCGATCGGCCGGCCGCGACCGGCGGCGATGCCCGCCACGAACTCGGCGGCGTCGAAGGGCTCGGGCAGCGCCGGCGCCTCGGCCAGGCGACGGCACCGTCGCCAGAGCTCGCGCTGCCGGTCCGCCACCGCTCAGTCCTCCTTCTTCACGCCGCTTCGCGCGGCCTCCCTCCGGGCGATCGCGTCGATCATGTCGCTGATCGTGTCGAGCCCGTCGGGCGAGAGCGTGATGGCCCGCAGCGCCACATCGCGGACACCGGCGTCGCGCAAGGCGCCGAGCAACGCCAGCTCTTCCGCGATCTTCACGCTCTGCTCGTCGTCGAAGAAGTATGCCGGAGGAACGCCGAAAAACTGCGCGAGCGCCTCGAGATGACGCTTCGTGGGATTGTCGCGACGCCCGGTGCGCAGCTGCCAGAGGTACGTGGTGGAGAAGCTCTCCCCCGTCGCCTCACGGCACGCGCGGGCGACCTCCTCGTGGCTGTACTGCTCGCGGTCGGGCCGGCGCACGACGTGGAACAGCTGGTCGATCTTGTCGGCCAGCGACGATCTGTCCGGCTCCGTCATGCTGCTCCTCTTCCGCCGCGTTCATCCTAGTTGATCGCCCCGACAGGCGCATCAACGCGAGCTGCGGGGCCGCGGCTGGCACTTCGGGCAGGAGTAGGACGAGCGGTTCATGAACGGTTCCCGCCGGATCGCCGTTCCGCACCGGCGGCACGGTAGTCCCTCCTGGCCGTACGCGTCGAGGGAACGGGAAAAGTACCCGGATTGCCCGTTCACGTTGACGTACAAGGCATCGAAGGACGTGCCGCCCACGGCGAGCGCGGCGTTCATCACCTCGCCGGCGGCGGCCAGCAGCGCGCTCCCCTGGGCGCTGGTGAGCTTGTCGGTGGGCCGGGTGCCGTGCAACTTGGTGCGCCACAAGGCTTCGTCGGCGTAGATGTTGCCGACGCCGGAGACGAGGGTCTGGTCCAGCAGTGCGCGTTTGACCTCGGTGCGCCGCGAACGCAACGCCTTCACGGCAGCCGCCGGGTCGAACCGCGCGTCCATCGGGTCGCGCGCGATGTGGGCGATGGTAGCGGGCAGCAGGTCGCCCTCGACGTCGGCGAGCTCGTCGAGCGCGAGGCCGCCGAACGTGCGCTGGTCCACGAACCGCAGCTCCGGACCGTCGTCGTCGAAGCGGACGCGTACGCGCAGGTGCTTCTCGTCGGGCGTGCCCTCGGGCTGCACCAGCATCTGGCCGCTCATGCCGAGATGCGCGAGCACGGCCTCACCATGCGACAGCTCGAGCCACAGGTACTTGCCCCGCCGGCGCGCGGCCTCGACCACGACACCGGCCAGACGGCCGGTGAAGTCTTCGGCGCCGAGGGCGTGCCTGCGAATCGCGCGCGGGTGCAGGACCTCGACCTTGCTGACGGTGCGACCGGCCACGTGGGCCGCGAGGCCGGCGCGCACGACCTCGACCTCGGGAAGTTCGGGCATGGCGTCCATTCTGCCCGCCCGGTACGACACTTCCGGACCGGCGGGCGTCAGCCTTCGGACTTGGCCGAACCGTCGGAGCCGTGGCCCCGCTCTTCGGAGAGGGCGCGCCACGCCGTTTCGGCGGCCTTCTGCTCGGCTTCCTTCTTCGTGGTGCCGGAACCGTCTCCCAGCGGACGACCCGCGACGAGCACCGTGGCGGTGAACTCCTTGCGGTGGTCCGGACCGGTGTCCTCCACGCGGTACTCGGGCACGCCGAGACCGGAGGAGGCGGTGAGCTCCTGCAGGCTGGTCTTCCAGTCGAGACCGGCCCCGCGCAGGGGCGCCTCGGCCAGCAGGCCGTCGAAGAGGTGGTGCACGAGCTTGCGCGCGACCTCGATGCCGTGAGCCAGGTAGGTGGCACCGATCACGGCTTCGAGACCGTCGGCGAGGATGCTCGCCTTGTCCCGGCCGCCGGTGAGCTCTTCGCCCTTGCCCAGCAACAGGTGCGCCCCGAGACCGCCCTCACCCAGCCCGCGGGCGACACCCGCCAGCGCGTGCATGTTGACGACGCTGGCGCGCAGCTTCGCGAGCTGGCCTTCCGGCAGGTCCGGGTGCGTGGTGTACAGGTGGTCCGTGACGACCAGGCCGAGCACCGCGTCGCCGAGGAACTCCAGCCGCTCGTTGGGCGGGAGCCCACCGTTCTCGTACGCGTACGAGCGGTGGGTCAGCGAAAGCCGAAGGAGCTCGGGGTCGAATTCGACCCCGAGCGCCTCGAGCAGTGTGATGGGATCGGCCGCGGGTCCCCCGGCGGACTTACCCCCCATGGTCGGCTGCCCGATCAGGCGGGCTCGACGACCTGGCGGCCGTTGTGCTGGCCGCACGTCGGGCACGCGATGTGCTGGAGCTTCGGCTGGCGGCAGGCGCGGTTGGAGCAGGGCACCAGCTGAACCGGAGCCGCCTTCCACTGGCTGCGGCGCGCGCGCGTGTTGGATCGCGACATCTTCCGCTTCGGGACGGCCACGAGTAGATCTCCTTCAGACTGTCTGCCCGCGTTCACGAGCCGAACTGACTTCTCCCGGATCGAGCTGGACGCTCGTCAGGCTTGCTCTCCGGAGCCGTGCGCAGGCTTTTCGCCCGCGTTCTCGTCGAATCGCTCGACCAGCGCGGCCCACCGAGGGTCTATCTTCTCATGCCCGTGTCCGGGCTCGAGATCGGCCCACTTGACGCCGCATTCGGTGCACAGCCCGGCGCAGTCCTCCTCGCACAGCGGCACGAGGGGAAGCGCCAGGACCACGGCGTCGCGGACGATCGGTTCGAGGTCGATCCGGTCGTCGATCAGCCGCGGGATCTCGTCCTCGTCGGTGGTCTCCTCCGTGGCCGTGCCGGGGTAGGCGAACAGCTCGGTGAGGTCGACCTCGATCTCCTCGGTGAGGGGGTCGAGGCAGCGCGAGCACGTGCCGGTGGCGGTGGCGCTTGCCGTTCCGCTGACCAGCACACCCTCGACCACGGATTCGAGGAGCAGGTCGAGCTCGAGGACGGAGCCGGCCTCGAGCGAGATGACGTCGGGCACACCGAGGGCGGCCTCGATCGGCACGCTCCGGCGCACGTCGCGGCTCAGGCCGGCGCGCCGGCCGAGCTCACGGGTGTCGACCACCCACGGGCTCTTGTCGTCGAGCTGTGCGGGGCGGGTGTTCTGGGCAGGGTTCTCTGACATCGGATACCAGGGTACGCACGGTGCGCCAGTGGTTTCGCGCTGGTGCCGAGCGTCACTCCCGCAGGGGGTCAGACCTGGTAGTCGTACAGCGTCGGACGACCGCCGCTGCCGCCCAGGTTCACCGGGGAACGCAGGTGGTTGCGGCCCGAGTCGACGGTGCGCAGCGTGGTCGCGAGCAGCTCCGAGAACTCGGCGAGCTTGCCGTCCACGTACGCGTCGCAGTCGGCGCGCTGGCGGTCGGCCTCGGCGTGGGCCTCGTCGACGATGCGGGCCGACTCGGCGTGCGCGGCCTGGACCACCTCGGTCTGCGAGACGAGCCGCGTCTGCTCGGCGCGGGCGTCCTCGATGGCGCGCTCGTAAGCGTCGCGGCCGGCCTGGATCATGCGCTCGGACTCGGCGCGGGAGCGGTCGGTGAGGTTCTGGTACTCGGCCTGCCCGGCGGCGACCATGCGCTCGGCCTCGTTGTGGGCGTCGCCCATCATCTGCTCGGCGCGGGCGCGCGCGTCGGCGAGGATCCGCTCGGCCTCCGACGCGGCGTCGGACACCGTGCGCTCGGCCTCTTCGTTGGCGCCGGCCACCGTCTCGCCGGCTTCCTTGCGGGCGGCGTGCAGCAGGTCGTCGCGCTTGTCGAGCACGTCCTGGGCGTCGTCGACCTCGCCAGGCAGCGCGTCGCGGACGTCGTCGAGCAGCTCGAGGACGTCACCGCGCGGCACGACGCAGCTGGACGTCATGGGCACCCCGCGGGCCTCTTCGACGATCGTGACGAGCTCGTCGAGTGCCTCGAAAACCCGGTACACGGCCACTCCCTCAAGCAGTAATCCCCGTTTCGCTACCGATCAGTCTGCCCGCTTGCCGGCCTGAAGCGGTGAACGCGCGCCGGACTGGGCGTGTCCTCTTGCGAACGACTCATGACGCAGCGTGCCGCCCCACCCGGCGCGGGTGGGGCGGCACACAGGCCGGTCAGGGATTTCAGGAGTTGAGGTCGATCGCCTTGAACGTGGAGTAGCGGTCCGGCGTGTAGGCCAGCTCGCCGCCCTTGCCCTTGATCACGCGGTCGTTCGTGCCCACGGGGAACAGCTGGTAGTAGCCCGCCGCGCAGGCCGGCAGCACGCCCTCGCGGTTCTCGTAGGTCTGGCCGGTCGCGCCGCTGCGCACCTGGTTCACGACCGACTTCGCGGCCGAGGACAGAGTGGAGTAGCCGATCTTCGCCAGGCCCGAGAGGTTGCCGCAGGAGCCGGTGTCGCCGCCACCACCGTTGACGTCGATGACCTTGAAGGTCTCGTAGTGGTCGCCGGTGTAGAAAAATTCGCCACCCTGGCCGGTGATGATCCGGCGCGTGCCGCGGTTGCTCGCACCGGGCGTGGGCACGGTGTACTCGTGGTAGTAGCTCGAAGCGCAGGACGGCAGGATGCCCTCACGGTTGTCGAAGACGACGCCGTCGTTCTTCGGGTACGGGAAGGGCCCGCCCTTCTGGATCAGGTTGTAGGTCGTCGTCGCCTCCGCGGGGAGCGAGGACAGCGACGTGTGCGAGAAGCCCGACAGGTTGCCGCAGGAGTTCTGCAGCACGGACGCCGGCGCCGCCGGGGCAGCGGGTGCCGCGACCGCGGCGGTGCCCAGCCCGAGGAATCCGACCAGCAGCGCGAACAGGACGGTCGCTAAACGCGAACGGTGGTTGGCCATTTTCGGACCGTAACCCGATCGGATGGTCGCGAGGCTGCCGTCAAGTGAACAGCTTCGAGCGTTCCCCGAAGTCCCGACGATGGTCGCAACCCGTTCGGGCGAATGCGCCGGGTGAACGTGCGAAACTGCTCGGATCTTGTTCGGGTACGAACCGGATCTTGTTCGCGAACGAGCGGTTTTCGTCCGGGACCGCGCTCAGCCCTGGTGCGGGAACACCTTGCCGAGCCGTTCGAACACCACCGGCGGCACGAGCCGCTCGACGTCGCCGCCGAGCGCCGCAACCTCCTTCACCAGCGAGCTGGAGACGAAGCCGTAGGCCGGGTTGTTGGCCATCAGCAGCGTCTCGAGACCGGTGAGCTCGCGGTTCATCTGGGCCATCTGCAGCTCGTAGTCGAAGTCGCTGACCGAGCGCAGGCCCTTGGCGACGGCCGCGATGTCGTTCTCGCGGCAGTAGTCCACGAGCAGGCCCTGCCACGAGTCCACGCGCACGTTGGGGAGGCTCGCGGTGATCTCGCGCAGCATCTCCAGCCGTTCCTCGACGGTGAAGAGGCCCTTCTTGCTCTTGTTCACCCCCACGGCGACCACTACCTCGTCGAAGAGGACGGAGGCCCGCTCGATGATGTCGAGGTGTCCGTTGGTGGCCGGATCGTAGGAACCGGGACAGACCGCACGCCGCATGCGCGGACGCTACCAAGCCGCGACGCTGCGCGCGCACTTCGTGACTGCTGCGTCACACCTGTGATCGACACGTGTACTCGGCCCAGTGCAGGGCGGTGTCGCCGTACTTCTTGTCACGCGTGGGCGTGTAGGCGCCGGGCCAGTCGGGCGCGCCGTCGCGAGCGGCGCGTTCGATCACCACCAGGGCGCCGTCGGCGAGCCAGCCGCCTTCGTCGAGCGCGGCCAGCACGGAGCCGAGCGCGGCGGCGTCCACGGCGTACGGCGGATCGGCCAGCACCACGTCGAACAGGGCGGGCGCGGGCGCGGCGACCACGGTCTCGACGGGGGCCGCGCGGACGGTGCCGCCCAGGCCCAGGGCGCCGACGTTGCCGCGCAGCACGTCGGCCGCGCGGCGGTCGGCCTCCACGAACCAGGCGTCGGCGGCGCCGCGGGAGAGGGCTTCGAGACCGAGGGCGCCGGAGCCGGCGTAGAGGTCGAGCACGCGGGTGCCGTCGAGCTCACCGGCCACTTCGAGCGCGTTGAACAGGGCTTCGCGCACGCGTTCGGACGTCGGGCGGGTCCCCTTGGGCGGCACCTTGAGCCGCCGGCCGCCCGCCTTCCCCGCCACGATCCTCGTCACCCCGCCATCTTCGCCGAACGTCGCAGTGTGGCGTTGGGCAGGACTTGCTGAATCACGCGCGCGCGGGCGCGTACAGTCGTTCTTCGCCCTCGTGAGGCATCGAGTCGTTTAGGAGCGTTGCGTGTCGGAACCCCGGGTGAGACGGGCGGAGATCGCCGTCGAGCAGGCCCACGTGGATCGGGTCTACACCCGGCTCGCCGAGCTGCGGGTACAGGCCGAGGCGATGCGCACGAAGGGCTACGAGCTGGGGCAAGGCGCCCAGCGCGAGGCGATTTTCGAACAGGCCTCGATGCTTTTCGAACGCGACATGATGGTCTTTCACGCCAACCAGACCCTCCAGACGCTCGACGCCGAGTACGAGGGCCTCGTGTTCGGCCGGCTCGACCACCTCGACCGCGACCACATCTACGTCGGCCGCCTCGGCATCCGCGACAACGAGTTCGACAACCTCGTCACCGACTGGCGCGCGCCCGCCGCCGCGGCGTTCTACCAGGCCACGGCCGAGGAGCCGATGGACGTGGTGCGCCGCCGGGTCATCCGCTGCTCCGGGCAGAACGTGCTCGACGTCGACGACGACGTGCTGATCCCCGACGCCGTGCCCGAGGACATGCAGGTCGTCGGCGAGGGCGCGCTGATGGCCGCGCTCGGCCGTTCCCGCGGCGAGAAGATGCGCGACATCGTCGCCACGATCCAGAAGGAACAGGACGAGGTCATCCGCGCGCCGTGGCGCGGTGTCACCGAGATCACGGGCGGCCCGGGCACGGGGAAGACGGCCGTTGCCCTGCACCGCGCCGCGTATCTGCTCTACCGCCACCGCCGCCAGCTCGGGGGCGCCGGCGTGCTCGTGATCGGGCCGTCCGGGGTGTTCACCACGTACATCTCGCGGGTGTTGCCGTCGATGGGTGAGACGAACGTGGAGCTGCGCGCCCTCGGCGAGGTGCTCGACGGCCTCGCCGCCACCCGCCAGGACACCTCCGAGCTCGCCGCGATCAAGGGCTCGCTGCGCATGCGGAAGGTGCTGCTGCGCGCGTTGCGCGATACACCGCCGGAATCGCCGCAGGAGATGCGCATCGTCTACCGCGGCGAGGTGCTCAAGCTCTCGGCGCGCGAGCTGGAGAAGGTCCGCCGCAAGGCCCACACCCAGGGCGCACCGCCCAACCGCGCGCGCGTACGCACGGCCGAGCTGCTGCTGGGCGCGCTCGCCGACAAGGCCGAGGAGTACGCGAAGGCCGACGGCAAGCAGCTCGACCGCGCGGAGCTGATCAGCGACCTGGGCGAGCGCATCGAGTTCCACCGCTTCCTCGTCGTCTGGTGGCCAGTCCTGTACCCGGCGCAGATCCTCAAGTGGCTCGGCGACGAGAAGCGCCTCGCCGCGGTCGCGAAGGGCGTGCTCAACCGCCACGAGATCTCCCTCCTCTCCGCCGACTTCGCCGACCGTTCGCGCGGCTGGTCCGTCGCCGACGTCGCCCTGCTCGACGAGCTGCGCGTCCTCGTCGGCCCCGAACCCAAGCGGCGCCGCCGCCAGACCGTCCTCGAGGCCGAGCCCGAGCGAGGCAGCACCGGCGGCGGCACCCACCGGCCCGAGCACTACGACGAGTACTCCCACGTCGTCGTCGACGAGTCCCAGGACCTGTCCCCCATGCAGTGGCGCATGGTCGGCCGCCGCGGCAAGTACGCCAGCTGGACCGTCGTCGGCGACCCGGTGCAGAGCTCCTGGCCCGACCCCGACGAGGCCGCCGCCGCGCGCGACCAGGCCTTCGGCGTGAAGACCACCCGCCGCCGCTTCACGTTGCGCACCAACTACCGCAACTCCGCGGAGATCTTCGACCTCGCCGCGAAGGTCGTCACCGGCCACGCCCAGGCCGACGAGCTCCCCCGCGCCGTCCGCACCACCGGCATCGAGCCCGAGGTCCGCCCCGTCGAGGCCGGCGCTCTGGAAGGCGCGACGCAGGCCGCGGTGAAGGAACTCCTCGGCTCGGTCGAAGGCACCGTGGGCGTCATCACGGCCATGGACCGCGTCCCCGAGGTCAACGCCTGGTTCACCGACGAGACCGACGAACGCCTCAAGGTCGTCGGCAGCCTCGACTCCAAGGGCCTCGAGTACGACGCCGTCGTCCTCGTCGAACCCATGGATCTCGTCACCGAGTCCTCCACCGGCCGCCGCGTCCTCTACGTCGCCCTCACCCGGGCGACCCAGCACCTCATCGTCCTGGCCTCGAACCCGGACTGGCTGCCCAGCACCTGACCCTCCGCCGCCTTCAGGCATTTGCCTCTCAGCGGCGACGCCCCGGCTGGCTCGGCATCTCCGGTATTGGCCAGGTGATCGAGTCGACCGGACTCTCGGGCCCTGCACCCGCTGCGCTCCCGGCCTCCACCCCCGCCGCGCTCCCGGGCCCCGCCCGCCCAGGCCTCGCGCCCGCCGGGCTCCCAGGCCCCGCAGCACTGGCTGGCCGCGCGCCTCGGTCGGCGAGCCGCGCGGCCGCGTCCGGAATGGGTCGGGCGCCGGTTCGCCGCTGATCGGCGACACCCGCGCGACCCAACGCGGAATGACCTCGTGCCCAACAGGGCACGCTGCGCGTACAAGAGACCCGCACCCCATGGCCCGACCGTGAGGCCTGCCACAGGCAGGCCACGCACCCGCTCGCTCCGACTCGTCCGCGTCCGCGCCGTCTCGCCGGGGTCGCGGCCCCGACGACACGGCGCGACCCAGATTCGCCACTGATCGGCGACGGCCTCGCCTGCCGCGGCGACCAAGACACGCACCACCGAACCCAGCACTCCGGCAGAGGCCACGCACCCGAGTGGACCGTGGCCACAAGCCCGGCCCCGGCCCGACCACGGATTCGCCGCCGAGTGGCGAACCCCTCGCCACCCGGCGGCGAACCGCTGGTGCGTCCGATCTCGACCGAACGCCGGCCACCCGACCTTGACTCGCCGGGAAGGGAACAGCCGTCGTGTGCGTTACTGCTCAGCGTGAGTTCTCTGCCTGACGTCCCGCTGTCCGTGCTCGACCTCTCCCCCGTCTCGGACGGGCACGGGGTCGGCGAAGCGCTGCGCAACACCATCGACCTAGCCCGGCACGCCGAGCGGCTGGGGTACCGCCGCTACTGGCTCGCCGAGCACCACAACATGCCGGGCATCGCCAGCTCGGCCACGGTGGTGCTGATCGGGACCGTCGCCGACGCCACGGAGTCGATCCGGGTGGGGTCGGGCGGCATCATGCTGCCCAACCACGCGCCGCTCGTGGTGGCCGAGCAGTTCGGCACGCTGGAGGCGCTGCACCCGAACCGCATCGACCTCGGCGTCGGGCGCGCGCCCGGCACCGACCAGCGCACGGCGCTCGCGCTGCGCGGCCCCGGCGGGCTGTCCGCCGAGAACTTCCCCGAGCAGCTGATGGAGCTGCTCGAGTACTTCGAGAGCGACCCGGCGCGCGGCGTCAACGCCGTGACCGCCGAGGGCAACAAGCCGCCGCTGTGGCTGCTGGGCTCGTCCGGCTTCAGCGCGCAGCTGGCCGGCCGCCTCGGTGTGCCCTTCTCCTTCGCGCACCACTTCGCCGCCGAGAACACGCTGCCGGCTGTGCAGCTCTACCGGGAGAACTTCCGCCCGTCCGAGACTCTGGCCGAGCCGTACGTGATGCTCGGCGTGTCAGTGGTCGCCGCGGAGACCGACGAGCGCGCGCAGTTCCTGGCCGGCCCCAGCGGGCTGACGTTCCTCAGCCTTCGCCGCGGCCGCCCCATCGCGCTGCCGACGCCCGAAGAAGCCGCCGAGTACCCGTACACGGAGATGGACCGCGCGTTCCTCGCCGACCGGTTCGGCTCGAGCATCATCGGCTCGCCCGAGACCGTCCGAAAGGGACTCGACCAGCTCCTCGCCGACACGGGCGCCGACGAGCTCATGGTCACCACCATGGTCCACGGGCACCAAGACCGCCTGCGCTCCTACGAGATCATGGCGGACCTCAAGAACTGACGGCACGCAGAAGAGAGATCCCGGCCCGAGTGGCCGGGATTTTTCTTTTCCGTTCCCCGCACCTAGCTCCTCGTCGTCGCTCAGTGGCAACGGGACCGGCGCTGTGCACGACGCCCATCCGTCTTGTATCATTCACTTGATACAAGACAGGGGGATCACACCATGCAGCTCGACTCCGTGGTCGGCGTCGCGATCGCTTGCGGCCTGTTCGGCTTGGCCATCCTGTTCGTGCTCTGGCCAGGCCAACGCCAGGGCGCGCGCCTGCTCGCCAAATGGGGCTTGCCGGACGCAACCCCGGACCAGGTGTCCGTGGCCGTGCACTATCTGCGTCGCCGCAGGTTCTGGTATCCGTGGCTCTTCGTGGGCCTCCCGTTCATTCCCGGCGCGGCGGACTTCGCGAACTCCATCGACCTCAACGCGATCATGACCGTGCTCCTCCTCGGCGGGTTGATCGCCGAAGTGCTCGCGCAACGTCCGTCTCCGAGCGCGCGACGCGAAGCCGTGCTGGCGCCACGCGGCATCCTCGACTTCGCCCCGCTGTGGGCGATCGTCGTCTCCGCGCTGGCAGCGCTCGCCGCCGCGGTCCACCTCGCCGTGATCGGCGAATGGACGTTGTTCGGCATCACCGTCGCGGCCACCGCCGTCGCGTGGGGCGTGGTGCTCCTCGCCGTCCGACGGCCGGCCGCGGGTGATCCCGACGTCGACCTGGCGCTGCGCTGCCGGAGCGCACGCGTCGCGCTCGGGCTCGCCACCGGCATGTGCGCCTGGCCCGGCGGCAACTTGGCGTCGTTCCTGGCGTTCGTCGTCACGCTGGCCGCGTTCATCGCGATCGCCACGCCGCCGCGGAAACTGCCCGCGCCGGTGACGGCGAAGTAGATGCCGTTGCGAGTGACCGTCGACGCCAACAACGGCGTCGCGCCGTGGCGCCAGGTCCACGACCAGATCGTCCGCGCGATCGGCACCGGCGCGCTGCCGGTCGACGCCCGGCTGCCGCCGATCCGCCAGCTCGCCCGAGACCTCGGGCTCGCCTCCGGCACGATCGCCCGCGTCTACCGCGAACTCGAGGCCGCCGGCTGGGTGACCACGGCTCGCGCCAAGGGAACAGTCGTCACCAGCTCGACCGAGCGGCCGGACCGCGCCTCACTACTGCGCGATGCTGCCGCCGAGTACGCCCAGCGCGTCCGGGAGCTGGGTGTCGATCCTGAGGAAGCCGTCGACGCCGCGCGGGCAGCCCTGAGCGACGTTCCGCAGGACCAACAATGATCCCCTGAACCCGGCCGGCGAGCTTTTCGCCACTTCGCAGACCACATCCGGTACGGCTCGGGCACACCTCCTTCTGGCCGTACTCACTCGTGGTCGCGCACCGGGGCGAAGATCACCGCCGAAGCGGAATCCGCCCGTGGGCAAACGGGTTCAGTCCTGCAGCAGCACCCTCCCCACCGCGGCGATCACAGGCTCGAGGATCTCGAGCTCTATGCCCACGCACTCCGTGATCCCCGCGCCGATGACGTCCATTTCGGACAGTGCATCGATCGCCCGGACAAGCTCGCTGACCGTCAGCCCACCGGGCTCCGGGTAGTTGACGCCACCGAAGGACGCCGGGTCCAGGACGTCGAGGTCGAGGTGCAAGTACACCTGCTCACCGCCGGACTCACGCAGCGTCGCGACGGCATTGTCGGTGCGTACAGCCAAACCTCGGCCGATGGCCTCTTCCTCCGGGGCGTCGAAAGCCCGCGTGCCGAACAAGGCCACCCGGCCGGCTTCGACAGCCGGGCTCGCCGCGAACTGCTCGTCGCCTTCGCCGAGCAGCGACCGCAGCACCATGCCGTGGAACGCGCCCGACGGCGACGACGAGGCCGTGTTCAGATCGGGGTGCGCGTCGAACCAGGCGACGCCGAGCGCCGGGCCGTAGCGGTACCGCGCGACGCCGATCGGCACGAGCTCGACTCCGCAGTCGCCGCCGATCGTCAGGACCGGGCCGCCAGGTGCTTCGAGCGCGGCAAGTTGCGCCCCTCGGTTCGTGCCCGTGAGCACGGCCCGGTTGGCGACGCCCGACACCGCGTCGGAGGTTTCGGGGTCCTGGTGGATGTGGTGCACCGGCAGGCCGAGGACGTGCCCGGCCAGCTCGGAAAGCGCGAGGCAGCCCTCGACCAGTCCCCGTGCCCGGGGGCCGATCGCGCCCTGCCACTGCGGCACCGCGTTGATCAGCATGCGCCCGACGTTAGCGCGGCGACGCCGGTCGAGACGAGCCCATCACGGCGCGAACGGTCCATTCGCGCCGTGATGGCACGAACGGACCGTTCGCGACGGTCGAAACTGGCGCAGCGACGCGCTACTCGAGCACGATGAGGAGGTCCCCGCCCTCGACCTGCTGAACGGAGGTGATCGCCAACCGACCGACCTTGCCCGCCGCCGACGCGGTGATCGAAGCTTCCATCTTCATCGCCTCGATCGTCGCCACGGTCGCGCCGGCCTCGATCTGATCGCCTTCCGCCACCTGCAGCGTCACCACACCGGCGAAGGGAGCCGCGATCTGCTTCGGGTTGCCCTTCTCGGCCTTTTCGGTCGCGGGGACGTCCGAGGCGATGGAACGGTCGCGGATCTGGATCGGCCGGAGCTGGCCGTTGAGCGTCGACATCACCGTGCGCACACCGCGCTCGTCGGCCTCACCGATGGCTTCGAGCTCGATGAGCAGCCGGACGCCGGGCTCCAGGTCGACCGCGTACTCCTCACCCGGGCGCAGACCGTAGAAGAAGTCCTTGCTGGACAGCACACTCGTGTCGCCGTAGGCCTCGCGGTGGGCTTCGAACTCCTTAGTCGGGCCGGGGAACAGCAGCCGGTTCAGGGCCGCGCGCCGGTTGTCGGTGAGATCCTTGCGGTCCTCTTCGGACAGTTCCGCCACGGGCTTGGCCGCCGAACGGCCCTCCAGAGCCTTGGTGCGGAACGGCTCCGGCCAGCCGCCCGGCGGGTCGCCGAGCTCGCCGCGCAGGAAGCCGATCACGGAGTCCGGGATGTCGAACTTGTTGGGCTCGGCCTCGAAGTCCGCGGGTGAGACGCCGGCGCCCACGAGGTGCAGCGCGAGGTCGCCGACCACCTTGGACGAAGGCGTGACCTTCACGAGGTGGCCGAGGATCTTGTCGGCCGCGGCGTACATGGCCTCGATGTCCTCGAAGCGGTCGCCGAGGCCCAGCGCGATGGCCTGCGTGCGCAGGTTCGAGAGCTGGCCGCCCGGGATTTCGTGGTGGTACACGCGCCCCGTGGGCGACGCGAGGCCGGCCTCGAACGGCGCGTAGATCTTGCGCACGCTCTCCCAGTAGGGCTCGAGGTCGCCGATCGCCTGCAGGTCGAGGCCCGTGGTGCGGTCGGAGTGGTCGGTCGCCGCGACGATCGAGCCGAGCGACGGCTGCGAGGTGGTGCCGGCCATGGATGACACGGCGCCGTCGACCGCGTCCGCGCCCGCCTGGATCGCGGCGAGGTAGGTGGCCAGCTGGCCGCCCGCCGTGTCGTGCGTGTGGATGTGCACGGGGAGGTCGAACTCCTTGCGCAGCGCCGTCACGAGCTTCGCGGCGGCTGGTGCGCGGAGCAGGCCAGCCATGTCCTTGATGGCCAGGATGTGCGCCCCGGCGCCCACGATCTGCTCGGCCAGCTTGAGGTAGTAGTCGAGCGTGTAGAGGTTTTCGTGGGGATCAGAGAGATCGGAGGTGTAGCAGAGCGCCACTTCGGCGACGGCGGTACCCGTTTCGCGCACGGCTTCGATGGCCGGCCGCATCTGCTCGACGTCGTTGAGGGCGTCGAAGATGCGGAAGATGTCGATGCCGGTGGCGGCCGCCTCCTCGACGAAGGCGTGCGTCACCTCGGTGGGATACGGCGTGTAGCCCACGGTGTTGCGGCCGCGCAGCAGCATCTGCAGGCAGATGTTGGGCACGGCCTTGCGCAGCTGCTCGAGGCGTTCCCACGGATCCTCGGCCAGGAAGCGCAGAGCGACGTCGTAGGTGGCGCCGCCCCAGCACTCGAGGGACAGCAGCTGTGGCACGGTCGCGGCGACGACCGGGGCTACGGCCAGCAGATCCTTCGTGCGCACGCGCGTGGCGAGCAGCGACTGGTGGGCGTCGCGGAATGTCGTGTCGGTGACGCCGAGCATCGGCGACTGCCGCAGCCAGCGGGCGAAGCCGGCCGGGCCCAGCTCGGTGAGCTTCTGCTTCGAGCCGTCCGGCGGTGTCACGTCGGCGGGCAGCTTCGGCAGCTTCGCCGTCGCGTCGAGGGTGCGCGGGCGCTCGCCGTGGGGGCGGTTCACCGTCTGGTCGGCCAGGTAGGTGAGCAGGCGCGTGCCGCGGTCCGCCGAGTGGCGGGCGGTGAGCAGGTGCGGGCGTTCCTCGATGAACGACGTGGTGACGCGGCCTTCGCGAAAGTCCGGGTCGTCGAGCACCGCCTGCAGGAACGGAATGTTCGTGGAGACACCGCGGATGCGGAACTCCGCGACCGCGCGGCGGGCGCGGCCCACGGCGGTCTTGAAGTCGCGGCCACGGCAGGTGAGCTTCACGAGCAGCGAGTCGAAGTGGGCGCTGATCTCCGTGCCGGAGAACGCGGTGCCGCCGTCGAGCCGGATGCCGGAGCCGCCCGGGGAGCGGTAGGCGCTGATCATGCCGGTGTCGGGGCGGAAGCCGTTGGCCGGGTCTTCCGTGGTGATGCGGCACTGCAGCGCGGCGCCGCGCAGGTAGATCTTGTCCTGCGAGAGGCCGAGGTCGGCCAGCGTCTCGCCGGAGGCGATGCGCAGCTGGGACTGCACGAGGTCGACGTCGGTGACCTCCTCGGTCACCGTGTGCTCGACCTGGATCCGCGGGTTCATCTCGATGAACACGTGGTTGCCCTGGCGGTCGAGCAGGAACTCGACGGTGCCGGCGTTGCGGTAGCCGATCTTGCGCGCGAAGCGCACGGCGTCGGCGCAGATGCGGTCGCGCAGCTCGGGGTCGAGGTTCGGCGCGGGCGCGAGCTCGACCACCTTCTGGTGGCGGCGCTGCACGGAGCAATCGCGCTCGTAGAGGTGGATGACGTTGCCCTCGCCGTCGGCGAGGATCTGCACC